>JAKRSB010000115.1 GCA_022402525.1 Thermosynechococcaceae cyanobacterium MS004
CTTTATCGCAAAAGCTATATTCCTCAAGCTTTTGGCCAAAGTGGGATGCTCCCGAACGTTAGAACTTGAGGATGGCTCTAACTCCTCAATATTACGAACAGCTACTGAATCCACACACCAGGCAAGCCCCACCAGAACAACCATTCATCGCCTGAAGTTCCGAGCCACACTCAGGGCAAAGACTCATTCGATGATTGCTGTCTGATAAATTGAGCAGTGAGTGAGATAACAACTCGCTGCCAGACTTTGTTATGGAAGTTCCATTTTGAGAATCGCCCGAAAGCTCCACAGTCTCAACCTTTATGGGTTCCTGTACCGGAACTACTGCCGTTACAGTCTGCGCTACTGTCACCGGAGCAGTAACTACTCCCCCTAACGTCGCCGGAGCCTCCTGCAACACCTTCCCAATCAAGTCCGCCAGCCCCAACACTCGATGAGGGCCAAGCCCTTCAGAATCCGCCCCGCGAATGCCGCGCAACTGTCGCACAATCTCTGCAACAGGCACCTGATAGGTCAATAACAAATTCGTCAACCGACAGATCGCCTCACATAGTGACTGAATCTCCGTCCCCGACTTGCCCGCCACCAACCACAGCGACGCTAACCCCGCCGCCGAATAGCTCAAGTGCGCCTCAATATTGCCCCAGGTAAACGTAGAAATTGTGCGATTCAGCGAAAGCTCGTACCCAGCGGGCAAACTAGCCCCCACCGTCGGAGCCACAACTGCTTCCACCACGGGTTGCACCTCTGGCTTCGGAGTATCTGCTACCACAACAGGCGTTGCAACAGGTGCCTCTGGGTCAGCAAACGCTTCAGGAAATTCCGTCGCCAAATCCAACAGCGCCTGAATCCGAGCGGCCTCTTGATGTTGGCTTACTTGCGTTGTATTTGCGATCGCCTGCGCCCCCTCTGGGTCATAAAACGCCTCAGGGAAAGAATCTACAAGAGTCAATAAAGCCTGTGTACTTGCCATCGTTAATACCAATTCTGAACAATTACTTTACGGATCTGCGCTCTCTTTGTAAGGCTGCGGTCTACACACAAGTTTAAAATCTTTCTTCGGCAAGAATTTTGCCACCAACTCATTCATCCATCCCCTCCTGGGAGGGGTAGGGGTGGGTTAGTCATGGCGCTACTAACTCACCCACCCCGCCCTACGGGCACCCCTCCCAGGAGGGGATTTACCGCGTTTTTGACTTTTCTTCGACTTGTGTGTACGAGGTAGCTTTGTAAGGGAGATTTAGAGGGGATCTCTTAACTCCCGGATTTTTCTGCATCGCCCACCTTAATCGGCTCCGACTCCAGCGTCCCAGAACGGTAAATCGTCACGCCCTTTAAGCCAGCCTTCGCCGCCAAACGGTAAATCTGCTTAATTTCATCCACCGTCGCGTGACTGGGTAGGTTAATCGTCTTAGAAATAGAAGAGTCAATCCAGTCCTGCCACTTAGACTGCACCAGAATATGCCAGCCTGGGGGCACCTCCCGCGCAATCTTAAACGCCGCCGTAACTTCAGGATGCTGCTTGGCAAATTCTGTCCCTTTTAGAGAACCCGTGCGCTTCACAATTTCCGCATCTGCTTCCGACAGGTTCAGGTCTTCTAGGTACGGGTTCAGGATCTGAATCCAGTTCTGCTCATTTTTAGAAGCATCCACAAACACCTGCTTCCAGAGCGTCAACCCAAAGTCCGGCTCAAAGGCCCAAGAGCAAGCCGCAAGTTGAGCAATACTGCCCGTCGGTGCAATAGAGAGTACCGTAGAGTTACGGCGCGGCACCTGGGTTAAGTCCTGCCGATGGGAGGCGATCGCCTCTTCACCGTTATACTCATTCCCTTCGCTATCTACCCAGCGCTCAAAGACGTTACCCGTCCGCACCTCCTGGATCTGTGGCCAGACTCCACAGGCTCCCTTTTCTTGCGCCAATGCTTCCGAAGCACGATAGGCATGGTGAGCAATCCAGCCCCCCCAGCGATCGATTTCGTCGAGGTGCTGTGGCGAGTCGTAGGCGATGCGCGCTTGCTTCAGGTAATCGGCCCAGCCCATAATGCCCAGCCCCAACTGCCGGAACACATTTCTGACATTGTGTTTTTGGTCAGGAGTAGCAAATTCCGCCACGCTCAAGACGTTATCGAGAAATCGAGTGGAAATTGCAACGGTTTCGGCTAGATCTTGCCAGTCAATTTCAATTTCGCCCTTAGCATTGCGATCGATAAACTTCGTCAGCACTAGGGAAGCTAGGTTACAGGCGCTATTGGGCGGCAAGAAGATTTCACCACAGTTGTGAGCGACTAAGCCGTTGGCATCAAAGCAGTGTGGCCCAGGCACCGTACAGTCGTAGACCTCTTCAACGCCATCAGGAGTAATCGTCGCCACAGTCACAGAAAATCGCTCTCGGTTAGGTGTCCGGACATACTGACTCATCAGAGTGGCGAGCTTCTGTGTCTTGGCAGAATCTTGAAATCCAACCACGTCTGCAAATCGTCCTATGTTTTCCCCTGCAATGATCAACTCATGCTGCGCCTTGCAGAAATAAGGTGCAAGGCCACCATTTCCATCAGGAAGTAGGCGATCGCCAGCATCCCGCCGATTTTGGTACAGCTTAGAAGCAATCCCTATCCGCGCCAGCATTCGCTGTACGGCTTCAAGGGTTGACAGATCGCTCTGTGCTAGACGAATGCTAATGCCTTTAGTTTGATGCCCTTGTACACTGCCATCCGCATCAAATAGACCCCGCAAAAATCCTTGATAAAAGGCAAAGCTGGCCTGCTCAACTTCAGCCGTCACGGTTTTAGAACCCTTACAAATCCCAAACCGCTGTGCCAGTTCTGCCAGTCGTGTCGTTGCCACAACACTTTTTGATTGGGCAATGGACTGAGTCCCCGTTACAGCATAAACCCGACCCACACTGCTTTTCTTTTCAATCTGATTGAGCAGCCCCACAGCATAGCTCAACATCACAGGGTTATCTTCACCCCAGAAGCCAAGAATGCCTTGCATATCACCCTGGTTGTTGAGTGCAAAGGTGCCATCTCCCACTAGACTGCCCAGTAACCACCCTTCATCAAAGGTACCTACGCCTTCCCAGCTTTCCAAAACACGATGGTCGTGGAGCATGACGCGATCGCCAGGGTGAAGATCTTCTGCCGCCACCCATTCGGTGTACTGGCGATATCGAGTCTGCGCCGTCACCTTCAGCACTCGATGGTTTCCTGTCAATCTCAGCCGATATCCTTCCTGAGTCTGAAGGCTCAAGACTGGCTTAATACCCGTTGAGAAGAAGCCCTCTGGCGTAGTGCTAAACAGCTCCCCATTCACGTAAGTGCTGTGCTGTTGACCCACTAAATCCTTGACTTGGCGTGGCCCTTCCCCCGTATGTACCCACGTATCAGCCGTCACGCAAGGGTTTGTGCAGGTCACAAAATCGCGGATAGGACTGCGGCGCTTGGCGTTGTCAATCAACAGCAAGCCAGGGTCAGCGGTGGCGTGAGCATTGCTGGCAATCTTGTCCCAGAGTTCATTGGCAAAGTTATCTCCTGCATCCAGTTTCGTGAAAAATTCATCATCAAGCTGCACAGAGATGTTTGCGTTGTGCCAACGGCGATCGCGCTTGCCTTCTGGACTCAAATGCGTCTCCACCCAGGCCGTCGAAAGCTGTTGGTTAATTTCCTGAAGCTTCTGCTGCTTCTCGGCGAGGGGCAGGTCACTCTGCACCAGTTGCGCCATCTGCTCCACCACAGACTTCGTGATGCCCGCATCAATCGTAGATTGCGTCTTCGCCTGAATAAACTCCAAAATGTCGGGATGCTTCCAGTCCATCGAAAACAAAAATGCGCCTCTGCGTGCCTTATTCCCCGTCGTGATTTTCTTAGAATTCTCCGACACCATATCCAGCACCGCACAAGGCCCCAGCGCCCGACCATCCTGAAACGGTGAACCCTTCGGGCGAATGTAGCCCTTCTGCCCCTCAGCCCCAATATTGATGCCCACCCCACCCCTAAACTTAGTGGTCAGCACCGCATCAGACACCAGCTTCGTAATGTCGTGGATATTGTCCTCTGCCGATAGCACAAAGCAGTTGAGTAGCCCCCGCGTGCCGTGGTCACAGTTCGCCAAAATAGAGCCACCCGGCACCAGCTTCATGGGTAGCAAAATCGACAAAAACTTATCCTGCCAGTAATCCCGCAGCTCAGGGGTTTCTTCCGCACTGGCCACAAACCGAGCGACCCGCTCTACCACCTCTTCCCAGGTGTTTTCTCCATTAATAAAATACTTTTGCAGAACCGCTCTTTGGGATTCGCTGAGCGCTACAGCGGGAGACTGAGATACAACCATACTGAACAATCTCTTAGCTAACGTCTAGGACAAGCAGGTCTGGATAGACTTCCACATCTAGCGCTATGGATGACTAGAATTGACCAATGCACCCTAAATTTAGTACCGCTCTCTATTTGTGTCAACCTCATTCTCGATAAAATAGCGCAGCCCAGCTCGTGCAGCCCAGCTCGTGCAGCCCAGCTCGTGCAGCCCAGCGCGATCGCCGACGGAAGAGGCCTTCCCTCTGAAATGTGTCCCCTCTACCTCAAATCTTCCCTCGTCCAGCGCAAGGTCTTGTGACTCTCGCCACAGTGCGATTTCTTCCTGTAAACAAGAAAAACAGATTCTCGACTGAGCCTCCAAAATTGATTAGAGTGAAGTCTTGGGCGTTATACCAGAGAGATCGAGACAGCTTATGGAGCCTGCTCTAACCCGAATTGGGACTCAAATGTCTGCATTAACAGGCGTTCGGGCCATTATGAAAGACATTATTGAGACGCTGCGGGCAGGCCAAGGCCAGACTTTTATTAACCTAAGTGCCGGAAATCCGGTCATTTTGCCAGAAGTAGAGCAACTCTGGCGGCAAAATACACTGGAACTACTGGACAGCCCTGAATATGGTGAGGTGGTCTGCCGCTATGGCGCAAGTCAGGGGTATGAACCGCTGGTAGATGCGGTGATTGCCGACTTCAATCAGCGCTATGGCCTCACGCTCAATCGACGGCAGATTCTCATTACTCCTGGCAGCCAGTCGCTTTATTTTTTGGCAGCCAATGCCTTTGGGGGCTATGACCATCAAGGTCAACTTAAGCGCGTTGTGCTGCCCCTCAGCCCTGACTATACGGGGTATGGCGGAATTAGCTTAGAGCCTGAGGCGGTCATTTCCTATAAGCCTGCCCTTGATATTGATGAGGCAGGTCATCGCTTTAAGTATCGCCCGGACTTTAGCCAACTCCAGATTAATGCACAGACAGGCTGCGTAATATTTTCCCGTCCCAGTAACCCCACGGGCAATGTGCTCACAGATGAAGAAGTCGAGAAAATTGCGGCCCTGGCGCTTCCCTTTGATGTACCGGTTTTTATTGACTCTGCCTACGGTCCTCCCTTCCCCAGCCTCAACTTCACAGAGATGAAGCCCTATCTAGGCGAAAATGTGGTGCATTGCATGAGTCTCTCGAAGGCAGGTCTGCCCGGTGAGCGGATTGGCATCGCCATTGGAGATGAGCGCATTATTCAGGTGCTGGAGGCATTTCAGACCAATGTTTGTATTCACTCTGGCCGCTACGGACAGGCGATCGCCGCCCGTGCCATTCGCTCTGGTGCCTTGGCAACCATTTCTGAGTCAATCATTAGACCCTTCTATCAGCAAAAGTTTGTCTGTCTAGAGGCCGCGCTGACGGAATTTATGCCGGATGAGATTCCTTGGTTTCTCCATCGGGGTGAGGGCGCAATCTTTGGGTGGCTGTGGCTCAGAGATCTGCCGATGAAAGACTGGGAGTTTTACCAGCATCTCAAGCAGGCTGGGGTCATTGCGGTGCCGGGGAGTTCGTTTTTCCCTGGACTGCGGGAAGACTGGGCCCACAAACATGAGTGCCTACGCCTCAGCTTGACCGCCACGGATGCAGAACTGACCGAAGGCATGAAGCGCTTGGCGGCAGTGGTGCGCACTGTCTACCAATCTGCCGATCAATCTGTACAATCTACACCGCAGCGATCGCTGACTTCCCATTAAATTCCCCCATTCAATCCCCCACTAGATAGCCCTGTAAGGAGCCATTGTGCAATCGACGACTGGTTCAAATGTTGGTTCAAATGTTGGTTCAAATGTTGGCCGGAAAGGCACACTACCCAACCTGCCTAAAAATCCAACCGTTGACTTGAGTGACTGGATAGAGATTGGCAAGTTTGTGGGCGTTCAGGGACTTCAGGGAGAGGTGCGGGTCTACCCAGATTCAGATTTCCCTCAGCGTTTTTTAGAGCCCGGAGAGCGATGGATTTTGCGTCCCCAGGCAGCACAGCTTGAGTCTATTTACCTTGAAAAAGGACGCTATTTAGACGGCAAGGGGCTGTACGTTCTCTCCCTGCGCGGTGTGGAAAATCGAGAGCAGGCAGACTCCCTGCGCGGCGCAAAGCTGATGGTACCCATTGGCGATCGCCCTCCCCTAGAAGACGGTGAATTTCACGTATTAGACCTGGTAGGGCTAACCGTGATCAATGGCTATACCCAGGAAACGATTGGCACCGTCATTGGCATTGCCAGTGCAGGGCATGACCTCCTAGAAATTGAAACCCAGCCAAAAACCCAAGATACCCCGCGCAAAACGATCCTAGTTCCCTTGGTCAAAGAGTTTGTGAAGCCCATTGACTTAAAGCAAAAACAGATCGAGCTGCTGCCCATTCCAGGCTTAATCACCGAGTAAAACATCAAGAACTGCCGTCTAAAATGACTCTGCTATCGGCATGAAGATATCGGCATGAATTGAATATATCGGCATGAATTGAATATATCGGCATGAAGACCGCCAGACAGCCTTAGGCTGGCGCTACCCTAGAAGAAGCTAGGTCTAAGTGGGTAAAGGTCTAAGTGGGTAAAGGTCTAAGACCATGACAGAACGCCTCAATCAACAAGCCTCTACGCCCGATGAGTGGCAGGTTTGGGATGAGTGGGTGGAGCTATCTATGCCCCATGATTCATCGAGAACTGGGTTGATTGCTGAATCGATTGCTGAATCGATCGCTGATCCGTCAGCCCCAGAGACATTTAATGCGATCGCTGCGGAATTTGACCACACCATTCAAGGGCTTGAGGATATCCAGGCAGACCTCAGCTACCAGAGCGCCCAGGCTTCGCTCAGCAGCCTTGTGGAGCGTTTAGACTTAACCCCCAAAGAGCGAGTCGGTCTAGAAACCGAAATTCAGCAGCTCCAGACCATGCTGGAGAAACTAGAGCAGCAGGTGGTTCATATTGCAGTGTTTGGCATGGTGAGTCGAGGAAAATCTTCCTTGCTCAATGCGCTACTGGGTCAAACCGTCTTTGAGACTGGCCCACTCCACGGCGTGACGCGTACCCAGCAGCAGGTCAGCTGGTGCGCCACAGAATCAGACCCAGAATTAGGCCCAGAATCAGACCCAAAATTAGGCCCAGAATTAGACCCAGAATCAGGCCAGCCCGATCCAGCCCTAGCCAATGTCCTGCGGATTTCCCTCGCAGGGGCGGGGCGATCGCGCATTGAGCTGATCGATACCCCCGGCATTGATGAAATTGATGGACAGGCGCGAGAAGTCATGGCGCGGGAGGTGGCAAAACAGGCCGACCTGATTTTATTTGTGGTGGCGGGGGACATCACCCGTGTAGAGTATGACGCCCTAGCCGAACTGCGCAAAGCCAGTAAACCCATGCTGCTGGTCTTTAATAAAGTGGATCAGTACCCAGAAGCGGATCGACAGACCATCTATGCCAAAATTCGGGACGATCGCGTGCGGGAGCTACTCTCCCCCGACGAAATTGTGATGGCGGCGGCGGCACCCTTGGTCGCCAAACCCGTCCAGCAGCCCGACGGCACCTGGAGTGCGGAACTGGTGGCAGGTGCTCCGCAGGTGCAGGACCTCAAGCTAAAAATTCTGGATATTCTGGCGCGGGAGGGGAAGGCCTTAATTGCCCTCAATACGCTGCTCTATGCGGATGATATTAACGAGCAGGTGCTGGCGCGGAAGCTCACCCTCCGAGACGAGCAGGCCAACCGCATTATTTGGCAGAGTGTCACCACCAAAGCCCTGGCGATCGCCCTCAACCCCATCACCTTCGTAGATCTCGTCAGCAGCGCCACCATTGATGTCGCAATGATTTTGACCCTTTCTCGGCTATACGGCATCCCTATGACCCCTAAAGATGCCGTGGGTCTGCTCCAAAAAATTGCCTTTGCCCTGGGCGGCATTAGCGCGGGAGAGCTGGTCACAACCCTAGGACTCAGCTCCCTCAAAGGTGCCCTCGGCCTTGCGGCTCCCGCAACAGGCGGCGGCTCCTTGGTGCCCTATCTGTCCGTGGCGATCGCTCAGGCAGCGATCGCGGGTGGGGCATCCTACGGCATTGGCTTGGTCGCTAAACAGTACCTCGCTAGGGGGGCATCCTGGGGCGACAATAGCCCCAAAACCGTGGTTAAGGAGATCCTCAGTTCTATGGATCAGTCCTCTATCCTGAGCCGCATTAAGCAGGAGCTGATGGAGAAATTAAAGCCTGCATAGTCGCATCGTCAGGGTTGAGTCAGGGCTTGATATCCACGCCTGGGAGGTGCAATTCTGGGACGCGCAATTCTAGGACGTGCGATGAACTAGGGTTGCGCCAGACTGCGCCGTGGGCAGCAGCAATACCTCGCTGAGATTCACATGGGCGGGGCGGGTTGCACAAAACAAGATCACTTCAGCCACGTCGGCGGCACTTAAAACCGTGGTGTCCCGATACACCGCCGCAGCGCGATCGCGGTCTCCATGAAAACGCACCTGACTAAACTCCGTTTCCACTAGGCCAGGGTCTACGGAAGAGACTCGCACGGCGGTGCCGAGTAAATCCTGTTTTAAGCCTTCGGAAATGGCGCGGACAGCAGCCTTGGTGGCGCAATAGACGTTGCCCTTGGGGTAGGTTTCGTGACCCGCAATCGATCCTAAATTAATCACATGGCCATGACCGCGCTCCACCATTCCTGGCACAATCGCGCGGGTCATGTAGAGCAGCCCCTTCACGTTGGTGTCGATCATTTCTTCCCAGTCTTGAATGCTGCCCTCCTGAAGCTTCGCTAGTCCACGACTCAGGCCAGCATTGTTGATTAAGACATCAATGCTTTGCCAGTCTAGGGGCAGGCTTTCTAGGGCGGCTGTGACCGCAGCGCGATCGCTGACATCAAAGATCAGTAGCAAAACCTTAGCCTGAAACTGCTGCTCTAGCTGGGTTTTAAGCGCTTCTAGACGCTGCGATCGCCGTGCGGTCAAAATCAGGCGTGCCCCAGCTTCCGCAAAGGCAAAGGCGCAAGCTTCCCCAATGCCGCTACTGGCTCCGGTAATTAGAACGGTGCGATCGCTGAACGTTGACATCGGTTAAACCCTAGTGTGTGAGTTCCTAGTTTATGGGCAAGCCTATAGTTTATGGGCAAGCTCATAGCGCTTAATCCGTGAGCTGGACGGGTTTTGGCACGAGATCTTGGAGTGTTTCTGCCACAGAGCGGGGTGTCCAGCCCAGGGCGGTACGTGCCTTGGCCGCATCCACGCGGACACAGCGATCATAGATGTAGTGAACGCGCTCCTGACTCAAGGGTGGCTGCCAGCGAAAGAGGCGGCCAATGGGGTCAAGAATCGTTCCGAGAAGCCGAACCAACGGCTTGGGCGCTTCGCGGGGGACGGGAATCCCTGTGGCTTCGCTAAAGTGCTGAAACATTTCACGGGTGGTCATCTCTCCCGCTGAAATAATGTAGTGCTCTCCGCGCTGACCTCGCTCTGTAGCTAAGATCATCGCCTCTACCAAATCATCTACATGAACAATGCCCGTAATGCGATCGCCCCCAGCCCAGACCTTGAGTTTTCCCTTTAAAAAAAGCTGCACCACGGGGCCAAAGTGGGGGTCATCCGCGCCAAAGATCCCAGAAGGCAGCACACTCACCACATCAAAGCCTTTCTGAGCTGCGGAATCGACCGCCCGTTGGGCAAGATACTTTGTGCGATCGTAGGTTGATGAGAAACCCGCCTGAGTGCGCTGAAAAGTTTCGTCGATCACCTGTCCTTGGGTATCCCCAAAAATCCCAATCGTGCTGCAGTGCACCATTTTAGAGACCCCCGCCGCCTGTGCTGCCGCCAGCACCGCCTGGGTGCCGCGAATATTCACCCGCTCCATTTTTGCATCATCCACCAGCCCCAATTCCACATAGGCTGCGGTATGAAACACCGTATCCACATTTTTCATAGCAGCCGTCAGCGCCGCCTGATCGGTAATATCGCCGTAAGCGTAGTCAATGGGGAGATCTGCCAGGAAGTCGAGGTGGCTCGTGGGGCGCACGTAGGCCACCACTGCTGCGCCGCGCCGCACCAGCGCCTTTACCAAATGGGAACCCGTAAAGCCATTGGCTCCTGTTACTAACGCCTTCATAGCAATTTTTCATAAATCCGGTATGTCTTGTAAATCTTACCGCCTGCGGCTTCAATCAGCTTGCGGGACGGATAGTTATCCTCAAAGACCCAGGAGAGTTCTGCCCGACGGTAGGGTTTCCCTTTCTTGATGCCACCCTGCATCCCTAGATAAATGAGACCCGGTGCCACCATCTTGCGACGATATTCTGGTAGCGCACAAATGGCAATAATCCGGCCTTGATCAATTTGGCGACGGTACCACAAAAATTTCAACAGGCCGAGCCAGTTGAGCTTGCCGCCCACATGCTTGAGGGCAATGTTGTAGTCAGGTAGCCCCATCCAAAAGCCAATCATTTTGCCATTGTGCTCAGCGACGGGGAAAACATCGGGATCGACCAGGGACTGGAGACTCTTGGCCTCTTCTAAAAATTCCTCAAGGCTGCGCGGGGTAGAACTCCAGTTTTGGCTAAAGGCTTCGTTAAAGAGCTGGTAGAGTTTTTTGCAGTCTTCGATAAAGTCTTGTCCTTTGGTATGGAGTGGCCGAAAGGTGACGCCCGACTCACAGGCAATGCGATACCCCTTTTCAAACTGCTGCGCCAGGTCATGGTCAAGCCTGAAGTCGTAGGCGTAGGCATCTTTGGCCTTCTGCCAGCCCAGGGTATCCATCAGCTGAGGATAGTAGGGCGGGTTGTAGGGCATCATCATGACGGGTGGGCTATCAAACCCATCCACCAGAAAGAGGCAGCTATTGTGGGTGGATAGGTTAATCGGCCCGCGAACTTGCTGTATTCCCTGTTCCCGCAGCCACTGCTCTGCTGCTTCAAAGAGGGCTTGGGCGATCGCAGAATCGTCGATACATTCAAAATAGCCAAATAGCCCGATGGACTGGCCTTCGCGCTCAATGAGGCGCTGATTCACCGCAGCTACAATCCGGCCTACAGGCTGTCCGTGATCGAAGGCCAGAAAGGCTTGGAAGGTGCCGTAGGTTAAAAAGGGCGTGTCAGCACCAAGCTGAGAGGCGATCGCGCTTCTGATGGGGGGCACCCAGTTGGGATCATTCCGATAGACACGCTGCGGCACGTCTAGAAACCGCTCTAGGTCTTCGGGACTTCTGACAGGCTGAATTGTGACAGCGTTAACGACCATAGTCGATGTTTTAGATAGTCGATGTTTTAAACTGAGCTTCTTTTTACAGCTCATCTTGCCGCTAAAGCGACCCATTCTTCAAGACCTAGAAAGCTGCGCCGCTCACGGTAAATCCTTTGAAGGGATATTCCCTCAGAGATGAGACGGTACTTTTACCCTGAAGCAGTACCCCAAATCCACCCAGCCCCAGGGGATTCATCAGCCCATGCAGCGCATCCCTTCTGCGAAGGCTTTGGACAAGATCTGATGCTGTGGTGTTGGCAGATGTATTGGCATAGATGCGATCGCCCAAACCCAGCGCCATCAAAAATAAGCCCTGCTGCGTGAAGGCAATATTTTCGAGTCCGCAGCGTGTTCCCTGCTGCTCTAGCGCCGTGAAGTTGACGTGAGCCGTGAGGTCTTGATGGCCAATATTCCAGTAGGGGTCATTGTGATGAGACTGCTGGTAGTAACACTGCAAGGTTCCGCGATCGCGCTGGGGGCTATAGTATTGGGCGGCGGTATGGCCATAATCAATCGTTAAGACATAGCCCCGCGAAAGCTTTTGCGCCACGGTCTTGAGCCAGTCCAGGGCCGCTAGCCCAACTTCACTTCGGTAGCCATTGGGGTAGGTTGTGAGGTCAATGCCGAGGGCGCTTAAATACACCTCCAGCTTCGGCGATGAAGGCATATCCAACACCTCCTTAAAGGGCGGCAGGGACGAATCAGCCTCGATGGTCACATAGACTTCATGGAGTTGCCCCGCCTGCACCTCAACCAAATGCACCGGAAACGCATCTACCAGCTCGTTAGAAAAGCAGCAGCCCACAATACTTTCTGCTGGAATATCTGACCACTGTTTCCAGGTCACTTTGTCTGCTGCAAACGCCTTCAGCAAAAACTGCTGCTCTTGAACCAGAGGCGCTGCTTTTTCAACAATGATGTACTGGAGCGCCTGCCAAAAGGCCGCATACTCTGCTGAGGTTTTGGCGCGATCGCTGAGGTAGTGCAGCACATCCTTGGCAATGAGTCCTTGCCCCGCACCCATTTCAAGCAGATGGAATAGCGCAGGCCGATCCAGCGATCGCCAAAAATCGAGAAACTGCTCAGCCAGTAGCTCTCCAAAATCTGCACCCAAATGGGGCGAAGTGACAAAATCTCCCCCGGCTCCAATTTTTTGACGATGGGCTGCATAGTAGCCCAGTTCAGGTTCATAGAGCGCCCAGTCCATAAACACGGCAAAGGGAACGCGCTGATTGGGCGATGCGGCAATGCGGGTCGCAATCAACGTTGTTAAATCAGAAAATTTTATATCAGAAGATTGAGAACTCATTCACTCGATTTGTTACGCCAGAGAACCACAATAGCGCACTCTTTCCCTGACTGTCTTTTTCTGTTTTTAGGCTGGAGGGACATTTCGGAAATCGAATGATTTGCTTAAAAATTTTCTCAAAACTTTATCAACTTAAGCACGGCTATTAAGATCGAGATGAACAATATTTTAATATTTGCAGGTATATTCAAAAACCTAAAATGCAAATTAAATAAGATATTTAAAAAATAATTTATCTTAAAATTTTTTCTTGCGAATCATTGAATCAAAATAATGCAACAAATAATCCAATATTTTTAATTGCTTTAAACGTAAAAAATAAGTGACGATTTTGAAATTTTGCATTGCAATTTTATTGGAAAAATAATCTTAAATTATTATTTCTTGTTGTGAATATTACTGTCGATTTTAACCTAAAGTTATCTTTCCCTTTAAGAAAGAATAATCTTACCTTAACCTTTTTTCTATATGACTAGATGGGGTATCCAAACGAACATTTTATTAAATTAACTAGATAATGGGAGCATCAAATGGGTCTTAACGCTACGGTTTTACGTCGCACCGTGACAGCATCCGTCGTTTCTGTTGCTGTCACGATTACTCCTTTCTTTGCGGCGATCGCCCAAACCGTCGTTCTCAACGGTGCTGGTGCTACCTTCCCAGCGCCACTTTACGAGCGCTACATCCGTGAATTTCAGAAGGCGAATCCTGGCATTAGAATAAACTACCAGGCCATTGGGAGTGGCGGTGGTATCCGGCAGATTCAGGCAGGCTCTGTAGACTTTGGCGGCAGTGACTCTGCGATGACTGATGATCAGATGGCTAATGCACACCAAGGTCGTGGTGCCCTCTTGATTCCCACAGCGGGGGGAGCCGTTGCTATTACCTACAACGTTCCTGGGGTGCCCTCTGGCCTGAAGTTATCTCAGGCAGCTTCTAGCGGAATCTTTTCAGGTAGAATCACCCGATGGAATGATCCTGCTATCGCGAGTACCAATGCTGGCGTGAACCTGCCCAACCAGCCCATTCGCACCGTGGTTCGAGCCGACTCCAGCGGTACAACCTTCATTTTCACCAATGCCCTCAGTGCCCAAAACGCCGGCTTTAGATCACGGGTAGGCCCAAGTTCTGCGCCGAAGTGGCCCGGTAAGCCTCTCCAAGGTCGAGGAAATGCTGGTGTTGCAGCGACGGTTAAGCAAACCCCCAACTCGGTTGGCTATGTGGAGGCTTCCTTTGCCAAGAGCAATAACCTGCCCGTTGCAGCTCTTCAAAACCGTAAGAATCAGTTTTTGCTGCCAACCTTGGCAAATGCCGATAATGCGCTGGATAATATCAGATTTCCGGCTAACTTCCGGGTCTTTGAAGGCAATCCGGCGGATGGGTATCCCATTGTGGGGTTGACCTGGATGTTGCTTTATAAAAGGTACGACGCCCAGAAGTTGCCAGCAATTCAGCGTTGGATGGAGTGGGTTCTGACCAGGGGACAAAGCATTAATGCTTCCCTAGAGTATTCAAGAATTCCGCCTAGCGTTGCCCAGCGGGCGCTTCAGGTTGTCAAAACGCAGATAAGGAGACGCTAACTCAGTCTCTTTCCTTGATGTACTGTGCCGGATAATTTTGTCCCTATTTTTTGGCTCTAGGTCTTAGGTTGACTTTGTTTCAAGCATTCAGCCTAAGAACCTGAGCCTTATTCAGTCTTTTTCTCTCAGTTCTCTGCATGGGCACTTTGAGTTAATTCGTGGGTTTTGCTGTGGCACCTTCTACCGAGTCTTCCTCTTTATTGACTTCCTCATCCACGGATGATTCTTTAGAAAATGCGGGTAAGCTCCCATTTCTAAGAACATTGTTGGGCGATGGTGGCTTCAAGAGCCTAACGTTTGTCGCAGCGCTCATTGCTGGGGCCGTTCCATTTTTTGTGGTAGCGCTGATCTCACGGGATGCATGGCCAGCGATCGCTAAATTCGGTCTGCCCTTCCTCTGGGAGCAGGACTGGAATATTGATGAGTCTATCTATGGGGCTTTGCCCTATCTGTTTGGTTCACTGGTCAGCGCTTTTATTGCGCTGGTGCTGGCGCTGCCCATTGGCGTGGCGATCGCTATTGTCACCAGTGAGCGTGTCTTACCCCCCTGGGTGCAAATCCCCATCGCGTTCTTGGTAGAGCTAATTGCCGCGATCCCTAGCGTGATTATTGGTCTGTGGGGTGTGTTTGTATTCACCCCAGCCATTAATCCATTTCAGGAATTTCTGTATGCGCGCTTTGGCTGGCTACCTATCTTTAATACCCAGCCCTTTGGGTCTAGCATGCTGGTGGCAGGGATCATTCTAGCGATTATGATCTTGCCTACCATCGCCGCCATCAGCCGAGAAGCATTTTTGGCAATTTCTGCTGACCTGCGGAATGGTGCCTTTGCCCTTGGGGCAACCCAATGGGAAACGATTATCTTTGTGACGATGCCTGCGGCAATATCCGGTATTTTGGGGGGTGCTACCCTTGGACTAGGGAGAGCGCTCGGTGAAACGATGGCTGTGACGATGGTGATTGGAAATGTTGCAGGCATTGACTTTTCACTCTTGAGTCCCGGCAGCACGATTCCCTCCATCCTTGCCAATCAATTTTCTGAGGCCCTTGACCCCCTCCATATTGGTGCCCTCATGTATCTTGCTCTGGTACTCTTTTTGATTACCCTAGGGGTGAACTCCCTAGCCATCTTCATGATTCGCTTTTTATCGCGGAATGCCTAGTGTTTACGCTCAATGAAGTTTGCAGTCTCCATACTCGTTCAAGGTTGATGCCGTGAGAGATGCCTTTGCTCCCCTTGCCCCGTCCAAAAAGCTCTTCAACTGGAGCATGGGCACCCTTGGCTTTTTTCTGAGTGTTGTGGCGCTGATTCCGCTGGTTGCAATCTTCTGGTCAATTGTAAGCAAAGGTCTACCCCATCTTTCCCTAGATACCCTCACCCAACTCCCCGCCCCCGCAGGACTAACGGATGTACCCAACGGCTTTGCCAATGCCATTATTGGGACGGTGGCGATGGTGGCGATCGCCGCTATGATTAGTCTTCCTCTAGGCATCTTGACTGCCATTTACCTGTCAGAATTTGGTAAGCAGTCAGCCTTTGCGAGCTGGGTGCGCTTTATGGTCACCATTCTCAGCGCCGCCCCTTCCATTGTGATTGGGGTGTTTGCTTATGCTGTCATTGTTTTACCGTTTCAAAGCTTTTCTGCCATAGCGGGTGGATTTGCGCTGTCTATTTTGATGCTGCCCCTGGTGGCGCTGGCTACGGAAGAGTCCCTAAAATCAGTGCCCAATAGTCAGCGCATGGCTTCTGCGGCATTGGGTGCTGGATATGCACGCACCACCCTTCGGATTGTGATTGCCCGTGCCCTGCCTGGGATTATCACCAGTGGTTTGCTGGCGATCGCCCGTGCTTCTGGCGAAACCGCACCGCTTATTTTCACTGCGCTCTTCAGCCAAGGTTGGCTAGAAAGCTTTTTCGGCCCCAGTGCTTCTCTTTCGGTCTTAATTTACAACTACGCAAGCTCCCCATTCTCTGAGCAGAACGACCTCGCCTGGGCAGCAGCTTTGATGCTGCTCATTATTGTGTTGATCACTAACTTGCTCTCTCGATGGGTTGCCAGTAAACGTTAATCGCGCCTGATAGTCGCTATAAAACCAATGTTGCCTTCTCCCCACTCCTCCTCCAGTAGTTCCGAGGAAAAGCTAGCCACAATGGAGCCGCAAAGCCCATCGACACTTCCAGTGTTTCATATCGAGAATGTGAGCTGCTTTTATGGTCGCCATAAAGCCCTTGAAGGGGTTTATATGGATATTTATGAGGGGAAAGTGACTGCCATTATTGGGCCGTCGGGGTGCGGTAAATCAACATTTCTCAAAATCCTCAACCGAATTGGCGAGATGGAGAGTAACGTTCGGGTTGACGGTAAAGTCCAGCTTTTAGGTAAAAACATTTTTGCGCGGGATATCAACCTAAATCTGCTGCGCCGTCAGGTAGGAATGATCTTTCAGCATCCCAACCCCTTTGCCATGAGCATCTATGACAACGTTGCCTACGGCATTCGCACCTTTCATCGCCTCAGCCGCCCTGCACTAGACGAAGCGGTAGAGTCCGCCCTTCGCAGCGCTGCCCTTTGGGATGAGGTCAAAGATAGCCTGCATCAGTCAGGCTTGGCGCTATCTGGCGGGCAACAGCAGCGGCTTTGTATTGCCCGTGCTTTAGCTGTTAAGCCTAAGGTATTGCTCATGGATGAACCCTGTTCTGCCCTTGACCCGATCGCGACCCTCAAAATTGAGGAATTGATTCAAGGCTTGAAACAGCAGCTCACGATTGTGATTGTGACCCACAATATGCAGCAGGCCGCGCGGGTCTCTGAGTACACGGCCTTTTTTAGCACCGATGAACGGCGCATTGGTCAACTGGTTGAGTTTGACCTCACGCAGAAAATTTTTACCGAGGCAGAACAGCCCAGCACCAGGGACTACGTGGCTGGGCGCTTTGGTTAACGTGAGTCGATGATGCACTTGAAGCCCCTTACCCCAAACCCCTCTCCCAAAGGCGAGGGGCTTAAGAAGCTTGATTTTTATTGCCCCTCCTTCTCCCTAGGGAGAAGGAGGATGGGAGGATGAGGGGCGGTTGTTTCTGGTCGAACTCAGGTTTTCTAAGGACTTCATTTTATCACCTGACCCCAATCTCAAGCCCTAACGTCTAACGATAGAATACAGACACAGCCTCTTTTGTTGGTACCTTCTATGGTCAATACGCTCCCGGCTCAGACCGTCACTGACGAACCGGATGGCTGGGTTGCACCGCCGACGGATCTCATTTTTGACGACGGCGTACCTTTGGAAACCAATCAACATCGCGTGGCGATGAATGTGCTGATTCGCTCCTATCAGCAGTACCGCGCTGGACAAACGGACTACTATGTGGGCGGCAATATGTTTGTTTATTACAGCAGCGCCCAAGTCAAAAATCGAGATTTTAGAGGGCCAGATTTTTTTGTGGTCTTAGACGTAGAGGGGACGCACAGTCGTCAAGGCTGGGTCGTCTGGGATGAAGGCGGGCGCTATCCGGATGTCATTATTGAGCTAATGTCTCCGAGTACGGCCAAGGTGGATTTAGGCTTTAAAAAGCAGCTCTATGACAAAACCTTCAAGACTCAAGACTACTTTGTCTATAACCCGTTTGATGCAAACTCACTCCAGGGCTGGCACCGCAACAGTGCCTATCAAGAAATTACACCCAATGAACGGGGCTGGCTGTGGTGTGAAACGCTAGGGCTATGGTTAGGAACCTGGACAGGCACCATTGATCGCGAAACAGAAAGCTGGCTGCGATTTTATGACACGGAAGGCAAAATTGTGCCGTTACCGGAAGAGGCGGCACAGCAGCGCGCAGATGCAGCGCAACAGCGGGCAGACCGATTGGCCGCTCGGCTACGAGAGCTGGGTGAAGACCCCGACCAGATCTAGGGGTAAAGCCAATACTGTTCGGTTAAAGTTCAGCATCATTGCACTTGCCCCCCAGCCCCCCAACTTTGGGGGACTCTGAACTCAAAGTCCCCCAAAATTGGGGGATTTAGGGGGCGAGTGCAAAGTCGATTTCTCTTATCCGACCAGATCTAGGGGTAAAGCGATCGCACGCCTGAGCAAATATCCATGAATCTGCTTGATTGTCGCCGTCTGTTTTGGGGGCGATCGCAGCATTGCAGCAGACTGAATGCGAACCCCGTTCTTTTGGGGACTGAGTAGACATGAAGCCATGCTGGAATGAATTCAGTAAAACTTTAAATGATGGATTATTCATCACCCAAAGCAAAAGCGCTTGAGAATTAACTCAAGCGCTTTTGCTAATTTAGAAACTCGCTAAACAGTACAGCTTAGAACGAGAAGGTTGCGCGAAGGACACCTTGGATGATGGTGTCGGTGTTGGCGTTACCAACATCAGTGATCAGCATCACAGCAGGAGTGATGGTGATGTTGTCGTTGATGGGGAAGCGGTAGAACGCTTCGTAGTTGGTTTGCTCAGGCCCAGCTTGACCAAACACAAGGTAGGGCTGACCGACGGCTGCTGCAAGCAAGGAACCAGGGATAACTAGATCCTTGACACCAACGCCTGCCTGCCAGGTCAGAATACCGTTGGTATTTCCGCCGGCCAAGATGACATCAGCGTAATCAACGTCTGGACCAATTACACCAAACTTAGGATTGATTGAGTAGCCAACGCGACCAAAGGCACCGAACCGACCAAATGTTGCTTCACCATTTAAGCCAACAACATCCTGGTGAACGTTGAAGCTAGAAGAACGAGTGTACTGAGCACGAACTGCAACATTGCTCTTCTTCTCGGCACCAAAAGAACGGGCATATTCAAGCTCAGCAGTGGCTTGATAGGGGTCTCCAAAGAGACCACCACCGAACACGGGGTTGGCAACAGAATTGGTTGGGCTAGCCGCAACGTAGGTTGCACGAGCCGTGAAAGGGCCACCGCCAAAGTTCCAGTCAATCGCAGCACCAGCACCACCAGCAGTATCAACGACATTGTTGATGATCAGAGGGTTGTTGATGAATACACCAGAGCTAAAGTCTTGTGCGGAGTTGTTGGCGTAGCTGTTGAAGTCAACAAAATCGCTAGGGAACAAGCGAGGACCAATGGTGACCGTTACATTCTTGGCGGGCTTAAAGGAATAAGCCAAGCGACGAAGGGTAACGTTAGGGTTAGTGCCTGAATAGTCAATGGCACCTAAGTCATACTGAGCACCACCAGAAACAGCTTGACCAGAACCGAGAACAAACGGCAGAGAACCAGCAGCGTTGCTGATCAAATCATTGCCACCATTGCCAACTTCAAGCTGGGTCTGTAGCAAGTCGCTTCCAGTGAAGCTGGTGTTGAAGTTCAAGCGAACTCGTGCTAGTGCTGTTGCGCGAGAGTCGCTAGGAACAAAGTTACCGCCAGCAACGTTGGGGTTTGCGTTGATGGTGTCACCGTACTGAACGGCCATGACCACTTCACCGACGAGCTTGGTGGTGGTGGAGAACTGCTGGGCTTCGAGGGTGGCGGTTCTGGCTTCCAGACCATCAACCCGACCCTTGAGGGTGGCGAGTTCTGCCTTGAATTCTTCTTGGAGTGCTTTGACGGCTTCTAAATCTTCTTTAGTAGCAAAGCGATCGCTGATTTGGTCTAAGCAAGCGTTGAGGGCTGCGGCCAATTCATAACGAGTCGCGGCGCGGTTGCCTCGGAAGGTTCCGTCGGGATAACCTGCGATACAGCCGTAGCGCTCAACCAAGGACTGAAGCGCTTGGAATGCCCAGTCGGTGGGCTGAACATCAGAAAGTTGGGAAACAGAAGTAACCTGACCAATGGCTGTACTCTTGGTTGACTTCATCAAGTCAGCCACAGAGGTGCTTTGATCAGCTAGGGCAGAACCCGCTTGAGAGGCAAAGCCGATCAAGCCAAGGCTTCCGGCAAGCAAAAATGCACGTTTCATAGATAATCTCCTCACTCTCACAATTTATTTCAGAACACAATGCTCAGAACACTACTCTGAACCAGTCCCATAGAGCCAATTAGCTTTTAGACTGATATAGCTCGATATTTGATTTTTTGTCTGTCTTAAGAAGCTAACGTACTACAGGAAATGCAGATGATTTTGCTCTTATGTACCTAACTCTACAACATTTCAAAATCTACGCCAACTCTCTGTGCCAAATTTTAAACCGTCCTCTCTCCGAAGCTGGACATGCATAAATTCTACGCCTTCAAATCTATCTGAAGGCAGAAACATAGTGACAATAAAACATCCAGCGCCCCACTAATTTTTTGCGGCCAAGTTTTTATGACAAAGTGCAACTAGTAACGTTATGGGTTACATTTAGCCAATGATAGCTAGTTTTAAGCATCGAGGGCTACAACAGTTCTTTGAGTCAGGAACCACGCGGGGGATTCAAGCAAGTCACGCTAAACGAATTCGCCTGATTCTGGCTCGCCTCAATGCTGCTACTTCACCGCAAGATATGAATCTGCCTGGATTGGGCCTTCATGAGCTGGTCGGTCAGCGCCAAGGAACTTGGTCAGTGCGAGTATCTGGAAACTGGCGAATCACGTTTACCTTTGATGGTGTTGACGCTTGTAATGTCGATCTTGAGGACTACCACTGATGAAAATGCATAATCCACCCCATCCTGGCGAAGTTCTTAAGGAACTCTGTATCGAGCCGTTGAATTTAACGGTGACTGAGGCTGCTAAAGCCTTGGGTGTCAGCCGAAAAACCCTATCGGCTATCTTGAACGGCAGGGCAGGCATTAGCCCCGAAATGGCCATTCGTCTGGGGAAAGCGTTTGATACATCTGCTGAAAGTTGGCTCAATCAGCAAATGCAGTACGATTTGTGGCAAGCCGAGCAGGTGGTTGGCAACATAGAGGTCAAACGTTTATCCGCTGCCTAGCCAGGTTTTGCCGTGGATGACCTTAGCATTTGCGCTGTTAAATCTGCGCTGTTAAATCTGCGCTGTTAAATTTGCGGGACAGCGCAAATTTGCATCATCCCTGAAAATCAAGGCATTAGGCCACTTCAACCGTCGCAACTTGATCGGTCTGGGTTTCAGGTTGGGAGGCCGTCTGGATTAGCTCAATTTTGTAGCCGTCTGGGTCGGTGACAAAGGCAATGACGGTTTTGCCGTGCTTCATGGGGCCAGGGGCGCGGGTGACGGTGCCGCCTTTGGCTACAATTTCTGCACAGGCGGCATAGATATCTTCCACGCCAAGGGCAATATGTCCGTAGGCGTCGCCTAGGTCATATTCCTCGACGCCCCAGTTGTGGGTTAGCTCTAGGACGGTATGGTCAGATTCATCGCCGTAGCCCACAAAGGCTAGGGTAAATTTGCCGTCTGGATAGTCCTTTTGGCGCAGCAGCTTCATCCCCAGCACGTCACAGTAAAACTGAAGCGATCGCTCTAAATTGCCCACCCGCAGCATCGTGTGTAAGAAACGCATGACACAAAACCTCTCAATGAACCGTAAATCGTCTTTCCTGATTTCATTAATAGCGCGATCGCCCCTAGGATGGTTTGTGCACACCGTTCAGTTCAGTTCAATTTGTTCATTTCAATTTGTTCAGTGCAATTGCTATACCGAGTTCAGGAATAGGGAAATAGAGTATGCAAGATACTGCGATCGACACCATTGACGCCCGTGAAATCCTCGATTCTAGGGGTCGCCCTACGATTGAAGCGGAGGTCACGTTGTACAACGGTGCCTACGGCATTGCCCAAGTGCCCAGCGGTGCCTCGACAGGCAGCTTTGAAGCCCACGAACTCAGAGATGATGATGAAACCCGCTATGGGGGTAAAGGCGTCCGTAAAGCCGTCGAAAATGTCAGAACGCAAATTTATTCCGAGCTGGTAGGGCTCGATGCCCTCAACCAGTCCGAAATTGACAAGGTCATGATTGACCTGGATGGTTCGGCCAACAAAACCAACCTGGGTGCCAACGCCATTTTGGGCGTTTCTCTCGCCACTGCTAAAGCCGCAGCCAGCGCCCTAGAGCTGCCCCTCTACCGCTACCTAGGTGGCCCCCTCTCCAACGTCCTACCCGTCCCTCTCATGAACGTCATTAACGGGGGTGCCCACGCCGACAACAACGTGGATATACAAGAATTTATGATTGTGCCCCACGGTGCGCCAAGCTTTAGCGAAGCGCTGCGCTGGGGGGCTGAAGTGTTCGCGGCGCTCAGCCAGGTGCTGAAGGCCAAAAACCTGCTGACGGGTGTGGGGGATGAAGGGGGCTTTGCGCCTAACCTCGGCTCTAACCAAGAGGCGCTGGAATTGCTCATCTCGGCCATTGAAAAAGCAGGGTATAAGCCTGGAGACGAAGTTTCCCTCGCCCTAGACGTAGCAGCCAGCGAGTTCTATAAAGACGGCCAGTACACCTACGATGGAACAGCGCACTCCCCCACAGAGCTGATCGACTACCTCGCGGGGCTGTCCAGCCAATATCCGATCGTCTCCATCGAAGATCCGCTCCACGAAGATGACTGGGCGCACTGGAAACTCCTGACCCAGAAAATTGGCAGTACCGTTCAAATTGTGGGTGATGACCTGTTTGTGACCAACCCCGTCCGGCTCCGTCGCGGTATTGAAGAGGGTGCGGCCAACAGCATTCTCATTAAGCTTAACCAAATCGGGACGCTCTCTGAAACATTGGAAACCATTGCTCTGGGCGGGCGGAATGGCTATAAGTCCATCATTAGCCATCGCTCTGGCGAGACGGAAGATACCACGATTGCTGACCTAGCGGTGGCGACAAGGGCGGGGCAAATCAAGACAGGTTCGCTGTGCCGGAGTGAGCGTGTGGCAAAGTACAACCGTCTGCTGCGCATTGAAGATGAGCTGGGTGATTTTGCAATCTACGCGGGGGCGGCGGGTCTAGGCCCCAAGGTCTAGGCGGCGACCTATCTATCCCGTGACGGCACAGAGAGGAAGCGTTGTAAGAGAGGAAGTTTCTTACGACGCTTCTTTTTCTTTACGACGTTCTCTAGAGCGGTGATCTCTACCTTTGAGAGCTGAGACTCCTGTAAGAGATTGCTTAAGATAGGAAAAGAGGCGGGTTCTCCCGTATCTCTAAGCTCTTAATTCTCTGAGCTCGTCAAACGTTAGTAATCCGCCTGAGAGGACTTTGCATGCAAGGGCGTACCCGTTCGGGATGGCAAGTGGGATCAATTTTCGGCATTCCCCTGTTCATCGATTCTTCCTGGTTATTCATTGTCGGGTTGGTCACGCTCGCCAATGGGCTAGACTGGCAAGCCCTTTATCCAGCCTGGGAAACTTGGCAGGCTTGGGGCGCTGGTTTTGCGATGGCGCTCTTGCTGTTTGGCTCGGTGCTGCTCCACGAGCTAGGCCATAGCCTAGTGGCAAAGTCTCAGGGGACGAAGGTGAATTCCATTACGCTGTTTTTGTTTGGGGGCATTGCGGCCATTGAAGAAGAGGCCCGCACCCCAGGCAAGGCGTTTCAGGTGGCGATCGCGGGGCCTGCGGTTAGCCTAAGTCTGTTTGCAATTTTGACGGTACTCAGTCAGTTCACTGAGGCACAGAGTATTGCCCAGGTGCTCACGAGCGACTTAGCACGGATGAACCTGGTGCTGGCGCTCTTTAACTTAATTCCAGGACTGCCCCTTGATGGTGGACAGGTGCTCAAAGCCGCCGTCTGGAAAGCGACCGGAAGCCGCTTTCAGGGGGTACATTGGGCCGCGCGCGTTGGGCAAGCCCTGGGCTGGGTAGCGGTGGCCTTGGGCTTGTTTACCGCTATTCTGGGCGGCAATGCAGGCGGTTTCTGGATTGCGCTGTTGGGCTGGTTTGGCCTGCGCAATGCGACCCGCTATGACCGCATGACTGACCTCCAGGAAATTATGCTGGCGCTCCAGGCTCAGGACGCCATGACCCGCGACTTCCGCGTGGTGGATGCGGAGCAGACGGTACAAACCTTTGCCAATCAATACGTGATCGAAACCGTCCACCCCTCTGCCTACTTTGCCGCCTCTGACGGTCGGTATCGCGGACTGGTGAAGGTGGATGATCTCAATACTTTAGAGCGCAGCGAATGGAGCTACAAGCGAGTACAGGATATTTCTCACCCGCTGGCGGATATTGCGACGGTGCGGGAAGGAACGCCGCTGCCTGAGGTGATTCAGCGTCTAGAAGAAGAGCAGCTTCCCTTTATTACGGTTCTTTCTCCAGCGGATGCGGTGGCTGGAGTACTTGATCGCGGCGATATTGTCCGTGCAGTGGGAGGTAAGCTCAAAATCCAGATTCCGCCAGAGGATATCCGCCGGATTAAGGAAGATGGCGCATTCCCAGCGTCCTTTCAGCTTCAGGCGATCGCAAAGGCCGTCTTGCCAGACCTGAGCACAAAATCATCTTGATTGATTTGTACTGATTGATTGATATTAATGATCTTTGACCTATGGTGAAATGGCACACCAGGCCGAGCAATCACAGAAAGAGGGCGTGCCCCTGTCATTTAGAGAACGCCCACCATCATTCTCTATGATGGAGAAAGTTAGCCTGAGGGATCTATGCCTGCGTCTCCTGACCATACGCTCCTGATTCGCGGTGCGACAGTACTTTTGCCGGATGGTCGCCTACAGCAAACCCAGGTGCTGCTGCGGGGCGATCGCATTGAGCACGTGGGTGAGCAAGTTGGGGAAGATCTAGCAGCGATCGCCGATCCAGTGGTCGATGAGGTGATTGAAGCTCAGGGTCTTACCCTGCTGCCTGGGGTGATTGATCCGCAAGTCCACTTCCGCGAGCCAGGGCTAGAGCATAAAGAAGATCTTTCAACCGCGAGTCGTGCCTGTGCCCGTGGTGGGGTTACTTCTTTTCTGGAGATGCCCAACACCAATCCGCTGACTACCACCCAGGAAGCGCTCAACGACAAGCTGGCGCGTGCCGCTCAGAAGTCAGTGGTCAACTACGGCTTTTTTATTGGAGCCACTGCTGAAAACCTGCCCGATCTGCGTGAGGCAAACCCCACCTGTGGCATCAAAATCTTCATGGGCTCGATGCATGGCGATTTGTTGGTAGACCAAGAAGCCATTCTCGATCAGCTTTTTGCGACGGGCACGCGCCTCATTGCGGTTCACGCTGAAGACCAAGCTCGAATTGCCCAGCGTCGTCAGGAATTTGCAGGCATCACAGACCCCGCTATTCATTCGGTGATTCAAGATAATCAGGCGGCGGTCAATGCCACTCAGCTGGCGCTTAAGCTCTCTAAAAAATATCAGCGGCGACTCCATATTCTGCACCTTTCCACTGCGGAAGAAGCTGAATTACTGCGCCACGATAAGCCAACATGGGTGACGGCAGAAGTCACCCCTCAACATTTGTTGCTCAATACAGGCTTTTACGAAAAGCTAGGTTCGCTGATTCAGATGAACCCGCCCATTCGCAGTACCCACGACAATGAGGTACTTTGGCAAGCGCTAAAAGATGGCGTGATTGATTTTATCGCCACAGATCACGCTCCACACACCCTGGCAGAAAAGGGTCGGGCGAACACAATCCACCAAACTAAGGAAAATGAGTCTTCTCCAACCGTTTTCCTAGAGCCTGCCAAGGTGCCGTCAGGAATGCCAGGGGTCGAAACCTCTCTGCCGCTGATGCTGACCCAGGCTATGCAGGGACGCTGTACGATCGCCCAGGTGGCCAACTGGATGTCTACGGCAGTGGCAAAGGGTTACGGGATTGAAAATAAAGGAGCGATCGCGCCGGGATACGATGCAGATTTAGTGCTGGTTGACCTTCAGAACTACCATCCCGTGCTGCGAGAAGAATTACAGACCAAATGCGGATGGAGTCCCTTTGAGGGATGGTCATTGACGGGTTGGCCGATAGTGACAATTGTAGGGGGGCAGGTCGTCTTTGATCGAGGGAAATTTAACACCGCCGTTCGCGGACAGGCCCTCAAATTTAGCGCTCCTACTTAGCGCTCCTGCTGCCTAGATTTAAGTCACCAGCTGTTGTCCATAGCTCAGCAGCCAGCTCACCGCAGTTGCGCGTCGAGTGCGGTTGGGCGTCAGCTCATCCACGGTATAGCCCTTAAAGCCGAGCTGCTCTTTGAGCAACTGCTTATGCTCCGCAGGAATAGAGCGCGTCAGCTTGACCGTCGCAGGGCGGCTACCAATGAAGTCCGGTGGCTCTGGATATTGCGCTATCCAGTCTGTCTCCACGGCACTTCCATCCCACGACCCATCTTCACGCTCCCGATAGCCTAAACAGTGCCAAAGGAGACGATTGACCTGTTCATCGGTCATATCACCATTGAGGATCGCCCAAAAAGTTTCTTCCGTGAGGGGCGGTTGCGCGTCTAAACTTGTCATCCTTGACTTGTCATCCTTGTCTAGCCTTCTTATCTAGCCTCCTTAGCGATCGCTGCCGTCCGGCCCAGGCCGCTGCATAAAGGTCTGCTGGAGCAGCCATAGCGAACAGGAAATGCCAATAAATAGCCCCGTAATGCCGTGAATACAAGACAAAATCACCAAGAGATCGCTGGGCTGAATAAAGCGGCTAGGGTCAATATTAATAAAAGATCCTACGCCCTGGGAAAGTGCCTTCCCAAACAAAACACCTCCAATACTCTCCCCACCAATCACCATTAGGAGCATCCCAATGAGGTCAGTAATCAGCGCAAGCTTCAGGGTGCGACTGGTTTCGGTCTTGGACGGCTGCATTTTGGGCGTAGGCACCACAAAACGACGGCCCAATCGCGTAAAATTCCAGCTCCAGAAGACGCTAATGGCAAGGCAGACAACCCCACCAATCAAAAAGGGAATCCCAATGCCGATGCTGACTGCTGGTGTCGAAACCTGTCCGGGAATGGCAGCTCGATTGTTAGCAGTGGCTGTGGCAAATAGCACAATCACTAAAGTTACGATCGCCAGCACCAGCTTTAGCCAAAAACTCAGCCAGCCAATCAGCCGAAACTGATAGCCCAAGCCACGGAGCGCGGGATAGAACGGGGGTGCGTCTAGTTGAGTTTTGTAGTCAGGTTGAGTCATAGTCTCAGCAGGCGACCGAGCAAGGGAAAAGGTCGAGTGGGTCAGTCTAATCAGGAAGCAGTCTAGCCAGAAAGCAGTCTAATCAGGAAGCTTATACTGACCCACAATCCGCTTGGCATATTCTGGGACATGAGCCTCTAGTTTATCGGGATAGTTGCGCTTGACGTAGAGATAGTTGCGCGCAAAGTGGGAGTCAATCGAAAAGCGGGCATATTCCAGCCCTTTGGGGCCAATTTTTTCAATAAACACACCCATCAACTTAGCCGCCCACATGGGCAGGGTTACGGCTTTGTCATAGGCCGGAATGCTCTGCTGCACCGCATTCTTGCGATCGCCCTGGGAGGAGACAGGCTGCGTCTCTAGCTGATTCTGCACCAGATCCAGCATGGCTTGTCCCGTCTCGTTGCGCACCACAATCCACTGCCAGCCAAAGGGTGCTCCCATGTAGCCCACCACCAGATCGGCCAAGGAATTCACATAGTCAAAACAGCTCATACAGGAGGGTGCAAACACATCCTTTAGCTGATTGGTTTTCAGGCCAAAAAAGGGCACTGTCTCCGTAGAGCCATCCTCATGCTTAAAGTGCACTTTAAAGTCCTGCATAAATTCGTAGTAGACCACTGTTTCTGGCGATCGGCTGGTGGTGTCTAGGAATTTTTGTAGTCCGGCGCGGGTGACGTTATCTACGCAGGGGGTGCCCAGCACGTAGAGCTTTTCGAGTCCCAACTGTTTTTCAACGCTGCGCAGCGCCTGGATTTGACAGCCCACGCCAATGACCAGTAAGCGTTTGAGGCCAGACTGCTCAATTTGCTCCAGCACCGAAAGATTTGGGGAGAGGGTTGGCTTATTGACCCGCGCCGCCAAAATTTCGGCTGGGGTACGGGCAATGATGGGCATGGGCTGAAAGCGGTCTTCAGCGGTGTTTTGGACGCACACAACCCCTTCTACGAGGCCACGATTTAGCATTTCAATGGCGATCGAGCTGACGATGCCCGTCCATTGCGCCCCTTCAATGGGTTCCGTCTTGCGGGCCGCTGTCATGGACTGATGCACCCCAAAGTAGAGATCGTCAGGATCTTCTAAATTGCGGCTGCGCCCATGAGTCTGTACTTCTAAGGGCGCAACCTGCTGATTAATAAAGGCGCAGGCTTCTTTGACGTAATGCACATAGTAGGTATCGCAGAGGCCGCACTCACTACAGAGTTCTTTTGCAGGGCGACGACTGGACGCCTTGAGCGCCTTTGCTTTTTTATGGGGCTGCACCATCATGGGCGTCAAAGACAAAAAGAGTTCACTGTGATCACCATACCGTAAGGCTTGTGCTTCTTAGAGATCCTCAACAGTTTGTGATACGAGTTGGGATACGAGCTAGCTTTGGCGGCAGCCAGAAATTCATAGGCCACAATTCCAGTCCACAATCCCAGGCCACAATCCCAGAGCGATCGCAGGGTCTTTTCTCCAAGGCGATCGCTCTGGGACGTGATTCAATTAGCGTCTATTGAGCGCGATCAGGAGGCGCAAGATAAACACAAACAGATTGACGTAGGTCAAGTACATCGAAAGAGCCGCAGGTAGGTACTGGTCATCTTTGTAGGTGCGGGGCAGCACAAAGAAATCGACGACCGCACAGCCCACAAACAGCAAGACCCCAATGCCAGAAATCGAAACTTCAAGCCAGCTCGGCGTATAAATGTTGAAAAATGAGAGTCCCAACTGCGCCAGCAAAACCACAAATAGCGCAATGACCCCTAGCTGAATGGTTTTGGCTAAGGCAAACCCATCCTGCTCCGAAAGGTTAGACCCCACAGAACGCGCCACCACAAAGGTGACGCCGCAGCTTAGCGCTGCAATGCCTAACCCTGCTAATCCCACGCCCTGGGTGCGAAGCGCAAGATTGAGCAGCATGGCTAAGGTGTAGCCGGAAAGCAAGCTATAGGCCGCCAATAACGGGAGCGCCACTTGATTATTGCCGCGAGCTGCTACACCCCGCGCTATAAAAAAGAGTGCAATTTCGGCAATGAAGGCCACGATGAAGGTGGGCATAAACAGCCCTGGATTGGTCCGTAAAACATTCAGTCCGCCAAAAGCACCGACCGCCGTTAGAACGAGTCCACCCCCCACAAAAGGCAGGGCATTTTGAATTACGTTGGGGCCGACCAGCGCACTTTGCTTGGCCTGCTGAATGGCTTGTCTAAAATTACTGGTATTGCTCACGATTATCCTCTTGGGGGTTACGTTAGGGGCTAGCTCTTGGGTGCTAGCTCTTGGGTGTTAATTCTTGGGTATTAATCCTATTGTGTCTGTATTTTGAAAAGGCTAGCAATCAATGTTGCCGCCGCACGAGCCACCGCACGATAAGTTTACAGAAACTTAGCATTGGCGATCGCTAGCCGATGCTTTGGGTTATCTCTAAAGAAACGAAACCCTAGCGGAACACAAAGCCCCTTAGCAGACTTGAACTGCTGACTTCCTCATTACGAGTGAGGCGCTCTACCACTGAGCTAAAGGGGCGTGAAAATAAGGAAAACCCAAGCTTTCGAGTAAAAGCTCAGGATGAAATTGTATCATCTCGCCCCTTGAATCGTGAACCCATTGAGTTAAGAGTTTCAGCCAGAGTTCCCGCCAGAGTTTCAGCCAAACATGAGCAAAGCTTTCTGAATTTCTTCAGAAAGCTTTGCTCACAACCTCTAGGGGTTGAATGAATCGACTGGAGGAAACCGATGGGGAAACCTACTTGAGCGCTTCAGCACCACCCACCACTTCAAGCAGCTCTTGAGTAATAGCCGCTTGACGAGCCTTGTTATAGGACAGCGTGAGGGCTGTAATCAGTTGGCTGGCATTATCGCTGGCGTTGTTCATGGCCGTCATTCGTGCGGCAAGTTCACTTGCTGCGGACTCTTGCAAAGAACGCAGAAGCTGGTTGTTTAGGTACAGCGGCAGCAGGGCATCCAGGATGCTCAATGGGTTTTGCTCAAACAGCATATCCTGTGGCAATGCCTGGACTTGGGATGCGACTTTCTCGCGCTCGACCTGGAACTGGCCTCCCCGCGTTGTCAAGCGAAAAATTTCGTCGTCCGGCACTTCTAGACCTTGAGGATCAAGGGGAAGCAAGGTTTGCACCACGGGGCGTGAAGACACCAGGGACACAAACTTGGTGTAGATCAGCTCGACGCGATCAACAGCTTCAGAGACAAACAGCGACAGCAGCTCGTCTGCCACCTTAGAAGCTTCCGCTGCCGTGGGCACCTGCTCCAGGTTAGTGTAGGTTTCTGAAATCGGCTGCTCCCGTCGCTGGAAATATTGAATCGCTTTACGACCCACCAGGACAAGGGTGTAGTCTAGCCCTTCTTGCTTCAGCTCACGGATTCGCTCTTCAGCACGGCGGATGATATTGCTGTTGTAGCCACCACAGAGACCGCGATCGCCCGTTACCACCAGCAGCGCCACCTTGCCGACCTGCCGTTTCTTGAGGAGCGGCAAATCTGCCTCCTCAAACTTGAGTCGAGCCTGAAGTCCGTAGAGCACTTGGGCAAGCCGATCCGCAAAGGGACGAGTGGCCGTGACCTGCTCCTGGGCGCGTCGCACCTTGGCCGCCGCCACGAGTCGCATGGCTTCCGTGATTTTTTTGGTATTTTTCACGGACTGAATGCGATCGCGGATGAATTTTAGATTAGCCATCCTTAAATTCTCCTAGGCGGCTGCCAAAAAGGTCTTCTTAAATTCGCCAATGGCAGACTTCAGAAGCTCTTCTGCTTCAGGCGTGAGGGCTTTGGCTGCACGCACGGCTTCGCCATACTTGGGCTGGCTGTTGGACAGATAGGTTCTGAGGCCCACAACAAAGGACACCACCTGATCCACTTCAATTTCATCAAGGTAGCCGTTGGTTCCTGCATAGATCACTGCCACCTGTTCTTCCACCGGAATGGGAGAATACTGAGCCTGCTTGAGAAGTTCCCGCAGACGCTGACCCCGCGCAAGCTGGTTTTGGGTTGCTTTATCAAGGTCAGAGGCAAATTGGGCAAAGGCTTCTAGTTCAGCAAACTGCGCCAAGTCTAGCTTCAGCTTCCCTGCCACCTGCTTCATGGCCTTAATCTGAGCGGCAGAACCCACCCGTGACACGGAGATCCCCGCGTTGATCGCAGGCCGTAGACCCGCGTTAAAGAGGTCTGAGGACAGGAAGATTTGACCGTCCGTAATCGAAATTACGTTGGTGGGAATATAGGCGGAGACGTCACCTGCCTGGGTTTCAACGATGGGCAGTGCGGTCATGCTGCCTTCTCCCAGTTCAGGGCTGAGTTTTGCCGCACGCTCTAGCAAACGAGAGTGTAGGTAGAAGACGTCGCCAGGATAGGCTTCACGACCGGGTGGACGGCGGAGCAGCAGAGACATTTGGCGATAGGCCTGAGCCTGCTTAGATAAATCGTCGTAAATCACAAGGGTGTGCTTGCCAGTGTACATAAAGTACTCGGCGATCGTTGCGCCCGTATAGGGGGCAAGGTACTGCAGGGTTGCAGGGTCGTTGGCGTTTGCTGCTACAACGGTGGTGTACTCTAGAGCACCACGTTCACGAAGCACGTTCACAATATTGGCTACGGTGGAAGCCTTTTGGCCAATCGCCACGTAGACGCACTTCACGTCCTGGCCTTTTTGGTTGAGGATCGTGTCGATCGCCACGGAGGTTTTACCGGTCTGGCGATCGCCGATAATCAGCTCCCGCTGACCCCGACCAATAGGCACCATGGCGTCGATAGCCGTGATTCCGGTCTGCATCGGTTCATACACAGACTTTCGCTCAATAATGCCGGGAGCTGCCGACTCAATCAGCCGAAACTCGGTGGACTGAATTTCACCTTTGCCGTCCAAAGGTCGGGCAAGGGCGTCTACCACGCGACCGATGAGAGCGTCACCCACGGGAATTTGAGCAATTTTGCCGGTTGTTTTAACCGCACTGCCTTCTTGGAGCTCGCGACCGTCACCCATAAGCACTGCGCCCACGTTATCTTCTTCTAGGTTGAGGGCAATTCCAACGGTGCCGTCTTCAAATTCAAGAAGTTCCCCCGACATGGCTCTTTCTAGGCCATAAATGCGGGCAATGCCGTCACCCACCGAGAGAATCGTACCAACGTTGTCGACTTTGACTTCTTGGCTGTACTGCTCAATCTGCTGGCGGATAATGGTGCTAATTTCGTCAGGTCTGATACTTACCATGGGCTTGCTCTAAATCCGAACTCTGTATTAGGACAAATCAAGACTCAATTTTTTGAGAATGCCCCTGAGAGGATTGCCCCAGAGGTCTTTGAACCGATAATAAATATTCCTGAAAATATGCCTGAAATCGGTACTTTTAGGCGGGGTTTAGCAGGGACACTCCAATCCGCCGAAGCTGACCCCGAATACTGGCGTCCAGCACCTGAGAACCAACTTTGATGATGACCCCACCAATCAGTTCTGGCTCAATCTTGGTGTCTAGCTCAACTTCGGCAGCTTGCGATAGCTCTTTCACCTTTTGAATTACGCCAGCCCGCTGAGCTTCGCTTAATTCAATGGTGGAAGTCACTTCAGCCAAGACCGTGTTTCTGAGCTTCCGCAGTAGGACACGATACTGCTGACAGATCCCTGAGAGCAGAAATATTCGACGGCGGTCTACCAGGAGCAGCAGAAAATTCAAGAAGTAAGGATGCACCTCGGATTCAAAAAGCTGACGCACAACGGCTTTTTTAGACTCACCTTTTGTAAAAGGATTCTCAAAAAAGGCGCTCAGGTCTGGAGAGGCAGTTAGGGTTTGTAGGATGGCGTTTGCATTCTCCCCAAACTGATCCGTCAGGCTTTGAGACTCCGCGAGAGACATCAGTGCCTCAGCGTAGGGTTCAATCACGCCAGCACTCGCAGCATTCTGCTTCATGAGGGGCCTCCCAATAGGGCAATACTACGATCAATTAATTGACGCTGAGCGTCTTCGTTATTGGCCAACTGGCTCTGCAGTTCTTGCTCAACTTTCTTGAGCGAGAGTTCTACAACGCGCTGACGCAGCTCGGCGATCGCCCGTTCTTGACTAGAGCTAGTATCTTGAGAAGCACTCTCTTCCAGTCGCTGAATTTCGGCAACGGCCTGGGCCAGAATCTGCTCCGTCACGGAACTAGCGCTGGCCTGCGCTTGGGCTAAGATCCGTTCGGCCTCAGCTTCGGCCTGAGCCAATTTTTGCTCCTCCGCCTTCTGCGCCTCAATTGCGGCCTGCTTGCGTGCTTCGGACTCTTTTATGTCAGCTTCAATGGCGGCGCGTCTTTCAGAAAGAATTTTTCCGAGAAAGCCCTTTCCAAAGTAGACAACCACGCTAATCACGATCGCGAGGTTAATGAGGTTCGCTTCAAAAATATCGGTGTTGATCCCGAATCCGTGGGCTTCAGCCGACTCTGAAAGCTCAGCAACGCTAGACTCTACGGCTAGCCAATAAAACATCATCCCCATGATCATTTCCGGTAACTGCGGTGTGGGTGATTATGAACGGGTCAACGCGCCAGCTCAGGGCCGAGAAGCTTTTTGAGAAGCTGTTGGCTGAGGGTGTCGACCTCTTTTTCTAGGGCGCTAAAAGCAGCCTGTTTTTGCTGCTCTAGCTCTAGCTGAATGCTTGTGGCCTGCTCCTGGAGCTTGCGTTGGGCTTCAGCAACTTGAGCAGAGGACTGCTTTTGAGCAGCGGTCTGGGCATCTGTAATGATGGTTTGAGACTGACGACGCGAAGACGAAAGCTTTTCGCTGTAGTCCTGGGCCAGACGCTTTGCCTTATCTTGCCGTTCACGGGCTTCTGTGTTGTTGCTGCTCACATAGTCTTGGCGATCGCTCAAGACCTTAGACAGGGGCTTAAAGAAGACCGCATTCAAAACCACGACCAGCAGCAAAAACTGAATGGCCACCAGCGGCAATGTTGCATCGAAATCAAACATTTTTCTCTTCCTCTGGGTGCAGTTTAGGTGAGTGAGACAAGAGACTGTTTCAAACATCAGCCGCTTGTCTCAGCCCTAGAGTTTACGCAAAAGGGTTTGCGAACAGCAGCACCAGCGCAATAACCAGACCGTAGATGGTCAGAGATTCCATGAACGCCAGAGTCAACAACAGCGTTCCACGAATCTTGCCTTCAGCTTCGGGTTGACGGGCAATCCCTTCAACAGCGCTGCCGGATGCGTTACCTTGACCAATACCAGGGCCAATTGCAGCGAGGCCAATGGCAAGGGCGGCAGCAATAACTGAAGCAGCGGCGACTAATGGATCCATGATGCTTTTCCTTTTTGCGAATTCAATACGGGATGAGTAGTTAAAACAACGGCCAAGGGGCCCTTAAACGGCAAGACGCACTAGCCCACAAGAACCCATCAATGAACTCATTCATTAGCATTAAAGATAAGAAATGAATTCAGGTATGGATCAATGCGTTAATGAGCCTCGCCTTCCTCGCCATGACCTTCCAGGGCTTCATGAATGTACGCTGCAGCAAGGGTTGCAAAAACCAGCGCTTGAATTGCGCTTGTAAATAGACCCAGCAGCATGACAGGCAGGGGCACAAAGAGCGGCACCAGCAAGACCAAAACTCCGACCACGAGTTCATCCGCCAAAATGTTTCCGAAAAGCCGGAAACTCAGCGAAAGCGGCTTGGTAAAGTCTTCTAAGATCGCGATCGGCAGCAAAACGGGAGTGGGCTGAACATACTTCGCAAAGTAGCCAAGCCCCTTTTTCTTGAAGCCTGCATAGAAGTAGGCCAAGGAAACCAGCAGCGCTAGCGCAACCGTTGTGTTGATGTCGTTGGTGGGTGCAGCAAGCTCACCCTCTGGCAACCTGAGTAGTTTCCAGGGCACGAGTGCACCCGACCAGTTCGCGACAAAGATAAACAAAAAAAGCGTTCCCACAAAGGGAACCCAAGGGCGATACTCTTTTTCGCCGATTTGATTTTTGGTCAAATCCCGTACAAATTCCAGCGCGTACTCCATGAGATTCTGAATACCGCTGGGAATTCTCTGAACATTCCGGGTGGCAGCAAAGGACGCAATCAGCAGCAGCCCAATCACGATCCAGGAAGTTATAAAAACCTGGCCGTGCAGGTGAAGGCCGCCGAGTTGCCAATATAGATGATGCCCGACCTCTAGCTTGGCGCTTGGAAGCAGGTGTTGGAGTTCAAAAGAATTGAGCAGAAGGCTGCCAAAGTGCATAAGCTGCACAACCTCATTGGAACTGCGTACAAATAATTCAGCTCAGACATAGTATTCACTTCAGGCTTGTTAGCCTTTAGGAACTGACTGAGGGGCAATCACAGTCTTGAGCGTGTAAACCAGAATGGCTGCTTTATAGGTTAGAAATCCTAAAAACACAGGCAAAACCTCTAGCTGCTTCCATTGGGTAGCAAAAATCATGACGCCCACAAAAACCGCTAGTTGACTCTTGCCTACGCTGGTTTTTCCAGTCCCAAGCCGCTCTACGTTTCGCGCCAACAATTTCAAGTAAATCACACCTGTGAACGCCCCAACTAAATAGTTGAGGGCAATTTTAAGGGAGTAATACCACCACACTGGCCCAAAGGCGATCGCCATTAAAATGAGGGTCGTTGCCAACAGTTCCTGGCGGAGCTGATAGAACTCGCCCATGGAGCGATCTGAACTTTGCTCTGGTTCATGAGAGTCGATAATCGAACTCTCCGGGTGGGGAGAGGGCGGCTGAATCGAGGGGTCTTGTGAATCCACAGGGCAGGGGCGCTTGAGTTGCTGAACCGTGAGCCACTGCCAATAATATCACGCAGGGGTAACAATACTTAACGGGAAAATTAATTGAAATTTTAGGTTTCGTGAGGGTTTGATGGGGGTCAAGCGCCCGGAGAGAGTAGGAGGATCTGCTGGACAAGGAGCGATCGCACCTGCTCTAGGGAAAATTCAACCTGATTTAAAAGCTGGCCGATGCTGCGGGTTTCTGGAGAATCCACCGCCTCCAAAAAGGCCACGTCGGCTGCGCTCAGATTCACGATTTGATAGTCCGCGTTAAATAGACAGTTGCTGGGCCACCCATTGATGCAGGGGTTGAGGGATGGAATTGCGGCCAGTAGGGCATCATCTTGAGACCAGTCGGCACGCGGCAGCGGCGGTCGGCCTAGAAAAAATTCGTAGTGGGCGATGGATTCCGGGTCCAGGAGTTCAATGAGGCGATAGCGCTCCCATTCGTCGAGGTGAGCGGCGCGGTGCAGGAGATCTGGGTTGGAGCCAACAAGGCGGTCGAGCTGCCAGACACTAGGGTTAGAGAAGCCTAGAAACGATAGTCCAGAAGCCTCAATGAGTGTCTTGAGGGTGGGGATGCTGTAGTCAATTTCCTGGGGGTGGACGTACATATCGGCAAAGCACTCATCCCGATGGTTTTCGAGAGACCATCGTTCCTGCTCACGCTTTTTGAGTCGGTTGTGGTCTGGGAGCGCTGCAAAGATTTGCCGACCGACCTGAACCCCGTCGGTATAGTCACCGCGCTTATCCCCTTGGAGTAGGCTGATCGCCTGCTGCATGAGCTGGATTTCCCAGCGACCCAGTTCCCCGTAGACAAAAATATGGAAGATTCCGCCAGGGGCGAGTTTTTTGGCAAGGGCCTGAATGCCCTGAATCGGGTCAGCGGTATGGTGCAGGACACCGACGCAGTTGATGAGGTCAAATTCCCCCTCTAGCTGGTCGGCATCAAATAAACTGAGTTGTTGAAACTGGACGCGGTTTGCCCCTTGGGTGCGATCGCAGCGTTCTTTCGCCACGGCTAGGGTGCCAGCGCTCAGGTCAATGCCGATGACCTCTGCCTGGGGGTTGAGGTAAGCCAAATACTCTGTACTTACCCCAGACCCGCAGCCTGCGTCCAGAATCCGCACGGCCTGACGCGATGGCTTTTGGCCTGTGCAGAAGCTGTAGGCCGTATTCCAGTTCCAGCGCCAGTTATAGCCAGGAGGCGGATTGTCTGAGAGCGGATCGGGCGGGAAGGGATAGGTATCGTAGAGTTTGGCAACGGCGGTGCTAACGTCTTGGGGCGATCGCATGGGTCAGAGTATTGAAAGGGTTTAGGTGGAAGGGCTTAGGGAGATGATCGGGGGAGAAGAATCTTGTGACTTCTGTTGTCCCACCATCGTCTCATGGGATTGGGTTGCTGCAGGTTGGTTTTGTCTGAAGATAGTTTTGCCTGAAGTTTTGCCTGAAATAGTCTGCCTCTGTCCTCACCTGAAAAAGCCTTGCGACAGTCTTGGTGCAGCCTCCAGAAGCGTGAATCCAGAAATATCTCGCTCCAATGTGGGTACAACTGGATTAGCGGATGAGTGTCTTATTTAGTTGGGTTAGCGCGTCCGAAGAAATACTTTAGGTTTCTAATTCTCCCTACTCCGAACCTCCAGACTCTTAAACTTTCAGGCTGTATGTCTTCACCTCAATCCCACTACGAAGAACTGCTGGCGTCTTTCAGTGATCAGCGGCGAGCTGCTGAACTCCTGAAGCACCATCGCCCCTATTTTGAAAAAATTCCCAGTATTCGGCGTGCAGACGAGAGCATCATTACCATCCCGTTACCCATCATCAAGGTCAAACAGCGACTCTTTCAGCCGCCAAAAGTCGGCCACGACATTCCCTACGAACTCATTACCATTCCCTGTGACCTTGCGCTACTGATGTGCGATCCAGAATGGCAAATTAAGACCGATATTGAAGTGTTTGTTTTCATTCATCGCTTTGGCGAAGAACTCTCGGACTTGCTGAGTCGTTGGCGAGAAACCCAGGTTTTGCTGAGTCGCGGCTATAGCTGGGAAATGCCGCTGCACTATCAGCACATTTTTAGTGAAGGGGCCGAGAAAGCCTATCCCCTTTTTGTGCTAGCTCCCCAAACCTCTAGTCGTATCCACCAGGGACTAAAGGGTGCAGCTCTTCCCGCCGTGACGATCGCTGCACCAATGCCAGACCCATCAGCAGACCTCGCTGATTTTTCGAGCCGTCTGGATGAGGACATCGTGGAAGCGTCAGCGTCCCTCGGCGAAGAGGCTTCTAGGATACAGCCCCTGGAGTAATGGCTAAAGGACGGGCACTAAATGCGCGATCGCAAGCCAGCATCACGACAAACCAGCATCTCTATAGGCTTCACTGGCGATCAATCCATCTACAGGCCGGATCTACAGGCCAATCCCTAGCCGCCCCGCCAAACTGGGCGTGAGGGGAATTAAAACTGCAACCATCAAAAAGAGCGCCACCAATGCCAGCGCTGCACGGGCGTCATTCGGCTCGGTTAACTCGTTCAGGCTAGGGCGCTCTAGATCCCGCTGCAGAATTAAAATAATAGCGGCCCAGTAAAGCGCTAGGGGGTTCACCAAGGACGCAATGCCCAGGAAAATCAGCGTAACAAACGTGGTGCGGCCCGCGACCTTGCGACCATAGACAGCCTGCACAATCCGTCCTCCATCCAACTGACCGGCTGGCATCAAGTTGATGGCCGAAATAACGAGCCCCACCCAGCCCACAACCACCAATGGGCTGATGCTGACTAAGTCCTGATGGAGAGCATCCCCTAACACGACGCGGGCGAGGGTGCCGACCAAAATGGAGCCTTGGAAAAACAAGGCTGGAATCTTGAACAGGCTGTTAGCAGAAGAGACAACTAACCCCACAATCAGGATTGCCAGGGAAAATAGTCCACCAGCGGCAGGCCCCGCAAAGGCAACATCAAAAAGCACCTTACGGTTAGGAAAGTGTGACTCAAAACGATTCAGCGCACCAAAGGAGCCAATTTGTAAAGCAGGCAGAAAAAACGGCCAGCTAAACTTTACGTTGTGCCGCTTTGCCATAACCTGGTGTCCCACTTCATGCACCAATAAGACGCTGAATAACCCCAACCCCATGGGGAGAGTTTCCACCCATCGCTCTAGGTGACTGAAGAGGTCAAACTGTAACAGCAGTCCTGCGGTGGTGCAGCAGCTTAACAAGGTCGCAACCATGAGCACGACCGCTAGAATTCGTTGAGAAGCCGTACTGGGCTTAGGGCCGTTACTGCTGGGCAGAATGATGACCACCGGACGCTCGTCAGGGTTCTGCACGAGAAAGAGACGATAGCGATCGCCCAGAACATCCTCTAGCTTTTGGGTGAGCTGTGCCCAAACCTCTTCTGGTTCTCCCCGCAGGTTTCCCTTAAAAATCACCCCGTCTTGGTAGGGAATGGTCTCGGTTGCAAAAAAGGTATCAATGCCAAATAGCCCCTGCATGCGCTTCAGTTCCTCGGCGGGGATAGGCGGCACTTCTGGTGCGGACTCTGGCGTCGTGCTTTGGGGGGATTCTGGGGAGGCGATCGCCTGAGAAGTCTCTGAACCGAGGGGACTGGCTGGCCCATTGGCATCCAGGGGCGGTGCCGTAAATTTAGATTTGGGTGCAGGATTTTGGCTTGCCAAAGCCCGCAGCCGTTTTCCTAAATAAATGTAGAGCACCACAGAGCCCACCAGCAAAAACAAAATGCTGACCAAATTAACGGCAATTCCCAACCCCATCAGCCCAAAGAGAACAAGCCAGGGACTCATGAGAACAGCCGATTGCGACCAAGCTAAAATCCCCAGTTTTCCCATAGGACGGGCACGGTAAAATCCCCAGCCTAAAAAGCCAATGGTAGCTAATAGCAGTAGTTCAGTAGTGATATCGGTCATGGTTTACTTGGCAAGTAATGAGGGCAATTGATGGCGGCAATTGATAGAGACAAGTAACGAGATGAAAAAGCAATTGAGACTCAGTCCATAGGAACTGCCTATGCAGCGAGCTTCCGGTGAGCGCTTAGCGTGAGCTGTTAGATAGCCTTTCAGTAATAGTCTTGCACTAAAGCCAGCACCAAAGTAGAGATCTCAGACGAATTAGACCTTTAGCAGATTAGAGGCAATCCCTAGACAGAAGTATTTTTTTATCTTATGATGTTTAATTGCTGCCAAAATCGGATACTGAGTGGGTATCAGCCCTCAAGTCCCGGCACACATTAGGTCTAAGTTCAGAGCCTAGCGAAAGCTTTTTTCTAGATACTTCGTGCAGTAGATCAGCCTAATAGCAGACGATCATTTCTGTCCTTCTTGGTGCTCAGAGCTTATCTGGTGTCAAGAAATTAATGCTCTCGTCTGATTTGTGCAAATCCCAAGGCGAGTCGAAATAGAGCTTGTGGACAAAAAGCTCATCGGCTCCCCGATACCTTCGTGAAGGGAGACTAGTTACAGTGTCAGTTGGAATTTTAGGAACAAAGCTGGGGATGACCCAGATCTTTGATGAGGCAGGACGTTCTGTCCCTGTTACGGTGGTGCAGGCAGGCCCTTGCCCCATTACGCAAATCAAAACCAAAAAGACGGATGGCTATAGCGCCATTCAGGTTGCCTACGGCGAAACAACGGAAAAAGCGCTGAGCCGTCCGGAGCTAGGACATCTTAAAAAGTCTGATGCTGAGCCTTTACGCCACCTGCGCGAATATCGCTTAGACGACGTGACCAGCTATGAGCTAGGTCAGGTTCTTTCGGTCGATCAGTTTGAGGCCGGACAGGTGGTTGACGTAACCGGAACCAGTATTGGTCGAGGGTTTGCTGGCTACCAAAAGCGGCACAACTTTAAGCGCGGGCCAATGGCTCATGGTTCCAAAAATCATCGTCTGCCTGGTTCTACAGGGGCAGGTACAACACCGGGTCGCGTTTTCCCTGGAAAGCGGATGGCGGGTCGCCTTGGAGGCAAGACCGTAACGCTACGAAAGCTGACCGTGGTCAAGATCGACACCGAGCGCAATCTTTTGCTGATTAAGGGTGCTGTTCCTGGGAAGCCCGGAGCTTTTCTAAACATTCGTCCTGCAACAATTGTTGGTCGCAGCTAAGAATTGGGTGTAGATGGGCTAGCCAGCTGCGCTTTTAGATTGTTTGTCAAAAAATGTGCGCTGAGATTGTGCATTTCCGTAAGTAGAACAAGTCTCCAGAGAAACGAGAATGGTTAACTGTGTAATTCATGACTGGCAGGGACAAGAGGCAGGCCAAGCCTCCCTTGACCTGAAGACGGCAAAAGAAGAAAATGCCGCCCACATTGTGCATCGCGCTTTGGTGCGTCAGCAGGCGAATGAGCGTCAAGGAACGGCTTCGACCAAGACTCGTGCAGAGGTGCGCGGTGGGGGTCGTAAGCCTTGGCGTCAAAAGGGAACAGGCCGTGCCCGCGCAGGGTCTATTCGCTCTCCCCTGTGGAGAGGGGGCGGGGTATCCTTTGGGCCGAAGCCTAGAGACTATTCCATTAAGATGAATCGAAAAGAGCGCCGTCTAGCGCTCACAACTGCTTTCACGAGTCGTGTGGATGACATGATTGTGGTGGCAGAATTTGGCGATAAGCTGCCTCAGCCCAAGACCAAGGAACTGTTGGCCGCTCTCAGTCGCTGGGGCATTGATGCGTCTGCCAAGGTCTTGCTGATTGTGGGCGAAAAGCATGAAACGGTCTATCGTTCCGCCCGCAACATTGCCAAGGTTAAGCTAATTTTGGCTTCTAACCTGAACCTGTTCGATATTCTGACGGCAGACAAAATTGTGGCAACCGAGTCTGCGATCGCAAAAATTCAGGAGGTTTTCGGTGAGCAAGCTTAACTCTAACGCGATTTCTCTGCCGGATATCATCCGTCGCCCCCTTGTGACCGAAAAGGCCACACTGCTGCTAGAGAATAATCAGTACACCTTTGAAGTTGATCCTCGCGCCGACAAGCCTCAAATTAAGGCCGCGATTGAGTCTTTGTTTGACGTGAAAGTCACAGGCATCAGCACCCAAAACCCACCCCGCAAAAAGCATCGCGTCGGCAAGTTTGCTGGTTTTCGGTCTCGGTACAAAAGAGCTGTTGTCACCCTAGCTCCTGGCGACACCATCACGCTATTTCCTGACGTGTAGCGCTACGGAAAGCTGAGCCAGCTAAGTCCGACCGGACGACATCGACCTGACGATACCGAATTGACAACACCGCAACAAATTGCAGTATTAGCAGACTAGAGCATCTTAGCCATGGGCATTCGTTCCTATAGACCCCTTACCCCAGGCACCCGCCAGAAAACCTCATCGGACTTCGCTGAGATCACGACGGATACGCCTGAAAAGTCCTTAGTGTTTTCAAAACACCGTCATAAAGGGCGCAACAATCGCGGCGTCATTACCAGCCGTCGTCGTGGCGGTGGACATAAGCGCCTCTATCGCCTGATTGATTTTTATCGCGACAAGCGCGGCATCCCTGGCAAAATTGTCACCGTTGAGTACGACCCAAACCGCAACGCTCGGATTTCCCTGGTGCATTATCAGGATGGGGACAAGCGCTATATCCTTCATCCGCGCAACTTGCCCGTTGGCACCGTCATTATTGCTGGACCAGATGCACCCTTCGAAGTGGGAAATGCACTCCCGCTGGAAAAGATTCCCTTGGGGACAGACGTTCACAATGTTGAACTAACGCCGGGGCGCGGGGGGCAAATTGTCCGCGCAGCGGGAGCAATGGCTCAAGTGGTTGCCAAAGAAGGCGACATGGTGACGCTGAAGCTCCCCTCTGGTGAAGTTCGTTTGTTCCGTAAGGAATGCTACGCAACCCTGGGCCAAGTCGGCAACGTTGAGGCCAACAATGTCAATATTGGCAAAGCGGGCCGTAACCGCTGGAAAGCGCGCCGTCCTAAGGTTAGAGGATCGGTCATGAACCCTGTGGATCATCCGCATGGTGGAGGTGAAGGGCGCGCACCAATCGGACGCAGCGGCCCTGTAACGCCTTGGGGTAAGCCGACCCTCGGCTACAAGACCCGGAAGAAGAAGAAACAAAGCAATGCCTTAATTGTGCGTCGTCGCCGGAAGTCTTCAAAACGCGGACGGGGCGGACGTTCTTCCTAGATCTGCTTGGCTGGCGTATCTTAATCTGCCAGTAACAGCAGCCAGCTTTATTCTCTGCATTGCTTTGAGCATCATTTGACCATCAGTTGTTTCATTTACAGATTATGGGTCGCTCGCTAAAGAAAGGTCCGTTTGTTGCGGATCACCTCCTGAAAAAAGTTGAGACTCTCAATTCTAGGGGTGACAAGCAAGTCATCAAGACTTGGTCTCGCGCTTCTACGATCATCCCTCAGATGATTGGTCATACGATCGCCGTTCATAACGGCCGTCAGCATGTACCAGTCTTTGTGTCCGAGCAAATGGTTGGACACAAGCTGGGCGAATTTGCGCCGACGCGCACGTTTAGAAGTCACTCCAAAAGCGATAAAAAGGCGCGGATGTAGGGACTATGAAGACAAAGAACTTACAGGAACTGGATGGCGCTTTCGCCACTGCTAAATACGTCCGCATGTCACCGCGCAAGGTGCGTCGTGTTCTCGATCAAATTCGAGGCCGTAGCTACCGGGACGCGCTGATTTTGCTGGAATTTATGCCCTATCGCTCCTGCGACCCCATCCTAAAGGTGTTGCGCTCGGCGGTTGCCAATGCTGAGCATAACTTGGGCATGGATAAGAGCGGTCTCATCGTGAGTCTGGCCTATGCCGACCAAGGGCCAAGCCTGCGTCGCTTCCGCGCTCGCTCTCAGGGGCGTGCGTTTCAAATCCGCAAGCCCACCTGCCACATCACTATTGGCGTTAGCCCTACCGAGGCTGAAGAAGAATAAGGCTATGGCAGATACTGCGACGACGCTTGGTTCACAAGCCTCCAATCGTTTACAAACATTAAGCTTACAAACCCTTGGGCTAACAACAGCCCGCTATCTGTAGAGGACGCACTTGTGGGACAGAAAATTCACCCAACTGGGTTTCGCCTGGGTATTACCCAAGAGCACCGCTCTCGCTGGTATGCGGATGGTGCACGCTATCCTGAGCTGCTACAAGAAGACTTTAAAATTCGGCAGTATGTTCAGAAAAATCTCAATAGCGCTGGCATTGCCGGTATCCGCATTGAGCGTAAGGCAGACCAAATTGATCTAGAGCTAAGAACCGCACGACCAGGCGTCGTTGTGGGTCGAGGCGGCAGCGGCATTGACCAGCTGCGCGTAGGGCTGCAAAAGAGCCTCGGTGGCGATCGCCCCATTCGGATCAACGTTGTGGAAGTGACCCGCGTGGACGCTGAAGCCAACCTGATTGCCGAGTATATTGCCCAGCAGCTAGAGCGTCGGGTTTCTTTCCGCCGCGTGGTTCGTCAGACGATTCAGCGGGCGCAACGGGCCGGAATTGAAGGCATCAAAATTCAGGTTGCTGGACGCCTCAACGGGGCTGAAATTGCCCGCAGCGAGTCGGCGCTAGAAGGGAGCATGCCGCTCCATACCCTGCGAGCTGATATTGACTATGCCTACTACACCGCCAGTACCGTTTACGGCATTTTGGGCGTGAAGGTTTGGGTTTTCAAAGGGGAAGTTATTCCTGGCTCCACCGCCGAACCTGAGCCCAGCCGTGAGGCTCAGCCCAAGCGTCGTCAGCAGCAGAAGCGTCGCCAGCAGTTTGAAGATCGCTCCGAATAGTGATGCTGCAGGCTGAACGGCCAGTCCTTGGCTCCATTGCTGCGTCGTTTAACCCTCATCCTTTAATTTCAGTCCACATCCACAGTTGCGGATCATGTTAAGTCCAAAAAGAACTAAATTTCGGAAGCAGCAGCGGGGCCGCATGAAAGGCAAGGCCAGTCGCGGCAACAAACTCAACTTTGGGGAGTTTGGCCTTCAGGCTCAAGAGCCATCCTGGATTACCTCTCGCCAAATTGAATCGGGTCGTCGTGCCATGACCCGCTACATCAAGCGGGGCGGCAATATCTGGATTCGTATCTTCCCCGATAAACCCATCACCATGCGACCTGCCGAAACCCGGATGGGTTCTGGGAAAGGTGCCCCTGAGTACTGGGTGGCCGTGGTGAAGCCCGGTCGCATCCTGTATGAGATTGGGGGCGTTTCTGAAGAAATTGCGCGGGAGGCGATGCGCCTTGCGGCTTTCAAGCTACCCATCAAAACAAAGTTTATTACCCGTGAAGTCGAGGAAGTAGCAAATGGCACTCTCAAAGATGAGTGATCTGAGGGCGTTGAGTTCCGAGGAAGTCGAAACTCAAATTCAAGATCTTAAGCGTCAGCTTTTTGATCTGCGTTTTCAAAAGGCCACTCGACAAACTGTCCAGCCTCACCAGTTCAAGCATGCTCGGCACAAGCTGGCCCAGCTTCTGACTCTGAAGCAAGAGCGTCAGACTCAGGCAAATGCCTAGTTTATCTCGCTCTAGTTTATCTAGTTATTTAACCGATCCCAGTAGAGGAGTCCTTCGCCAATGGCGGTCAAAGAAAGAGTGGGCGTAGTTGTCAGCGACAAGATGGATAAAACCGTCGTTGTTGCCGTCGAAAACAGAGCCCCCCATCCCAAGTACGGCAAAATTGTCGTGAAAACGCGGCGGTATAAAGCTCATGATGAAGAGAATTCTTGTAATGAGGGCGATCGCGTCCGCATTCGGGAGACTCGACCCCTGAGCCGCACCAAGCGCTGGATCGTTGCCGAAATTCTCTCAAGCGCTACGAAAGCCTAGGTATTACGGTCATGATTCAACAAGAAACCTATCTCAATGTTGCCGACAATAGCGGCGCTAAAAAGCTTCTCTGCATCCGTGTTCTGGGTGGCGGAAATCGTCGCTATGGCGGTGTGGGTGACGTCATTATTGCCACCGTCAAAGACGCAACGCCCAACATGCCGGTCAAAAAGTCTGACGTGGTGCGAGCCGTAATTGTGCGGACACGCAAGGCCATTCGCCGAGACAGCGGTATGACCATTCGCTTTGACGACAATGCCGCCGTTTTAATTAACGCAGACGGCAATCCTAGAGGCACCCGTGTGTTTGGCCCTGTGGCGCGGGAGTTGCGGGATAAGAGCTACACCAAAATCGTCTCCTTGGCACCAGAGGTACTCTAAATGACGAAGACTAAAACTCCCGTGCGGTATCGACTGCACGTCAAAACAGGCGATACCGTTCAGGTTATTTCCGGCAAAGATAAAGCAAAAGTAGGCGAAGTCCTCAGGGTTCTTCCCCAGAAAAGTCAGGTTGTGGTGAAGGGCGTCAACATCAAGACCAAGCACATCAAACCCCAGCAAGAGGGTGAGTCTGGTCAGGTACAAACCTACGAATTTCCGATCCACAGCTCCAACGTCATGCTCTATTCCACGAAACAAAACGTGGCGAGCCGGGTTGGCTATACCTACGACGACAAGGGTCGTAAGGTTCGGCAACTGAAGAAGACGGGCGAAATTATCGATTAACAAATGATCGATTAACTGTCCGGCGACCAAGTTTTGGCTCATCGTGAAAGTTGTTTGTCAATCTCTCATTGAGCCAAGTGACTGCCCCTATAGATTACCCCTGACCAAGACCAGGGACTGAAGGAGAACCCCCATGACCATGCGCATCAAGCAGCTCTATGCCGAAACCGTTGTTCCTAAGCTGCAGGAGCAGTTTAACTACCAGAACGTTCATCAAGTCCCAAAGGTTTTAAAAATCACGGTAAACCGAGGTTTGGGGGAAGCAGCTCAAAATGCTAAGGCGCTTGAGAATTCTCTCAATGAGATTGCCATCATTACGGGTCAGCGTCCCGTTGTGACGCGCGCCAAGAAGGCGATCGCCGGATTCAAAATTCGTCAAGGAATGCCCGTGGGCATCATGGTTACGCTGCGGCGCGATCGAATGCATTCCTTTTTAGATCGGCTCATTAACCTATCCCTGCCCCGCATTCGAGATTTTCGTGGGGTTAGCCCCAAAAGCTTTGATGGTCGCGGGAACTATACCCTAGGCATCAGAGAACAGCTCATCTTTCCTGAAGTGAGCTATGACAGCATTGACCAGATCCGAGGGATGGATATTTCCATCATCACCTCAGCAAACACGGACGAAGAAGGGCGCGCTTTGCTGAAGGCTTTAGGAATGCCATTCCGTGAAAGTTAGGGCGTATTTCCTCGGAGGCGATTCATTAAGGAGTAACTATGGCGGCAAATGACACAATTGGAGATATGCTGACGCGCATTCGCAACGCGAACATGGCTCGGCATCAACGAACAGAAGTCCCTTCGACGAAAATGACTCGGAGCGTTGCGACGGTTCTGAAGTCGGAAGGCTACATCACAGACTTTGAAGAGGCTGAACCAGATGGGGTTAAGCGAAGCCTGGTCATCACCCTGAAGTATCGCGGCAGAAATCGCCAGCCCATCATCAATACCCTCAAGCGCGTGAGTAAGCCGGGTCTGCGTGTTTACTCCAATCGCCAGGACTTGCCCCGCGTCCTTGGCGGCATCGGGATTGCCATCATCTCAACTTCCAGCGGCATCATGACGGATCGCGAAGCGCGCCGCACAGGTGTAGGTGGCGAAGTCCTTTGCTACGTTTGGTAAGCCCCCCCTTCATGAGTTGACACGGAGTATTGAGATGTCTCGAATCGGTAAACGCCCCATCCCCCTTCCAGATAAGGTATCCATTACGATTGCAGGCCAAACTGTAAGCGTTAAAGGCCCCAAAGGGGAACTGTCTAGGTCTTTAGTCCCTGAAGTTACGATTGAACAAGAAGAAAGCGGGACGCTGTTGGTTAAGCGCCGGGATGAGTCCCGTGTCGCCCGCCAGCGTCATGGTCTGTCCCGCACCCTAGTTGCCAACATGGTTGAAGGCGTGTCCCAAGGGTTCCAAACTCGCCTTGAAATTCAAGGGGTTGGTTATCGTGCCCAAATGCAGGGTACAAAGCTTGTTCTGAGCATGGGCTTTAGCCATCCCGTCACTATTGAGCCGCCCCAAGGTATTCAAATCGCAGTGGAAAACAACACCAATGTGATTGTCAGCGGCATTGATAAGGAAATTGTCGGGAATATTGCGGCCAGCATTCGCGCTGTGCGTCCTCCCGAACCTTACAAGGGCAAGGGGATTCGATATTCTGGCGAATTTGTTCGCCGCAAGGTGGGTAAGGCAGGTAAGAAATAATGGCAACAACAAGAAAACAGGGGACACAGTCCCGACATCGACGGGTACGCCGCAAAGTAAGCGGTACTGCAGAACGCCCCCGTCTGGCGGTTTTTCGCTCCAATCAGCATATTTATGCTCAGCTCATTGACGACGTGGCTCAGGCAACTCTGGCTGCAGCTTCCACGGTGGATGCAGAAGTCAAGGAAAAACTTGCCTCCGGAGCCACCCGTGAGGCCTCTGGCGAAGTTGGTAAGCTCATTGCCCAGCGCGCCCTCGGCAAAGGAATCAGCAGCGTTGTGTTTGATCGCGGCGGCAATCTGTATCATGGCCGAGTTCAGGCTCTGGCTGATGCAGCACGCGAAGCAGGACTAGAGTTTTAATCTGAGAATAACCATGGCAAATCGTCGTAAAAATAACCGAGAGCGTGAGAAAGAAAGCAACTGGCAGGAGCGAGTTGTCCAAATTCGTCGGGTGTCTAAGGTCGTCAAGGGTGGTAAAAAGCTCAGCTTTCGGGCGATCGTAATTGTCGGAAATGAGCGCGGTCAAGTGGGCGTGGGCGTGGGCAAGGCCAGTGACGTCATCGGCGCGGTCAAAAAGGGCGTCGCCGATGGTAAAAAGCAGCTTGTGGATGTGCCCATCACTAAGTCCAGCTCTATTCCACACCCCATCGAAGGGCGCGGAGGCGCGGCAAAGGTGATGCTCAGACCCGCTGCACCAGGGACGGGCGTGATTGCTGGGGGTGCCGTGCGGACGGTGCTAGAGCTGGCAGGCGTGAAAAATGTTTTAGCGAAGCAGCTCGGCTCTGATAACCCGCTCAACAATGCAAGGGCTGCGGTTAATGCCCTGGATCTTCTCCGCACCTTTGCAGAAGTAGCTGAAGAGCGCGGCCTTTCCCTAGAGCAGGTTTACGGCTAGGTGCCTTTCTATTTGTCCTCCATTCCTAACTTGGGAAACAACTATCATGAGATTAGACGATATTCAGCCCAAAGAAGGCTCCCAACACCGCCCTCGTCGCGTAGGTCGCGGAATTGCAGCGGGCCAAGGCGCAAGCTGCGGGTTTGGGATGCGGGGGCAAAAGTCCCGTTCGGGTCGGCCCACGCGCCCTGGTTTTGAAGGGGGGCAAAATCCCCTTTACCGTCGAGTGCCAAAGCTGAAGCACTTTACGCTGGTTAATCACAAGCAGTACACCATCTTAAACGTGGAAGATCTTGCCGATTTAGCCCCAAAGTCTGTGGTAACGCTTGATTCTCTCCTTGAAGCCGGAATCCTGACCGCCCAGAAAGGCCCTCTCAAAATCTTGGGAGATGGGGAGCTTAAAGTTGCACTTCAGGTGCGGGCCGCAGCAGCTACGAAGTCTGCGATCGCCAAAATTGAAGCAGCAGGCGGCAGTTTTGAAATTGCGGATTAGTCGGCGCAGCTCGTGGAATGCTGATATTCAAGCGCTGGTATTCAAAAAATGCTGGTAGTTGAGAGTTCTGGCAAACGCTGTTGTTATCAACGAAGAGGGAAGCCCAATCATGGTCGTTAGTCGAGATAAAACACCATCCGCCCAGGAAACCTTTACCCAGATGGCTCAGGCCGCTGGGTTACGCAGTCGGGTGCTGGTCACGATTGGGCTACTGGTGCTGGTGCGGCTAGGAATTTATTTGCCAATCCCCGGCATCAACCGTGCAGCTTTTTCTCAGATTGTCCAAAACAACCAGTTTTTTAGTTTCCTCGACTATTTCTCTGGGAATGGGTTTTCTGCCCTGGGCATTTTTGCGCTGGGCATTTTGCCCTTTATCAACGCTTCGATTATTATGCAGCTTCTCACGGCTGCTCTCCCTTCCCTGGAGCGTCTCCAAAAGGACGAAGGGGAAGCAGGTCGCCGTAAAATTTCTCAGATCACTCGCTATGTTGCCCTTGGCTGGGCCATTTTACAGAGTACAGGGTTTGCCCTCTTTGTGAATTCTGCACCCAATGTGGCCTTCAATCCTGGCCCAGTCTTTATTGCCCAAATGATTTTGGCACTGACGGCTGGCTCGATGTTTGTCATGTGGGTGAGCGAACTGATTACAGAGCGTGGCATTGGTAACGGTGCTTCACTGCTGATCTTTTTAAGCATTGTCTCCGTGCTGCCTGACTCCTTAAGCAAAACCATTGATTTTGCCCAAGGGGGCGGCAGCTTAGGCGGCGTTATTTTGCTGGTGGCCGTCTTTTTGCTGATGATTGTGGGCATTGTGGTGGTGCAGGAGGGTAGCCGTCGGATTCCCATTGTGTATGCCCGTCGCCAAGTGGGACGCCGGATGTATCGTGAGCAGACCAGCTATCTGCCATTGCGCCTGAATCAAGGTGGCGTGATGCCCATCATCTTTGCCTCTTCCGTGCTGATCTTGCCGGGGGCGATCGCCACCAATTTTGCTCAAAATGAGACGGTGGTTCGGCTGGCTGGATATCTGTCCCCCTCAGGACCAACGCCTTGGGCCTACGTGACGTTTCAGCTTGTTCTGATCGTATTCTTCAGCTATTTTTACTCGTCTCTGGTGCTTAACCCTGTGGATCTGTCCCAGAACCTGAAAAAGATGGGGTCGAGCATTCCTGGAATTCGTCCTGGAAAAGCTACGACCGAATATATTGAGCGCATTCTGAATCGGCTTACGCTCTTGGGCGCAGTTTTCCTGGGTGCCATTTCGGTGATCCCTACGGCGGTTGAGAGCGCCACAAAAGTCACCACCTTCCAGGGGTTAGGGGCAACTTCTCTTTTAATTCTGGTTGGGGTTGCGATCGATACGGCCAAGCAGATTCAGACCTACGTCATCTCGCAGCGGTATGAAGGCATGGTGAAAGAGTAATGGCGTGCTTTATCTTGTTTGGGCCCCCTGGGGCGGGTAAAGGAACCCAGGCGGCACTGCTCTCAGGTCTGCTCTCCGTTCCCCACATTTCAACCGGAGATCTGTTTCGAGCGGCTGTCTCTGAAAAGTCTCCGCTAGGGGTTAAGGCCCAAGGCTACTTGGATCGGGGGGAGCTGGTGCCGGATGAGGTTGTGATCGACATGATTCACGTACGCCTTGCCCAAGAAGATGCTCAAAAGGGCTGGCTGCTGGATGGGTTTCCCCGGACGGTGCCTCAGGCTCATGCCCTAGATGCTCTGCTGACCTCGATTGATCAGACCATTGACGTGGTTCTCAACCTTTCGGTTTCGGATGAGTTTTTGCTGGATCGGCTGCTGGGGCGAGGTCGCAAAGATGATACGGAAGATGTGATTCGTCGTCGCCTCCAGGTTTATCACGAGCAGACCGCACCGCTGATTCAGTTTTACCGCGATCGCAACCAGCTTACGGACGTGGACGGCAGCAGCCCTGTTGAAGTCGTCACGGCATCTATTGAGGAAGCGGTTAAGCCGCTTTTAGCCTGATGCTCCGTAAGTGTTTAACGTCCGTCCAGGAGGATTTTACCTTTGTCTAAAGCCGACGCCATTGAAATGGAGGGAACCGTCACCGAGTCACTGCCCAACGCAATGTTCCGCGTGGACTTAGATAACGGGTTTAATGTTCTCGCCCACATCTCCGGCAAAATTCGCCGGAACTACATCAAAATTTTGCCAGGCGATCGCGTCAAAGTAGAGCTTACGCCCTACGACTTGACCAAGGGACGCATTACCTATCGGCTCCGCAAAAAGTAGCTTATTTTGCTATTTTGAGAAGCGCTAAAAAAGATGGTAAAATAAAGAGTTTGGAGTTGTAATTTATGAAAGTTCGTGCATCCGTCCGTAAAATTTGCGATAAGTGCCGCGTGATTCGGCGGCGCGGTCGCGTCATGGTCATTTGCGAAAACCCGAAGCATAAGCAGCGTCAAGGATAGTTTCGCAAGGCTAGCCACTGCCCTCTGCCGGGTAAGCTAGCGCATCACATTCAGCGCATTACAAAGTATTCAGTAGGGAGAAAGACAGGCGTGGCACGTATTGCCGGAGTTGACCTTCCACGCGACAAGCGTGTTGAAATTGGTCTGACCTATATTTTTGGAATTGGACTGACGCGATCGCATGCGATTCTCGCAAAAACTGGCGTCAATCCAGATATACGCGTTAAAGACCTCAGTGACGCAGACATAGCGCTGCTTCGCGGTGCCGTCGAGGAGTATGAAGTCGAGGGTGACCTACGGCGTCTAGAGTCCATGAACATTAAGCGATTAATGGACATTGGCACCTACCGTGGCCGTCGGCATCGTCTGGGTCTTCCCGTGCGAGGCCAGCGCACCCGCACCAATGCCAGAACCCGTCGTGGCGGTCGTCGCACCGTTGCAGGCAAGAAAAAAGTAGCGAAGAAGTAAGCCATTCTCAGATGTCAGCCCTTCCCAGAAGCCACCCCACGGCTGCTTTTCGGCTGATATTTGATTTGGTTTTTTCCAGTTTGCTTCTCTCAGTTTGATGTAGTAAAAATCCGGCGTAGACTGCCTCGTTAAAAGTTACCGATATGGCTCAACCCTCAAAACGATCCTCAAGCCGCAAGCAAAAGCGCAACGTCCCCAATGGCGTAGCTCACATTCAGTCCACCTTTAACAACACCATCGTCACCATCACCGACGCCAATGGCGAAGTCATCTCCTGGGCATCCGCTGGCTCTAGCGGATTTAAAGGCGCGAAAAAAGGCACTCCCTTTGCTGCGCAAACCGCTTCAGAAAATGCAGCGCGTCGCGCCACCGATCAGGGAATGCGCCAGATTGAGGTCATGGTGAGCGGCCCTGGTGCAGGTCGAGAAACCGCTATCCGTGCTCTGCAGGGTGCAGGACTTGAAATTACCCTCATCCGAGATGTTACACCCATTCCTCACAACGGTTGCCGACCTCCCAAACGGAGACGGGTCTAGTCGTAAACGGGTCGATTTTGAGCCAGGTAATTTTTACTGGGTCTGCTTACTGGGGTCTGCCCAAGCAGAGAGAAATTACAAGGCTCATGATCGTTTTGGGGGCGTACCGAGGCAAGCAGAAAGGGAGAGATTTAAGTGGCGCAATTTCAAGTTGAATGTGTTGAATCCAGTGTTGAGGATGATTTTAGCCAGTACGGCAAGTTTGTCATCGAACCCCTAGATCGGGGTCAGGGCACGACGGTTGGGAATGCGCTTCGGCGGACGTTATTGTCTAACCTGTCCGGTACGGCGGTAACGGCGGTACGTATCGCAGGCGTTAGTCATGAGTTCTCTGCCATCCCTGGTGTACGGGAAGACGTTCTAGACGTTTTGCTCAGCATGAAGCAGGTTGTCTTGAAGAGCCATGTGCCTGAGCCGCAGATTGGTCGACTCTTTGTGAAGGGGCCTGCAACCGTCACGTCTGGAGATTTTGAACTCTCTCCAGACGTTGAGCTCATTAACCCGAACCACTACGTGGCCTCTCTAGCCGATGATGCCATTCTAGAGCTGGAGTTTCGGATTGAGCAGGGCATGGGGTATCGCCCTGTAGAGAAAAACCGCGACGAGTCGCCTGCCCTTGATTTTCTTCAGGTGGATGCGATTTTCATGCCCGTGCGAAAGGTCAACTACACCGTTGAAGATGCCCATGTGGGTAGTGCGGTTGAGACAGATCGCCTGATTCTGGACATCTGGACTGACGGAAGCTTGACCCCGCAAGAAGCGCTGAGCGAGGCTGCTGCTTTGCTGGTGGATCTGTTTAATCCGCTCAAGGATGTGACCTACCGCCCTGCGGAAGAAGTCGATATTCCTGAAGGGGATGAAACCAATCAAATCCCAATTGAGGGATTGAATCTGTCGGTACGGGCCTACAACTGCCTCAAGCGTGCCCAAATCAATAGCGTGGCCGATCTGCTGGATTATTCCCAGGAAGACCTCCTAGAGATTAAAAACTTTGGAGCCAAGTCAGCGGAAGAAGTGATTGAAGCGCTTCAAATTCACCTCGGCATTACGCTTCCGGTGGATAAGGCGTCTAAAAATTCCTAGCGCGTATTTTTTTGTCAGAACTCATTTTCGTCAGAATTCATTTTTGTAAGACAGTCACTGTAACTGGGGTAAGAGGAAGGTATGCGTCATCGTTGTCGCGTTCATATGTTAGGGAAGCCAGCGGATCAGCGCAAAGCGCTGCTGCGAGCTTTGACCACCGAGCTGATTCGTCATGGTCGTATTACAACGACTAAGGCGCGGGCACGGGCGGTTCGCTCCGAAGCGGATCGGATGATTACGCTAGCCAAGGAGGGTACGCTTGCAGCGCGCCGTCAGGCGCTAGGCTACATCTACGACAAGCAGTTGGTTCATGCTTTGTTTGAGAATGCGCCTGAGCGCTATGGCAGCCGTCAGGGTGGATATACCCGCATTATCCGCACGGTGCCTCGTCGGGGTGACAGTGCGGAAATGTCGATTATTGAGCTGACCTAAAGGTTTCGCAGCCTTTTCCGTTTGGCCGCTGCCGCACTATTTCTTCCCGCTTCTAACGCTCTATGTCAAGCACGCTTCCTCCTCTTCAACGGGTTGCCCTGGTGATTCAATACCTGGGAACTCGTTTTCATGGATGGCAGCGACAGCCCCATGACCGGAGCGTTCAGGCGGAAATTGAAGATGCGATCGCCGCTGTTGTGGGATATCCCGTGACCCTGCACGGTGCGGGGCGCACCGATACGGGGGTGCATGCGGCGGCTCAGGTGGCTCACTTCGAAGTAGCCTCTCAGATCCCGCCCCATCGCTGGGCGAACGTCTTAAATGCGCGGATCTCGGAGGATATTCTGATTCGAGGCTCGGCGGCGGTTGGGGCAAGCTGGCACGCGCGATTCTCGGCACTATGGCGGCGCTATCGCTACCTGCTGTATACCGACGCCCGTCCGAACCTCTTTTTGGCTCCCTACACCTGGCACTACTACCAGCATCCCCTGGATGTGGAGCGAATGCAGGCAGCCCTTGCTCCCTTAAAGGGGCGGCATCACCTGTCTGCTTTTCATCGAGCGGGTTCTCGCCGGCCTCACTCCTGGGTGGATGTGCAAGAGGTAAGCTGCACTCAATCTGATATTGATCGCTCCGGATCGCTCCTGAAGATTGAGGTGCAGGCCAGCGGGTTTCTGTATGGGATGATGCGCCTGCTGGTGGGTCAGCTCGTCCAGGTCGGAGCCGGACTGCGATCGCCAGAAGCTTTCACCCAGATCTGGCAAACTGAACAGCGGCAAGAAGTGAAACACTCCGCACCTGCCAAGGGCTTGTGTTTATTAAGAGTGGGCTATCCAGACTTCCCCTTTCCTCCAGAAGTCTGGTTTGATACCTTTCCGCACTTTTGGCTGGCAGACCCTACCGCCAGTGCCTGCGCCGCCAGTGCCTATGCCCCCAGTATCTATGCAGAATCGGCCCCCTAGCCCAACTGCTTATCTAAATGTTTTAAAGCCTGAATTGAGAACGACTGATGGAAAAAACCTACCTCCCCCCCGTAAATCACGCCGACCAGAAATGGTACGTCGTTGACGCTGCCGATCAGCGTCTTGGCCGTTTAGCCACCCAGATTGCCACGATTTTGCGCGGTAAAAATAAGCCCCAGTACACCCCCTTTATGGATACTGGAGACTTTGTGATTGTGATTAATGCTGAAAAAGTAGACGTAACGGGCAAGAAACGTCAGCAGAAGCTCTACCGTCGACACTCCGGCCGTCCCGGTGGGATGAAGGTGGAAACCTTTGAAAACCTGCAAAACAGGATTCCTGAGCGCATTATTGAAAAAGCTGTCAAGGGAATGCTGCCCAAGAATTCTCTCGGTCGCCAGCTTTTCACCAAGCTCAAGGTCTATCCGGGTGCTGAGCATCCCCACCAATCTCAGCAGCCCGAAGTTTTAACCATTCAAACGATTCCAGGAGCCACCCATGCCAGCCACTGAGTCTTCTAACCGCGTTGCCTATGCGGGTACCGGTCGCCGTAAATGTTCTGTTGTGCGGGTGCGTTTGGTGCCCGGCAGCGGCAAGCTGATTATCAATGGTGGAGATGGCGATCTCTACCTTCAGTTCAACCCCAACTATATTTCTGCTGCGAAGGCTCCCCTAGAAACCCTTGGCTTGGAAGGGGAGTATGATATCCTCGCCAACGCTCACGGCGGTGGCTTGACGGGTCAGGCGGAAGCGATTCGGCTGGGTGTCGCCCGTGCGCTGTGTCAGCTTGATCCTGAAAATCGCAAGCCTTTAAAAATTGAAGGCTATCTGACTCGCGATCCCCGCGCCAAAGAGCGAAGAAAGTACGGTCTGCGGAAAGCTCGTAAAGCACCTCAGTACTCGAAGCGTTAAGCTTTTGTCTCGGCCCTATTTCGTTCTTGAATGTTTTAGTTTTTTGTTCTTTAGCTTTAAGGAGATCTCCCATGGCAAAGCCTGGAATTCATCCAGAGTGGTACCCAGAGGCCCAGGTGAAGTGTAACGGTGAAGTTGTGATGACCGTTGGCTCAACAAGACCTGAGCTGAATGTAGATATTTGGTCTGGCAACCATCCGTTTTATACGGGTACGCAGAAGATTATTGACACCGAAGGGCGTGTTGAGCGGTTCTTGCGGAAGTACGGCATGACCGATACCAGCGCTCAGTCCTAAGGCGTTCTGTCCGGGGTTTAGCTCAAGCGTTCAGCCCAAATTAGCCCCGTTGTGTCTTGTGAATCGGGTGTTCTGGTAATCCAGAACACCCGATTTGTTTTAGATGCCTGATGTTTCCAGTGTGATGTTTTTCATTTCGATGTTTTCCAGTGCGACGTTTGGCTAAAGGGGCGATGAGCTAATCTCTGAATGAGCCATCGGTTTTCAGTTAAACTTGAGGAGAGCTAGGGGTTTGAGGCGATCGCGTTTCTATCCTCCCCTTCCCATTGTTGGGCGTTCAAATTTTTGAGACTAGACTTTTACAGTAAATTGCTATGGCTGAAGCCTATCTGCTTGCAAAACTAAGATCCGTTGAGGAAACCTTCCATGAGCTGACCCGCCGCCTAGGAGATCCAGAGGTTGCGGTCAATTCGGGCGAGATTCAGCGAATTGCAACGGCTAGAGCTTCCCTAGAAGAAACCGTCACAACCTTTGAGAACTGGAAAGCAGCACAGCAGCAGCTTACAGAAGCGCAGCAAATCCTAAAAGAGTCTGGCAGTGACCCAGAACTGCGGGAAATGGCGGCAGTAGAGGTGTCTGAGCTGACCGGGCAGATCGATGGTCTAGAGCGCCAGCTCAAGGTGCTGCTGCTGCCCCGCGACCCTAACGATGACAAGAACATCATGCTTGAAATTCGAGCGGGGACTGGGGGAGATGAAGCCAGTATTTGGGCGGGGGACTTGGTGCGGCTGTACTCAAAATATGCAGAAAGCCAGCACTGGCGCGTCAAACTATTGAGTGAGTCCTTGGGGGAAATGGGTGGCTTTAAGGAAGCGATTTTAGAAATTCAGGGTGAGCGAGTCTATAGCAAGCTGAAGTATGAGGCGGGGGTGCATCGGGTGCAGCGGGTGCCTGCCACGGAGTCTCAAGGTCGCGTCCATACCTCGACGGCAACGGTAGCCATTATGCCGGAGGTGGATGAGGTTGAAATTAAGATTGATCCTAAGGATATTGAGCTATCCACCGCACGGTCTGGCGGCGCGGGCGGGCAAAACGTCAACAAGGTGGAGACGGCGGTAGACTTGATCCATAAGCCGACGGGGATTCGGATTTTTTGTACTGAGGAGCGATCGCAGCTTCAAAACCGGGAGCGAGCCTTTCAGATTTTGCGCGCCAAGCTCTACGAAATTAAGCTTCGTGAACAGCAAGAAGCCGTCTCAGATTTAAGGCGATCGCAGGTGGGGACGGGTTCGCGATCGGAGAAAATCCGCACCTATAACTACAAAGACAATCGCGCCAGCGACCATCGCCTGAACCAAAACTTTCCCTTAGAGCAGGTCTTAGAGGGCGATATCGACCCCATTATTCAGGCCTGTACTTCTCAAGATCAGCAGCAACAGCTTGCAGAACTAGCTGCTTCTGCCAGCCAAGCTTAACGGCTTAAAGATTGGGTTTTCTTGACGATCCTGAGTCTAAGAGAGCAGTCTGAGCTTAGAAAAGCTCCATAGACGTGAGTTCGATGAAGCCCTTGAAGCCCCTCACCCCAAACCCCTCTCCCAAAGACGAGGGGCTTAAGAAGGTTGTTTTTTTGTCGAACTTACGTTCCACAGCATTTCAAACCGTTGCTTCTTCCAAAATAATGCGCGTGGATTGCAGACTTTGAATGAGACGACTGGCCTCCCAGTCTTCCAACAGGAGTGCCTGAATTAAGTTCGCGGCGCGTTTCCCGGCCGGGTCTTCTCGCAGCCCAAGGTAAAAGCTGGCGCTGTGGTGAGAGTCTGTGCCAATAATTTGGCGGAGATTGTCGGCCTGCTCTAGAAAATTGCGGGTTTGGGTTTGCAGATTATTCCAGAGGTTGATGTTGCGCAGGTTGCTGAAGTTTTCGGCCACGAGATCTTGACGGTGCTGGAGCAAGATGGCTCGGTGTCGCACGGGCAAGGGTAAATCCTCAAACATAATGGCGGGGCCATAGCCAATGAGCCGCAGCGGCTGTACCCACTTGGGATAGTTTCCAAAAAATGCCTGCACAATATGCAGCGCCAGAGCCGCAATAATGAGGCCCTGGCTGTGGGCCACCACAAAGACCTCTGCCCCTGCGCGAATGGCGTTTACCAACTCGTAGGCCAACCTGAGGGTTGGTCGAGGGGCACCCGTCGGATAGGCTCCGTAGAGGGAAGTTTCTAGATCTTCCCAGGCAAGGCTCGGAATAGTTTGGAGGCGTCGCAATAGGTCAAGGCTAAAGGGCAGTTTCTCCGCAGACTGGCAAAACCCTAAAATATCGGCCTCTGGCGGAATGGGCTGAATCGATGAGTTACAGAGCGATCGCAAGAGGTCGGCATAGCCCTGAAGTCGCTTGCGACTAGCGCTGGTGCTCTGTTCTGGCCAAAGACGATATAGCTCAGCCTTGCCCAGTAAGCTTTCGGTTAAGTCTGCCTGTAGCCCTTGGGTACTGTTGTGGATGCCAACCACATCAAAGGGCTGCTCCAGGGTTAACCACACCAGTGCTTCTATGTCACGAAGCTGGGTCGCAACATCACTAGCCACTCCGTTGATGTGCAGGATGCGCTTCTTTTTATTCATAAGGGGGGCTGGACCGTAGCTCACCAGTCGCCCATCTTGTTCCTGTTCGGTCATGGGTTTCTAGATTAAGTCGGAGATGATTAAGTCGGGATGATCATAGGGAGGGGATGGAGCCGGGGAAATCTTCAGTGGTGGCTTGAAGGCAGCGCAGATTGGGCATCGCAGCCGATTTGCAGTGTAATGAGTGTTCTGCTCTGTGCGCAAACTCACAACAATGGAGTGATATCCATCACGAGGGAACAAGGCTGCGCTTGTCATACTGTGAGTGACTCAAGAACTGAGTTATCAATGGGGAACACACAACTCGCCGGCAAACCTTTGGGTTTGTCGGTTTTTTTATGGGTTAGCACGTATGGGTTAGCACGTATGGGTTAGTACGCTTAGGACTGGGCTGGGCTTTTGGCCTTTAACGTCTTTAGTCTAGCGATTTCGGGTTAGCAGGCCTTGAGTCTTAGGAAAGATCACAGTGGCTTGGTGATATTAGTCATCTGGGTGCCTAGCCAATCTTGGGATAGTACAGAGGACTCAGATAGCTGGGTCATCAATGGGGAACACACAACTCGCCGACAGACCTTCGGGTTTGTCGGTTTTTTTTGCTGCCTTTAATTTGCTGCTTTTAAATAGATACTTTGGGCTAGATGTTTTGGATTGTTCCATGCTTCCCTAGCGCATGATGCCCATTGTGTGTTTCCAGGACAGCTCCTTACGCAGGATCTCTAAAGCTCTGCGATCGCTCCCTTCAAATAGTGGACTGACCTGAGCCAACACCTGCTCCACCAACTCCGAGGCAAACATTCCCGAAGACCGCATGAGGTGCGAATAATAGCAAAACTGACTCTGCTGGTCTAGGTTGCGATGGAAGGCATAAATCTCCGCCGCTGTCATGCAGGACACAGGCGTATTAGCAGGCACCACGACCGCCGGAATGCCCTGGCAGCCGTAGGTTACATCCTTGAGCTGCTCCAGGGTTCCAATTAAGACCGTCCACAATAGCGTGCGCGTCTCACGGATTAGATCTGGGGTAAAAAAAGGGTCAGGCTCACTGACGAGGCGCGGGCCAGAACTCAGAAAAGCGGGGTTGAAAAGCTGAGAGTTATAGATTAGCCCTACTGCCCAGTGGCGTTCCGCTGTTTCTAGTTTCACAAACGACCCAAACCCGTAGTCATCGGGTAAGGGTGGACTGGAAACCTCCATGCTGTCATCTACCTGCACAATGTAGTCACAGTGCGAATTTGACTTTACAACTCGTCCTAATTTCATTGGCCTAGTTTCATTGAATGTGTAGCGTGTGCCAGCTAGCCTATGCCAGTTAGTGTATGCCAGTTAGCCTATGCCAGTTTTATAACAGGCTCATTACAACGAGCGTAAAAATAAAAAGCACCGCTTTAGGGCTATGGAGCAATAGGCATAATTCTTTAGATAGAGAAGGAGATATTTCGGAGGGCAGAGCGTAGACAAATCTCAAGATGTCATATTCAGAGGTGAATCTTAACCAAGCATTGCATCTTGATGCATCTTAGAGCTTTAAGGCCCTGAAGCTGAGATCAGAACACTTGCGATTAATTATCCAGCAGAATCTGTTATTCAGACAGGTCAACGATTTCTTCAGCCTCACCCCTCATCCCTCCACGGAGCATAAAGCAAAATGTCTGAGCCAAATGGCGTAATGATGCAGTATTTCCAATGGTATCTTCCGGAAGACGGAAGCCTCTGGAACCAGCTTGCAAAGGATGCGGAAGAACTTGCCAAGGCAGGTATCACGTCTTTGTGGCTCCCACCAGCCTATAAGGGCATCGGTGGGGGCTATGACGTTGGGTATGGCGTTTATGACCTGTTTGACTTAGGCGAATTTGACCAGAAAGGCTCTGTACGCACTAAGTACGGCACAAAGGATGAATATTTGGCGGCCATTAAAGCAGCCAAAGCGGCCGGAATCCGAATCTATGCGGATGTGGTCTTTAACCACAAAATGGGTGCCGATGCGGCGGAGGAGGTAGAGGCCACTCCCTTCAACCCCGAAAACCGGAATGAGGCGATCGGCGAGTACCAAAAGATTAAAGCCTGGACACACTTTACTTTTCCAGGGCGCGCCAAAAAGTACTCTAGCCTGGAGTGGCACTGGTGGCACTTTGATGCGATCGACTACAACGCCTACAACGAAGGTGAGGATGCGGTTTATCTTCTTAAGGGCAAAAAATTCGATAACAACGTAGATCTCGAAAAAGGGAATTTTGCCTACCTTATGGGCTGTGACCTCGACATGGAAAACCCGGAGGTGAAGGGCGAACTCAACTACTGGGGCGAGTGGTATGTAGACACCACGGATGTAGATGGCTTCCGATTTGATGCGGTCAAGCATGTCTCCGCCGAGTTTTTTCAGGAATGGCTGGAACATGTCCGGAACTACGCTCAAAAAGACCTCTTTGCCGTGGGTGAATACTGGTCTTATGAAGTAGAAGCCCTTCACCACTTCATTGACTCAACCGATGGAAAGGTCACGCTGTTTGATGCGCCGCTGCACTATAACTTCCACGAAGCGAGCTTGGCGGGCAACCAGTACGACATGCGTCAGATTTTTGACAATACCCTGGTCAAAGATCAGCCTGCCCTTGCCGTGACGCTGACGGAAAATCATGACTCCCAGCCTCTCCAGTCCTTGGAGTCTGTCGTAGAGCCTTGGTTTAAGCCTTTGGCCTATGCGCTTATCCTGCTGCGGCGTGAAGGGTACCCCTGTATTTTTTATGGCGACTACTATGGCGCGCACTATAAAGACAAGGGGCCGGACGGCAATGAATACGAAATTTGGATGGATAGCCATAAGTGGCTGATCGATAAGTTCTTGGAGGCGCGTCAAGCTTACTGCTATGGCGATCAGTACGATTATTTTGACCACCCCAACACCCTCGGCTGGACTCGCCTAGGGGATGAAGCACATCCTGGCGCAATGGCAGTTGTCCTCAGTAATGGGGACGCTGGCACAAAATGGATGGAGGTTGGCTTGCCCAACCAAACCTTTATCGACCTGACGGATCACATCAACGAACCGATTACCACCAATGATGAGGGGTGGGCTGAGTTTAGATGTGAGGGTGGATCGGTGTCGGTCTGGGCTCCCCAACCCTAGCGAGTAGCGAGTTAGCTTTATCTCAAAAGCTCCATAGATGGAAAGCACCAGAAGACTCATCTTCTGGTGCTTTTTACGACCCCAAATGAGCAAAATTAAGGGGTATCCGAATCGGTTGAGGAAACGCTATGCGTTGCTTAACAGCTTTTGCACAATTTGCAGCCCCGTGACGGCCTGCCAGCCAAACAGCCCCACCAGCACAATGTTGAGACTAATGTGGGCATATCGGGCAATATCGTTACCCTTCTGCATGAGGGGTGTTAGGCTGGCCGTGACTGCGACGATCGCCGTCATGCCAAGACCTGCCAGTAAGTGTGGCCCCACAAACAGCTTCTGGTTCACTAGATAGGTAGAGGCCATCCCGCCAATGCTGCCCAGCACCATCAGCGCCAAAACAATGGAGCTGATCTGATGGTGCCTCACGTTAAACTTCTTTTGAATGAGCGCTTTTTTCTCGTCTCCAACCGCAGAGCGCGTCTGGCGGATTTTGAAGCCTAGATACATGGAATAGAGGGTAAGCGCCAGCAAGACCCACATGGTTACGGGATGGGCAAAATTGACGAGAGGCTCAAGGGCAGAAGGAATCGTCATGGGTTCGAGGGTTCAATAGGGCTAATCTTTATAAAACTTATCATAATACGAAGTTATCATAGGCCACTGCCTGCGGTTTGGGGTAGCGGATTATTGCCTGGGGCAGGTCTACCGCTCAATCCGAATCACGTGCTCCGTGACGTTTTCAAAGGTGTCGTCATGACTAATCACGATGAGCTGCCGGAAGGCCTTGAGGTTGCTGATGGCCTCGGCGAGCTGCTGGCGACGCACCTGATCCATGTTGGTGGTGGGCTCGTCAAAGAAGGCGATGTCCACATCTGCCAGGACGCGCAACAGGGCAAGACGCACGGCTAGGGCGGCACACATTTGCTCACCCCCCGATAGGCTTTTAAAGCTGCGCCAGTAGCCGCGTTCTTGCACCTGAATTTCGTAATCTTCTGTCCATCTGAGGGTGACCTCGTCTCGGTTAAGCAGTTCTCTAAAGAGCTTTTCAGCTTCGTGGGAGACTTCTGCTAAGTAGTAGCCAGTAATGCGTGGCCCGCTCTGGCTAAAGATGCTCCGTGCATCTCCAATAAACTGCAGCACCTGCTGCTTTTGCACCAGCGCGAGTCGATCCTGCGCCTGCTGCTGGGCGATCGCCTCTCTTTGGGCTAAGCGCTGCTCTAGGTCTTTGAGCTGAGCCTGTTTAGGCTGGAGGCCACCCTGGAGCTGATCTCTGCGCTGCTGAAGCTGGGCGAGGGTCTGCTGAAGGAGGGGAAGCTGATGCAGCTCAGCGGATTGCTGAGCCTGATGGAGCTGCAGCTTAGCCTGCTCAACGTCTGCCTGGAGCGTTTCTAATTCAGCGGCGGTGGCCTTGCGCTCTGGGTCAAGTACCCGAAACCGATTGGCCTGTTCTCGATGCCGAAGGTACTGCTGATGGGCGGCTTGATGGCTTGTGACTAGCTGCTGCTGGGTGTCAAGCTGCGCGTCTAGGCCCTCAAAGGCCGCTAGCTCCTGCTCTTTTGCCGCAATTTCTGGCTGCATTAGGGCAAGCTCGGCCTGAACTTTAGCCAGGTGGGTCTGGAGCGTTTGGGCCTGCTGGAGCTGCTGCGCGAGGAGGCGCAGTCTTCCTTTCGGGTCGTTGAGCTGGGTCAGCTCTGTTTGTAGCTGGGTGAGCTGTGCCTGAAGAATGGGTGTCTGGGAAAGCTGCCGATCGCTTTCTGCGGCTTGCTGTTGGAGCTGGGTCAGTTCTTGCTGGTACTCTGCATCCTGCTGCTGCTTGTGGGGCAGGATGGCAATCTGCTGCTGGAGCACGCGCAGGGACTGAATTTGCTCGGCCAACCCCTGAAGCTGATCTTCAACTTTAGATGCAGGGTCGATGAGCGGCTGCAGAAACTCTTGGAGCGATCGCAGGGTTTCTGTGTTGAGCGCTGCGCCAGACTTTAGCACCTGCTGGACAAAGGCTAAATCGGGATGGCTGGCGAGTAAGGGAGCCAGCATTCGCTGGGCCAGGGGCATCTGTTTGAGATGGCGATCCTGATTGACCTGCACTTGGGATACAAGGGTCTGTAGCGCCTCGGCAAAGGATTGGCCAGCCCGTGCCTGACTTTGGGCGGTTAATAACCGCTGCTGCTCTTGCTCTAGCCAGGGGAGCTGCTCGACTTGGGGCTGGACGGCCTGGAGCGCTGCCATATCTTCTTGGAGACGCGATCGCTGGGCTTGGCGCTGGGCAATCTGTGTCTTCAGCGCTTCCTGAGCCATCTGGCGTGAGGCTAGGGACTGTAAGGTTTGCTGGGTCTGGTGCAGCTGTTGCTCTAGCTGCTCTTGGCGAGGCGCTAAAGCCTGCCACTGGGACTGATCCTGCCGGAGTTCGGCAAAGGTGACGAGCTGCCCCTGAAGTTGGGATAACTCCCCTTCGCGATCGCGCAGACGATTGCGTAAAGTATCCCGCTGACGGAGGACGTTTTGCTGCTGACGGCGCTGGTCTGCGAGGTGCTTGAGCGCTTCTTGAGCTGCCTCATAGGCTTGAAAGGCGGGCCGATGGGTGCGGCAAATCTCTACGGACTGCTGCGCCTGAAGACAGTCTGCCTCTAGCCGCAGCAGGGAGTCTGCTTTACTCGCAAGCTGCAGCTCTAGCTGCCGAAACTCAGCCTCTAGCCCCTGCACCCGCTGTGCTGCTGCCAGCAGCCGATCCACCTCAAGTTGACGCTGGGCTAAGTCTTGGGTTAGCTCCTCAATTTGCACTTCTTCTTGCGCCACCTCAGCCTTTAGAGTTGTCTCCTGCTGCTGGAGGCTATTCCAGTCGGCAAGCTGCTGTTCGTAGCTAGCCAACTGCTGGGCGAGGGTGGAAACCTGGGCTTTGGCGTAGGTTTCGAGATTGCGCATTTGGTCATAGGTCTGCCGATACTCTTCCACCTTCAGAATGGGGTCAAAAATTTTTTTGCGATCGTTGGGGCGCTTTAAAAAGTCTGAGGTGAAGGTTCCCTGGGGAATCCCAATGGTTTCGGCAAATAGTCGAGATAAGTCCATCTGGGGCGGCACTCCCAAATGCTGGCGCATCCAGGCCTGTACATCTTCGAGCTTGCGCAAGCCCAGGTTGACGTTAATTTGCGGGTCGAATAGGTCATACCCGCGACTGGTACAGCGCCGTGCTTCATAGACGCGCCCATCCAGGCTTGACACAAACTGCACCGCAACCTGGGCGCTTTTCGCCCCCATCCGAATCAGCTCGCCCCGCGTATAGTCGCTGTGGTCAAACAGCACCCAGGCGATCGCCTCTAGGATGGTGGTTTTGCCAGCCCCATTTTCGCCGCAGATGGCGTTGGTTCCAGGCTGAAACGTAAACGCGCGATCGGCATGGGTCTTAAAATTTTTGAGCGAGACAGAGCGAATTTCCATGGCGGCCGTTTGACGAGTAACCCGGATGAAAAAAGCGGGATAGGTAGCCATCCCGCTTCTTGCCTAGACAGTATCTTGCTGGAAGGCCAGATCACTTGAAAGCCAGATCAGACTCGATTACAGACCTAAATCAGCCAAGATGTCCGTGGCGTGGGTTTCGGTATTAATGGTGGTGTAGACATGGGAAATGGTGCCGGCTGCATCAATCACGTAGGTCACGCGCTTGGCATAGCCGCCCCCGTCCACGTCGTAAGCTTGAATAATGGAGCGATCAACATCCGCCAAGAGCGGAAACGGGAGGTTAAATTTTTCCGTGAATTGTTGATGGGAAGTTTCACCATCGGCACTAACGCCTAAGACGACAATATCTTTCCCTTGATAGGCTGAATAGTTGTCCCGGAAGCTACAGGCTTCTTTGGTGCAGCCAGGGGTGTCGTCCTTGGGATAAAAGTAAAGAATGACGGTTTTGCCGGCAAAATCCGCAAGGGAGACGGAATTGCCCTGGGTATCTTTGGTAGTGAAGGTTGGGGCAGGTGTGCCAACAGTTAAAGCCATGATGATCCTTCGCTGATAAACTCAAGTCAAATCAAGTCAAGTTCAGGAGCGCTTGAAAGTCTCTTGAACCTTCACATATTTTAATCTTGAATGGGTTGCGTCAACGGTGGGTTTTGCGATCGCGAACCCCAATTGCTCAAGGACGCGGCCAGCGGGAAGCATGGGGGAGAGGCGCGAGGGGCTGTGGGTAGGGAATGCGCTGATGGTTGACCTGCTGCCACACACAGACAAAAACTTGGGCCAGGGTTTTGAGATCTTCTCGGTTTAACCCAGAGTCTTTAAGCTGATCGCCCTGCCAGCGCGCCTTAAAAATTTGATTGATGGTGCGCAGCGCCACGGCAGGGTCTTCTTGCTTCATGGAGCGCAGCGCGGCCTCGCAGGAGTCGGCCAGCATCACAATGCCAGTTTCACGGCTTTGCGGGGCAGGGCCAGCATAGCGAAAATCTTCTTCGTGGATGGGGACTGGGGCTGGCTTTGCCTGCTCCATTTGGCAGGCTTGCTGGTAAAAATAGCTGATCAGCATTGTGCCCTGATGCTCTGGAATAAAGGCCTGCACTGCACCAGGAAGCCCAGCCTTCCGCGCCATCACTAGCCCTTCTGTGACGTGCTTGCGAATGAGTTCGGCACTCACCCAGGGGTCATTGATTTCCGCGTGCTTGTTGGGGGCACCAAACTGATTCTCAATGAAGGCTTGGGGGTCGTGCATTTTGCCGATATCGTGGTACAGGGTGCCAGTGCGCACCAACTCGACGTTGCAGTCTAGGGCGCGGGCTCCGGCTTCGGCCAGGGTGGTGACAAAGTGGGTGTGCTGAAAGGTGCCAGGGGCAGTTTCGGCTAGCTTTTTGAGGAGGGGACGGTTGGGGTTGGCTAGCTCGGCCAGCCGGACGGGCGTAATGAGGTCAAAGAGCTTTTCGAGGTAAGGGCTGACGCCGATCGCAATAATGCACCAGCCCACCCCAATTAAGCCTTGACGGAGGGCAATGCCCCAGGCGCTGTCCAGCCCAAAGGGATCACGCAGCCCCAGAAGCACAATGTAGGCCACCGTCTGAGTTGCGCCTAGAATAATGCTCACCCGCGCTAACTCTTCACGCGATCGCGCGAAGCCCGCCATCACGCTGCCCACCAAACTGCCCAGAACAATCACCCCAAAGGTCATGCCGCTGACCTGAAGCCCAAGGGGAATCAACAGCCCCAGCAGCAGCACCGCCGCAGCGCCGAGTCTTGCTCCATAAAAGCTTCCCAAGAGCACCCCCACGGCAGGTAGCGTGGTGTAGACTACTTCTGTGACGCCAATCATGAGTGGTGCGCTAAGGGCCAACAGCAGCACCAAAGCGTCATCTAGATACCGCCAGGAACGGTGTGATCGCGTGAGCTTCGCGTAAATCCCCACCGCCCCGCTGATGGCCATCATCACGAGAAGCAGCCCGCTAAAGTTAGGCTCACGGCGGCTAAGGCCAAAATGATCTAGTAGGGCAAAGCTTGCGGAAGTAATGGGCTGGCCCTGCCGCACAATCAGGTCGCCTCGCCGAATCTGCACCTCAATGGGCTGAATTTGCTGCGCGGCCCTCTCCTGCTGGCGAAAGCTCTCCGCAGGATTCAGCACCACGTTGGAGCGCAATACAGCAGGCAAAAGCTGAAGGGCCGCCTGCTGTTCCAGAACATCCCAATCTTTGACCTGAACCGCCACTGCACGCTGAGTCACATCCGGCAACAGCCCTGGCGCAATGCCCTGGATCAGCATTTTCTGCAAGATATCCCGCGATCGAGTCTTGAGCGCAGTCCAGCCTGAATCTGAGATATCTAGAATTGGCTCAACCTGGAGAGCGGCAAGCTCATCGGAGGCAGAGCGCCGCGCAAACTGGTACTGATCATTGGCCTGCCGCGATCGCTGAGCAATCTCCTGGCGTGCAGACAGGGGGCGACTCGCTAGGGCTTGTAACTCAGCCCAACTCTGCTTCAAGGCTGGGGGCGAAAACGTCTCTGAGCGCGGATTGCTATCTAAGGCCAGGGCGCTCAGCAATGTCTCTAGCTGTGATCGATCAATGCTTCGTAGGGTTCGCTGTACCTCAGTGGAGAGCAAGCCCGTGGACACATAAGGTAAAGCTCCCGCCAGTCTGCGCAGGGACTGAGCCTGGGTAAGCAGGTTTGTAAAATCTGCGTTGATCTGCTCAGTCGCGGGTTCACTTATCGTAAAAGCGTTGAGGGCAGACTGTCGTGCCGCCTTTCGCGCTTCTGAGGTTGCAATTTTATCTTCAACCTGCGCGTTCTGAGGGGCATAGAGCGTCTGAGGGGCAGGGGTTCTGATGGTGAGCTGAGGCTCGTTATAGTACCGAGAGCCAATGGCAGCCGTTAAGCTCAAGACCGCAAAGAGCGCAAACAGCCAAGACAACCAAGCCCCTCTCGACCGTCGTCGAGGCCGCTGGGACGCATCTCGCAAATTCCCTAAGCCTTCCAGCATCCAGGGTGTTTGCACTAATCTTTTCAAAAACCGAAAAATCATACTCGAAGCTGTGCATAGAGCAGCCGACCCTGATACAGCACGCCCTACTGTATCCCTCTCATCACAACCACCATCCGAGAAATAGCCCTGGGCTATCTTAATTTAGCGTCATCTTAGTAGCGCCATCTTAGCATTTCGTCTCTGCCCCTTCCGGCTCATAGCGATCGCCCGAAGCCCGAACCACCCTGAATCCCAAGGCACGCTGGCCTTGACTCACAAAAACAGCCTGTCATCGACAGGCTGTTTGATTGCTGAATTCATGCGTTACCCGTCTAGCTACTTATCTAGCTATCTATATAAGACAAGATCGATAGCCAGATAGGGGACACCGAGGAAACGTTGCCGTAGCCCTAAGCAGGAGTGGAGACTTTTTCGAGGTCTTTGGCCAGAAACTTCTCTAGTTCTGTTAAGGCATCTGCATCGACCTTGGTCTGCATGGGGCAGAATTTCGGGCCGCACATGGAGCAAAACTCGGCGGTTTTGTAGATGTCGGCTGGAAGGGTTTCATCGTGATATTCCTTGGCCCGTTCGGGGTCAAGGGATAGCTCGAACTGCTTATTCCAGTCAAAGTTGTAGCGTGCGTGAGACAGCTCATCATCGCGATCGCGCGCACCAGGACGATGGCGGGCAATATCCGCTGCATGGGCTGCAATCTTATAGGCGATCAGGCCGTTCCGCACATCCTCGGCATTGGGCAGACCCAAGTGCTCTTTAGGGGTGACGTAGCAGAGCATCGCTGTGCCGTACCAGCCCGCCAGCGCCGCACCGATGGCAGACGTAATATGGTCATAGCCGGGCGCAATATCCGTCACCAAGGGGCCTAGCACATAGAACGGCGCTTCGGAGCACTCTTCCATCTGCTTGCGCACATTGAATTCAATCTGATCCATCGGGACATGGCCGGGGCCTTCTACCATGACCTGTACATCGTGCTCCCAGGCTTTGCGGGTGAGCTGGCCCAGGGTTTTAAGTTCGGCAAGCTGCGCTTCGTCGGAGGCGTCGTGGGTGCAGCCAGGACGGAGAGAGTCGCCAAGGCTAAAGGACACATCGTACTTCTTAAAAATTTCGATGATGTCGTTGAAATGGGTGTAAAGCGGATTTTGCTTATGGTGGTGCAGCATCCACCGCGCCAGAATGCCGCCCCCCCGCGACACAATGCCCGTAATGCGGTTCCGCACGAGGGGCAGATGCTCAATCAAGATGCCCGCATGAATGGTTTGGTAATCGACGCCCTGCTGGGCGTGCTTTTCAATGATATGCAGAAAGTCATCCGGCGTCAGGTTTTCAATATTGCCGTGGACGCTTTCTAACGCCTGATAGATGGGCACGGTGCCAATGGGCACTGTGGAGGCGTTAATAATGGTGGTGCGGATTTCGTCGAGGTTGCCGCCGCCAGTGGACAAGTCCATGACGGTATCTGCGCCGTATTTCACCGCTAAGTGGAGTTTAGCCACTTCTTCTTGGAGATCTGAAGAGTTGGGGGACGCGCCAATATTGGCATTTACCTTGCACCTTGAGGCAATGCCGATCGCCATCGGCTCTAGGTTGGGGTGGTTAATGTTGGCGGGGATGATCATTCTCCCCCGCGCCACTTCAGCTCGAATCAGCTCTGGAGAGAGGTTCTCGCGCTGGGCGACGTGCTGCATCTCTTCTGTGATGACCCCTTGACGGGCGTAGTGCATCTGGGAGACGTTATTCTGTCCCTGACGCTTTGCGATCCATTCACTTCGCATATTTCGGTTCTCAATAAACAGCTTCCCTCCGCCGGTATTAGCCGGATTCAGGTTCTAAGGGTGTAATCTCAGCTTGACTGCTCAAGCACCCCTAGCTATTGCGGATCCTATCACCTACGTTCACTCTGTACCTTAATTGCAGACATCAAATTGCGGACATCAAGTTTTGTCGCTGACTGCTGGCGATCGCCTATCCTGCGATCGCACAATAATGCAGCGCTATTGTTGCCGCTCATAACTCTTGTTGCCCATAACTCTTGTTTCTCATCACTCTTGTTTCTCATCACTCTTGTTTCTCATCACTCTTGTTGCATATAACTCTTGTTGCATATAACTCTTGCCGCTCAAATTCCTGGGGGTGCTCCTGTGACCGTTCCTGCCTCTGATATTTCTCGCCAGCAGGCCATGCAGCTCATGCAGCCTGCTTTTATTCGCGTCATCGACCACCTGCGGACAACCTTGGCGCAGTCGGACTGGAAAGGGCAGTACGAAACGTTTCAGACATGGCCCCCAGAAACCTCCCCTGAAGTGCAGGCCGAGGTGCTGTACTTGCTAGATGAGCTAGAGGCCGCAGCAGAGAGCGATCGCCCAGCCCTAGAGGATCAGCTTGCAGCGCTCCCCCAGCCGATTTCGGTCTATTTGCTGCATCTCACCAAAGGGGAACCAGCCAAAGGAGAACCAGCCAAAGGAGAACCAGCCCACACCCTCAACCTTTGGGAACTCTGCTATCAGATTTGTTTTCTGGACTACGCCCCTCAGATTAACCGCACCACTTTTGCTGAAGTTCCCTTGGACACCGCAACGGCAGACCATACCCTCCTGGACGAAGCCAGCGAAGTAGACTGGACTAAGCTAGACCTGAAGGCCGCAGCGGTTGTCCAGGAAGCGTTTACAGCGCTGGCGTGAGTTTGGGTTGAATTCTCCAGCACAATAGCCCATTGAATCTCCTTCTCCAGTAGGAATACCCTCTTTAATCAAAATTTGATCGGCGCTAGAATTGGAAGCTAAAGATCAATGCTGAATTTAGTGCTGAAGATTCGTTAAAAGTAGGCAAAACGAGTGAGAAAACCAGGTTTAGGGCGCGTTTGGTGCTGTGGATTTTTGAGTGGGCTTGCCCTCACGTTTTTTTCTCCGTTGCCCGTCAGCAGTGCTGAAAAGGTTTATGCCTCCTACGGATTTCTGGAACTCACGCTGCTGGTCAAGGACTTAGAACTCTACGCCAATTCTGGACGACTGACCCCCGCCCTCCAGACCTATGCAAAATTCCTCAAGCCCGATCAGCTTAAAAATCTTAGACAAATTCTCAAAAAGCGCATCGATCTCTCAGGCGAAGTGGTCGCTCAGTTTTTGTACACGCCCACTGGAGAGAAACTCCTAGAGCGCGCCAGTGCGATCGTCAAGTCTCGCTCCAGCGGCGCAAATATTCAGGCACTCCGAGCCGCAATGATTCTGTCGGCCAATACCCCCGATGGGCTGACCATTCTTAACATGCTGCAGTACTACCCAGACACTGGCGTTCAGCTTGATGTGGCTCAGGGAATTGAGGTGTTTCAGGCGATTCGGACGCTGGTTCAGCAGACCAATACCGCAATTTCTTTGGTGAATCAGCAGGCTGAGGTGACGGCTACTGCTGCGAAGGTCGCCAAGCCCCAAGAGGTTGCGGCATTGCGCGCGCCGGGCAGCTTGTCTTGGCAGGTTATCTCACTCGCTTTGGTCGATAAGAGGCCAGAACGCCTCAAAATTTCTGGCAAGGTGCGCGAGTTTAACACAGATATTTATCTGCCCAGTCGGGTTGCTGCGCAGCCCCAGCCTATAGTCGTTATTTCCCACGGCTTAGGGTCAGGGCGTAAATCCTTTCGATACCTTGCCGAACATCTGGCCTCCCACGGCTATGTGGTTGCGGTGCCGGAGCATCCCGGCAGCTCCAGCCGTCAGTTTGAGGCGCTCTTAAACGAAAAGGCATCGGATGTCTCGGAGCCAACGGAGTTTTTAGATCGGCCTACGGATGTCTCTTACTTACTGGATGAGCTAGCGCGCCTAAACCAAACCGACCCTCGCTTTGAAAAGCGCCTAAATCTCAACCAGGTGGGCGTAATAGGGCAGTCCTTTGGGGGGTACACGGCTCTGGCGCTTATTGGGGCAAAGCTAAATTTTCAGCAGGCTAAGGAAAGCTGTCAGTCCAAGCTCTCGAAAAGCCTGAACATGTCCCTTTTGCTGCAGTGCCAGGTTGAAAAGCTGCCGGAAGCAAGCTACAGCCTGCAAGATCCGAGGGTTAAAGCGGCGATCGCCATTAACCCCATTGGTGCCGCCGTTTTTGGCCCACAAGGCTTTAGGGAAATTAATCGGCCCCTGATGGTGATTTCCAGCAGTTCGGACGCGATCGCACCTCCCTTGGCAGAGCAGATTGACCCCTTCACCTGGCTGCCCAACATTGAGAAGCGACTGATTCTGATGAATGGCGCGACCCATTTCTCAGTGATCGACGAGGTGGAACCCACGGAAAAAGTTTTTGTAACGCCCAAAGAGCTGATTGGGCGAACCCCAGATCTTGCTAGACTTTACGTGCGTGCCTTGGGGCTTGCCTTTTTCCAGACCCACGTGAAGCAGCAGCCCAAAGCCTCCATTCTCCTGACGCCGGGTTCTATCCAATTACAAAGTACCCAGCCCCTTGCGCTGCGTGGCGTAACGTCCCTCTCCGTTGAAGATCTAGAGCGCATGAAAAATGCGCTGTGGTAGTTGAGTGAGCCTGCCCGATCTGCTCTGCTCGATCTGAATCTTCTCTTCTGGATCTTCCCTACGGATCTTTTTCCGACTGATAGTTCCATTAATCGTATTGCTAAGGATTGAGCATTGTGCAGAAGCAATGGATGCAGAAACAAGGGGTGCAGAGGCAATGGGTGCAGAAGCAAGGGCGTTGCATATCAAGAGCGTGGCTGCGGTGGATCATGCCGCTACTCATGCTAGGAGCGCCCCTTACGGCAACTTTGCCTGGACGGGCCGCAGAACGTATTTACGTGAGCTACTCGGTTTTTAGCCGTTCACTCTCGGTTCGGGAGCTAGCGACCTTTGCCCGTGAAGGTACGCTGTCGCCGGAGCTGGCGGTTTATGCACGATACCTAAAGCCTCAGCAGCTCGCTCAGCTCCGAGAAGGACTCCAGCAAAAGGTCGATTTTCCGGCGATCGCCCTGAGCCAGTTTCTATACTCGCCCAGCGGAGAGGTGTTTTTATCTCGCGGGAGTCGTTTGGTGCAAACCCCCGTGGGGCAGGGCAGTTTTTATGCGCTGCGCGCTGCGCTAATTTTGGCTGCCAGCGATCCGGAAGGGCTAACCGCCATTTCCATTCTCCGACACTACCCCAACCCCGGTATGGTGGTGAATCTGCAAGAGGTGGTGGGCGTTGTCAATGACGTCAACCGTGTTTTTAGAGAAACCGATGCGATTACGGAAGCTATTCTGGCAGTCTCCCAGGGACAGTCTCTCCCAGAAGCAGAAGCCAATCAGCTCCGTCAGCGAGAGCAGCCCGGCCCGCTAAAGTGGCAAAAAACAACCCTAGACCTTGAAGACCGAAGCGCAAAGCGGTTACAGTACACGGGCAAAACTCGCAGCTTCCCCATCGATCTTTACCTGCCTGAAGCCAGCCAGACCCCGCAGCCCGTGGTGGTGATCTCCCACGGCCTAAACTCAGATCGTCAGTCCTATGCCTATTTGGCAGAACATCTGGCTTCCTACGGCTACGGCGTGATTGTCCCGGAGCATCCTGGCAGCAATAAGAAGCGCCTCCAGTCCTTGTTTGAGGGCTTTGGGCAGGATGTGTCCGAACCCGTAGAGTTCCTAGACCGCCCCTTGGATATCCAGTTTTTGCTCAATGCCGTTCAGCAGCTTGTCAATGCAGATCCGCAGCTTCAGGATCGGCTTGATCTCCAGAATGTGGGCATCATTGGCCAGTCCTATGGCGGCTATACGGCGCTGGCCGTCGCAGGGGCGGCCCTCAATTTTGGGCAGATGCGTCAAGACTGTGCTCAAAATCTGGATACCACGCTCAATATATCCTTAGTGCTTCAGTGTCAGGCGCTACGTCTGCCGGATGCACCCTATGAGCTTGCAGACCCGCGCATTAAAGCCGCGATCGCCATCAACCCCTTTACCAGCTCTATTTTTGGCGCAAAAAATCTAGCTCAGATTCAAGTCCCTACCCTGATTGTGACCGGTAGTGCGGACGTGGTTGCCCCAGCCGCTGCCGAGCAAATCCAGCCCTTTGGTGCCCTCACAACCCCTCAAAAATACCTGGCGCTGATTCAAAACAGCACTCACTTCTCGACCATTGCCCCGTCCAGGGGCGAGGTAGCATCCATTGCAGACTTCCAGGGTGTAGAAGGCCCCTCCCCTGATCTGGCTAGAAACTACTTGAAAGCACTCAGCCTGACCTTCCTGCAGCGCTATCTCAGAAATCAGTTGGCAGATCAAGCCTTACTGAGTCCGGCAGGCGCTGCGACCCTTAGTCGTGCTCCACTCCCCCTCAGTATTGTGACCACCCTGCCTGCAAAAGTTCCCCCTGCCCCTGAGGTGGCACCCTAAATGAGACGGTTTATCTGAATGGATAGCCTGAATGGGATAATTCCAAGCGAATTGATGGCTGGGTAAGGTAGCCCTAAGCTGTCTTACCAAAATCTTTAGTGGCCAGTACGTTAGTGGCCAGTAATAGCGGCCAGTAATAGCGGCCAGTCATTTTGACCTACCTGCTCCAGAAAAATTGTGATTGGATTTCTAAACCTCAATAAGTCAACAGGCTTTACCTCCCATGACTGTGTTGCCTGCGTGCGGAGAATCCTGCACACCAAGCGAGTCGGGCACGGGGGCACCCTAGACCCCCTCGCCACTGGAGTTCTCCCGATCGCCATTGGTTCAGCCACCCGGCTCTTACAGTTTTTGCCCACGCCTAAAATTTACCGAGCCACGGTGCGGCTAGGCGTGGCTACAAATACGGACGACCTAGAAGGCGAAGTCATTCAGACTTGCCCTGGCGCATCCATCACCCGTGAGCAGATTGAGGAAGCCCTGAAAGCCTTTCAAGGACAAATCCAGCAGGTACCGCCGATGTATAGCGCCATTCAGCGGAACGGTAAGCGTCTTTATGAGCTAGCCCGCCAAGGCAAAGTCGTGGAGGTGGAGCCGCGCCTTGTCGAAATTCACAGCCTTAAGATTCTGGACTGGCAAGGAGAAGGACTCGACTATCCAGAGCTAACGCTTCAGATTGACTGCGGACCAGGCACCTATATTCGGGCGATCGCACGTGACTTGGGGGCAGCGCTCCAGGTGGGCGGCACCCTGGCAGAACTGATTCGTACCCAAAGCTGCGGCTTTGACTTGGACAGCAGCATTTCCCTTTCAACCTTAGAAGCTCAGGCTGTCAGCGATGAGGTGAGTCTAACAGAGCCATCTGTCGCCTTGGGGCACATGTCCAGCGTGACCCTTGAAGAAGAAGAAGCCCGTCGCTGGTGCCAGGGTCAGCAGATTGATCTGGGTGCGATCCCAGAGGCTGAATGGCTTAGGGCACTGGGGGTGGATGGGTCGTTTTTGGGGGTTGGCCAATGGCACGACGAGCGGTTTGTGCCCAAGGTGGTTATGAATAGCTGTAATACGCCCTAGGGGCTAAACACGTGTTCCTCGCCCATTTATCTCGTCCATTTATCTCGCCCATTTCTTCGGAAAGACTCATTGGAATCTCAGATTCTTCCCTTAGCCTGTAGAAATCGAGGAAGGTCTTATTTGTCTTATGCGCTTGCATCATCTGGTTCGTTCTCGTCTCGTCTGGATTGGCTTGCCCATCGCTGCCCTCAGCGCGATCGCGGTTGCTTTCCAGGGTTCTCTCCAAGCCCAGCGATCGCCCCTACCGGACCCTGTGGTTAGCGTGGCTGCGTCTACAGTCGCTGGACAAGAAACCGCAATCTTTGCGGGGGGCTGTTTTTGGGGCTTGGAAGCCGTTTTTGAGCATTTAGAGGGCGTTTCGGATGCGGTTTCTGGCTATGCAGGCGGCAGCGCCGCAACGGCGCAGTACGAGCGGGTTGGGACAGGCACAACCGGCCATGCAGAGGGTGTCAAAGTTACTTACGATCCGGCTAAGATTTCCTACGAGCAGCTCTTGAAGGTGTTTTTTGCTGTCGCCCACGACCCCACCCAGCTTAATCGCCAAGGCCCTGATGAGGGGTCTCAGTATCGCTCCGCCATTTTTGTCGCCAACCCTGAGCAGAGAGCGGTGGCTCAAGCCTATATTGAGCAGCTCAATAGCGCTAAGGTTTTTCCGTCGGCGATCGTGACGCAAGTTTCACCCCTTGCAGCGTTTTATGCTGCGGAAGACTATCACCAAAACTTCATTCAGCGCAATCCTATAAATCCCTATGTGGTGATTCATGATTTACCTAAGCTGGATCGGCTCCGCAAGGATTTTCCTAACCTGTATCGGACGCCTGTACAAAAGTCCTAGACGCAAAATCCTGGACGCAAAAGTTCCAGCCCCAACGGCCAGGGCTGTTTTGAGGCTGCTCTAAGGTTGTTCTAATGCTTACTCTGGCTTGCTCTCCTTGAGACCCTGCACAACGCGGTCTAGGCCAACTGCGTGGGAGGCTTTAAACAGGAGGCGATCGCCGGATTTCATGTCTGCCAGAAGCGCCGCAATCAGATCCTCGTGACGCTCGAAGGTTTGGGTGGGGACTGGGGCTGCCCCTGTGGCGGCCTCCTGGGCGATCGCCTGTCCCTCCGAGCCTTGGTCTAAAACATACAGCGCATCAATGGCGAGGGTTTTAACTAAGGCTCCGACCTCACGGTGGATTGCCTCTGAGAAGTCCCCCAGCTCTTTCATGGGGCCAAGGACTGCAATGCGTCGCGCTCCAGGGGTCTGGGCCAGCAGCTTTAGGGCGGCCGTCATAGATTCCAGTCCGGCGTTGTAGGACTCATCCAGCAGCAGAATGTCATTGGGAAGCTGGATTTGAGTCGCCCGTCCGCTGGGCAGATAGACGGAAATGCCTTGACGCAGGGGCGCTTCGTCGAGCTGAAGGAGCCGCATCACGGCGATCGCGGCTAAAAAGTTGAGGGCATTGTGCGCCCCAGGCAGCGGTAGCGGATAGGCGGTGCCCTCCACTTCTAGGGTTGATTCGTTGACTAAGGTGCCCCGCAGGTCGCCCGCGCTGAGGCCGTAGGTAATGGTGTTTCCCTGCCAGACAGTCCGGGCAGTTTCGAGCAGCAGCGCATTGTCTGCATTCAGGATGGCCGTGCCCCCCTTCGGCGTTTCGGCGAGCAGCTCGCATTTGGCTTGGGCGATCGCCTCTCGTGACCCCAGCCGCCCAATATGCGCCGTTCCGACGTTGGTAATGATGGCGATATCGGGACGGGCAATGCGGGTTAGCTCAGCAATTTCGCCCCGCCCCCGCATTCCCATCTCTATCACGGCAAAATGGTGGTCAGGGGTCAGGTTAAAAAGCGTCTTGGGGACGCCAATTTCGTTATTAAAATTGGCCTCGGTTTTTAGCACTGACCCAGCGGTGCCCAGGGCTGCGGCCAAAAGTTCCTTGGTGGTGGTTTTGCCCACTGATCCGGTGATGGCAATGATGGGGATATTAAACTGGTCGCGCCACCAGCGTCCTAGGGTTTGATAGGCTCGTAGCGTATCTTTCACCAATAGCTGAGGCACGGCGACCGCAGTGGGCTGATCCACGATCGCCGCGATCGCCCCCGCTGCGATCGCCTGCTCTACGAACCGATGGCCGTCAAAACTTTCGCCCCGCAGCGCGACAAAGAGCTGCCCTGGCTCAACGGTGCGGGTATCTGTACTAATGCCTTGGGCTGTTTCAGCCTGTAGGGCATCCGGTACATGCAGCGGGACTGCATCCAAAATATCGATCAGTTGCGATAAAGTGACTTGAAGCGTCATGCCAGCCGTCCAGCCTCTGAAGAACCGCTTGTTACCTTACCACGACAAGCGATCGCGGCCAAAAAAAGCATCGTGAACCAAGGTATACTCCGTGATTGGTGAATGCGCGCTCAGTCCAGACACTATCAATCCAGATAGTTCAGTCCAGATAGTTCAGTCCAGGTAATTAAGTCCAGATAATTAAGTCCAGATAATTAAGTCCAGATAATTAAGTCTAGATATAAATCCAAATATCAAGCGAGAAGCAGGGCAAGAAACAGCATGGTTGCAGTAGCAATTTTGGCAGCAGGGCGCGGGACGCGCATGAAGTCTACGCTGCCCAAGGTGGTTCATGAGCTAGGGGGGCGCACCCTGGTAGAGCGTGCCCTAGATAGCGTGGCGGAACTCAGTCCTTCTCGCAATCTTGTGATCGTGGGCTACGGTGCAGACCAGGTGAAGACTGCCCTTGCCCACCGCACGGACGTTGAGTTTGTGGCGCAAACGGAACAGCTCGGCACCGGCCATGCCGCCCAACAGGTGATTCCCTACCTGGAAGACTTTGAAGGCGATCTGCTGATTTTGAATGGAGATGTGCCCCTCCTGCGATCGCAAACCCTGGTGCAGCTTCTCACAACCCATCGGCAAAACCAAAACGCCGCCACCTTGCTCACCGCTATTTTGCCCAACCCCAAGGGCTATGGCCGAGTCTTTTGTGACGCTCAAAATCACCTTCAGGAAATTATTGAAGACCGCGACTGCACCCCAGAGCAGCGTCAAAACCAGCGCATTAACGCGGGCGTCTACTGCTTTAGCTGGGCAGCACTCAAGGAAGTCTTGCCCAAGCTGAGCGCCGACAACGACCAAAAAGAGTACTACCTCACGGATGCGGTTAACTTCCTGAACCCCGTGACCGTGGTGGATGTGGCTGACTTCCAGGAAATTTCCGGCATAAACGATCGCAAACAGCTTGCGGAAGCCTACGGTATTTTGCAGACCCGTATCAAAGAGGACTGGATGGCGCGGGGCGTCACCCTCATTGACCCCGCCAGCATCACCATTGACGACACCGTAACCCTCGGCTCCGATGTGGTAATTGAACCCCAAACCCACCTGCGCGGGAACACCACCATTGGGTCAAACTGCCGTTTAGGGCCAGGATCTTTAATTGAAAACAGTACGATTGGCGATCGCGTGTCGGTTCTGTACTCCGTGGTGACGGATAGCGCCATCGCCAGTGATGTGCGTATTGGCCCCTACGCCCACCTCCGCCAGCAGGTTTCGGTCGGGGAACAGTGCCGGATTGGCAACTTTGTGGAGCTGAAAAAGACCGTTCTGGGCAGCAAAACCAATATTGCCCATCTCTCCTATCTGGGCGATGCGACCACGGGAACTAACGTCAATATTGGGGCGGGCACCATCACCGCTAACTATGATGGCGTCCAGAAGCATAAAACCATTCTGGGCGATCGCACCAAAACGGGAGCCAATAGCGTCTTGGTTGCGCCGCTTACCCTTGGTGCAGATGTGACCGTGGCCGCAGGCTCGGCGGTGACGGACAGCGTAGAGGACGATGCCCTGGTAATTGCCCGTGCCCGTCAAGTTGTGAAACCGGGCTGGCGCTTACCGACGGCTGAGTAATGCTTGCTGCTCCACAATCGAGAAGCTTCAGCATAAAGCTCAGAATAATGTCCAGACCCAGCCCATACCGATGGCTGCGATCGCCCCAATCAGGGTATTAATCACGTTCACCAATTCATTGGTCAGCCAGTCAAACCGATGCTGGAGGGTTGCCCCAATGAGGCTTTCAAAATTGGTGGCAATAAAGGCCGCCAGAATGCAAAACCCAATGCCCAAGGGCGAGATCAGGCCAACCGCCCAGGCAAGCAGCGCGATCGCCACCGACCCCACCACTCCAGCCACAGTTCCCTCCGCACTGATTGCGCCTTCCGTTCCGCGTGGGACGGGCTTCAGGGTAGTAATTAGAAAAGTATGGCGACCGTAGGCTTTGCCAATTTCGCTGGCGGAGGTGTCCGAGAGTTTGGTGCTGAGGCTGGCCACGTAGCCCAACACCAGCAGCGGATGCAGGCTCTCAGGTACAACAAGCGTGCTCAGGGCACACAAAGCACCCACCAGGGCAGAACCCCAGACATTTTCTGGCCCTCGCGCCCCCGATCGCTTCTCGGCGATGCCAGCCGCCTCTTTTTCGGCACTGCCAATTTTCGTGACCCCAGACCCAGCCAGAAAATAGAACACAATGACTGCATAGCCAGCCCAGCCCAGCGTTCCCCAAACAATGACGCCTAAAGCCCAAGCATGGAGCAGTCCGGCAGGGGTCAGCAGCTTTTTTAGAATCGGCCAAGTGAGCAGCCCTAGACCCAGATTAAGGAAGACTCCCACCAGCCAGGGATTTACAGCCTGAATTGTTGACAGTGCATCCACAGGCCACCTAGCCCTTCACCTTAGACTGCTTTTTGCTAGCTTCTTTTAGCTTTTGCTTCTCACGCTTTTCAGCTTCTTTTGCCGCTTTTTCGGCAGATAGCTGAGCAGCGCGCGCCTGCTCTTTTTCCTCTTCAATTTTTTCTAGGTAGTAGTAGTAGTCGCCTCGGTAGAGCCGCAGTTCACCGTCTCGAATTTCGACGATTTTATTGGCAACCTGCTCTAGGAAGAAGCGATCGTGGGACACAATGATGGCGCTGCCTTCGTAGTTTTGCAGGGCTTCTTCGAGCATTTCTTTCGCCGGAATATCAAGGTGATTGGTCGGCTCGTCCAGAATCAGGAGGTTAACCGGACGGAGCAGCATTTTTGCCAACGCCAGCCGCGCTTTTTCGCCGCCGCTGAGGGCTTCAACTTTCTTGAAGACGGTATCGCCACTGAACAAAAAGCGACCCAGTAACGTCCGCACTTCTTCGTTTGTCCAGACAGGGACCTCATCGTGGATGGTTTCCACAACGGTTTTATTCAGGTCAAGGGCTTCGGCCTGATTTTGCTCGAAGTAGCCTGGAATGACGTTGTGCTCTCCAATTTTGATGCTGCCTTCATCGGGGGTTTCTAGACCCACCATCATGTGCAGCAGGGTGGATTTGCCGGCACCGTTGGGGCCAAGAATGGCCACGCGATCGCCCCGTTCGATGAGCAGATTGGCGTCCAAAAACAGGATGCGGTCTCCGTAGGTTTTGACCAGGTTTTGAATAATGACGGTTTCTCGACCGCTGCGGGGTGCATCGGGGAACCGAAACCGCAGGGTACGGACGCTGCCCGTGGGGGCTTCAATGCGCTCAATTTTATCGAGCTGTTTTTCGCGACTCTTGGCCTGGGTGCTGCGGGTGGCGCTGGCGCGGAATCGATCCACAAAGGTTTGCTGCTTTTCGATTTCTTTTTGCTGACGCTCGTAGGTGCTCATCTGAGCGGCCTGCATTTCCGCTTTTTGCAGCAGGTAGGCCGAATAGTTGCCCAGATAGGTGGTAGATACGCCCCGCTCGGTTTCGACAATCTGGTTACAGAGGCGATCTAAAAAGGCGCGGTCATGGGAGACCACCACCATTGGCGTGGTTAAGCCCCGCAGATAATTTTCGAGCCACTCGATGGTTTCTAGGTCGAGGTGGTTGGTCGGCTCGTCCAGCAGCAGCAGATCTGGCTCCTGGAGCAAAATCTTGCCCAAGCTCATACGCATCTGCCAGCCGCCGCTAAAGGCGCTCACCAAGCGATCGCCATCTTCTGGGGTAAAGCCCATTTCTGGCAAAATCTTTTCAATTTGGGAATCTAGCCCGTAGCCATCCAGCGCCTCGAATTTCCGCTGAAGCTTATCCATTTTGTGAATGAGGGTATCCAGCGTTTCTGGGTCGGCGGTCTCCATCGCTCGATGCACGTCAGACAGGGCATGATGGATGGCGTTGGCCTCGTGAAACACCGTCCAAAATTCTTCCCGCACCGTGCGAGTGGGTTCCACTTCAAATTCTTGGGTGAGGTAGGCAATTTTGAGGCTGTTAGGGCGAATCACCGTACCGGTGGTTGGCTCCATCTCTCCCGCAATAATTTTGAGCTGGGTGGACTTCCCCGCACCATTCACGCCTACCAACCCAATGCGATCGCCGGATTTAACCTCCCAGTTCACATCCTTGAGCACCTCGCCTGTCGGGTAAATTTTGCTGATATGTTCGAGGCGCAGCATGTAACACTCCAGGAGCAGGTGAATGGGTGAATGGGTTGAGAGGTCAGTCGACTAAAGCCAAACGTTAAATTATTCCAGCGATTCTTAAGAGAACGACCTCGCCATGTTTAGTATGGCACGCTCCGGAAAAGGCTGAGCGATCGCGGCTGTCCCTAATCCCCGGCCCTCCTGCCTTAATCCTGCGGCTCTCCATCATACTGTGGTGTCGTGACCGTGGTGCCGTAACTGTAGTGTCGCGACCATCGCCCTCTACTATAAAGAAGCAGCATTCAACCACGCCCTTATGTCTTCTTTCCTACTCCGACTCAATTTGGTGGAAGGGTCTATTACCTTTAGCTTTAGCCCAGACGCAGCCCGCAACCTTCAAAGTGCGATCACGGCGCTCACGCAGGATCTCAAGGCCGTCGCCAACAAGACGGCGGGGGCGAAGGTAGCACCGCAAAAAGCGATGGAGTATCAGCATAGTGGAGAGGTGTTTCTAGAATGTTTTTGCAACCCCAATATTTGGCCCAGCCCCTTTGCGGCTAAGGTGTTAATTACGGTACGTGATGAGCGCATCCGGCTCACCACCGAGGCTGAGCTGACCCGCATCATTGAGGATGTTAATCTCTATCTTGAAAGCCACGGCTAGGGGTTCGGACAGGGGTTCGGGCAGGGATTCCGACAGGGATTCGGCCAGGGGTTCGGTCAGGGATTCCGACAGGGATTCGGCCAGGGGTTCGGTCAGGGATATGACCCTGACGGGATGCTGGTAGGGCGCTGGTTGAGTGTTGATTGAGCGCTGATTCAGCGCTGAACAATGTGTCTAGGCGTCCGCTCATGCTCTAAGCTAGTGATACTGCGCCAACGGCTACGAAGCCAACCACATGAAATTTAGTTAGACAGTAGTTAGACAGTTTTGGAGTTTAAGAATGTCCGGTTTAGTCGCCTACGTTTTGTTTATGAGCGTTGCTATTGGTTCCGCTGTGGGCCTTTATTACCTTCTAAGAACCGTTAAGCTGATCTAGCTTCAGCTCGATTTCCTGCTAGCGGCCAAAAAATCGCGTCGATCTTCATGAAGACCGCCTGCGCGGTCTAAAACACAAAGCAAAAGACCATAAAACAAAAGACCACAACTCAGCCCGCACCAGCGGGTTTTCTTTGTGGAACCGTTGGTTGAATTTTAAAGGGCTTAATTCAAGGGGTTAATTCAAGGGCTTAAGCTTTGTGAAGCGTGAAGCAGCCTATTCCGCCGTTAAGCAGACTCCAAAGGAGCCATGGTTAAGCCCGCTCTGAGGAGCTGTTCGTGGTACAGTTCAGCCTGCTCCTGCGGCCCAGTCCAGACGATCGCCATTCCTTCAAAATGAACCTGATTGGTCAGCTCCCAGGCCAGTTCTGGGGTCATTTTAGGAATATAGGTGATGAGGCAGCGCGAGACATGCTCAAAGGTATTAAAGTCGTCATCTAGCACGATGACTTTATAGTTTGGGTAAGGAACCCGGACGGTAGACTGTTTTTGCTGAAGATTCGGTGTTGCGATCGCAGCTTGAATCGTATTCATCGCCTTCCTGTAAACGCTCACGTAGTTAGTCAATAGAGAGATTCACGAGAGGGGGTTCACAACAGAAATTATAGAATAACACTTCAAAAAGCTGCTCCAGAGACACCCTCCGATGGGGCTGAGCTATTTCTACTGATTGTATCGTGGCTGGCCTAGGGATGGCGATCATCATCCTTAGGCCAGTCGCGGACTTGACTATCTGCCCCCTCGGTCTAATCTTCAGAAGACTTTCTACACCGCCAGGGTTCCAGGGGCATAGTGTCCTGGATGGAGGGGGCGATCAATTAAAGAATGAGCGCCCACAATTGTCCCCGCCAAAATCTGAGCCTTAGCACCCAGCGCCGCCCCAGACCCCACATAGCAAGGCCCTTCTAGCGATGCAGACTCATGTACCTGAGCTGACCTAGAGATCCACACCGAAGGCTGCACCTCATCAGCTTCTGCATGGAGCCCAAACGGCATTTGTCCGGTTAGAATATCGAGCTGTCCCTGAAGATACTTGGCAGGCGTCCCCAAATCCAGCCAGTACCCATCCCAAATAAACCCCGTCACGCGCAATTTTTGGGACAGCAAATCGGGAAACACCCGTCGCTCAAAGCTCAGCGGTTCATGGGCCGCATAGTCTCGAAAGATCGTCGGGTTCAAAATATAAGTCCCTGCATTGACCGTATCAATCCCCAACCGCGCTGCCTCTTCTGCCGTGGGCTTTTCGCGGAAAGCCAAAATTGGCTTGGCCGCCGCCGGCCAGGATGCCTCAGGGTCTGGGATGTTAGCCAGCTCCACCAGCCCGAACGCCGTTGGGTCGGCAACTCGCGTCAGGGTTAAGGTTGCATCAGCCTGAGTATCTACGTGAGCTTGAATCAGCGCCTTAAGGTCTAAGTCTGTCAAAATATCGGCATTAAAAACCACCAAAGGCGCACCGCTAAAGTAAGGTTCCGCCAGCTTCATGGCCCCCGCCGTATCCAGGGGTGTCTCCTCAATGATGTAGCGAATCCGAACCCCAAAGGCTTGCCCATCGCCAAAGTAGTTTTGAATCTGAGAGGCCTGATACTGGATATTCATCAAAATATCTGTGATCCCCACGGCCCGACACCGCTCAACCAGCCAAACCAGAAAAGGTTGCTCCAAAAGGGGCAACATAGGTTTAGGACTTCGATAGGTCAACGGGGCTAATCGTGTGCCCTTTCCCCCAGCAATAATGACGGCCTGCATACGGTCTTCCTCTCACCTCTAATGGATGTCGTCTGGATGTCGTCGTTAATGGCATCGTACGAAGTTATGGCATAGTTCGCCCATAAACTCGAATACGGTGATCTCGAATACAGTGATCTCGAATACGGTGATCTAGGTCTAATGGAATCCTGTGATCTAAAACCTTGTGAAGACAGGTCAATTGTGTAGAATCATAGCGTCGAGCGTTCAAAAACCGCCAAACTTATGCAAACTAATGTGCAGTTCTTCTGACGCCTGAAATCCACAACTTGTACTTTTTGGTGCTTGACGGAAACCAAGCTTTAAGTAAGCTTTAGTGAAGATCTCCAAAACGTTCTCCAAAATTTCTAAGGAATGTCTCAGTAGCCGTAGTCCCTAGCAGCTTTTCAAGACCCCACCAGAACATTCACCCACCCAATCGCCATTCGCGGAGTCCCAGTGGTCAGAAGTATAAATTCAGCAGCCGGACAGCCATCCAAGTCGTCACCTCAGGGTGGGCGGTCTAAAGGTCAAGCATCGAGCTCGAATCAGGTAACGGTATTGGGGGAGGCTGCCCCTCGATCTTCAGTCTGGCGATGGATTCGATGGTCGATGGTTTTTACGGGTGTTGTTACAATCTCAGCCGGCATTGGCGCAACCGCTGCGCTGCTGCTGCCGTTCCAGTCTTCTTCAACCTCTGCTGGGGGTGAAACATCCTCAATCGGAGATTTATTCCGTTCAGGATTTCAGTATGGGGTGTCTCGACCGGTCAATCTTTTGGTCATGGGTATTGACCAAGGGATAGACAGCAACGAGGAGCGCAACAGCACTGATGTGTTAAGTAGCCGCAGCGACACGATGTTGGTAGTGCGGCTTAATCCTGAAACTCGCAAAACTAGCGTTCTGACCATTCCGCGCGACACCCAGGTCGAAATTCCAGGGCTGGGGGTGAGTAAGATTAACGCTGCGAACTGGAAAGGAGGGTCAGAACTGGCATCTCAAGTGGTGAGCCAAACGCTGAACGGGATGCCGATTGATCGCTATGTGCGCATTAGCACCAATGCGTTCCGAGAGATTGTGGACGTGATGGGCGGTGTTGAGGTGTATGTGCCCAAGCGCATGTACTACGTGGATCAAACCCAAAAGCTCAACATTGATCTCCAACCGGGACTCCAGACTCTGAACGGGCTGGAGGCCGAAGGTTTTGTCCGGTTTCGCAATGATGACTTAGGGGATATTGGACGGACGCAGCGCCAGCAAATGCTGCTTAAGGCACTGCAAAAAAAGTTTGATAATCCTTTGATGATTACGCGCCTTCCTCAAATTTTTTCGGTGCTGCAAAAGCATTTGGACAGCAATTTAAGCTTTGGTGAAATGCTGGCGCTGATTCAGTTTGGGATGCAGAGCAAGACTAGCGACCTTCAGATGGCATTACTGCCCGGTCGGTTCAGCTCTCCTGAAGAGTTTGAGCTGAGCTACTGGATTATGGATCGAACTGCAACGGATCAGGTGCTAAAGTCCTATTTTCAAGTTGAGCCGCCCATCACGGACGAAGCCTCTATTCCGGCGGATCTAAAAGCCGTTACGATTGTGGTGCAAAATGCATCGGGGGATCCAGGTGCGGCAGATCGGATGGTGGATCACTTGCAGCAACTTGGGTTCCCAAATCTGGTGCTGGCAACGGAGGATTGGTCTGAGACGCTGGACAAGACTCAGGTGGTGCCGCAATGGGGCAATCTGGACGCGGCCAAGGGCGTGGAAGAACTGCTGGGGAGCGATGACAGTGAAGTAACCGCTGACTCCACGGGCGATTTACAGTCAGACCTAACGGTGCGCGTGGGGCGTCAGTGGGCAGAGCGCTCTGCGGCAGGCACAAATCCTTAGCGATCGCTAGGGCTGCAATCCTGATTACAGGCTCTCATGATTACAGACTCTAACGATCGCGAGTCTTCATAAAGCGTTCCATATCCCGCTTATCCTGCTTCTCCTTGAGAGAGTCGCGTTTATCGTGGACTTTTTTGCCGCGTGCAAGGGCGATCGAAACCTTAACCCAGCCGCGCTTGAAGTACAGCTTGAGCGGAATTAGGGTGAGCCCCTGCTGCTCGGTTTGACCAATGAGCTTGCGAATCTCGCGATCGTGCAGCAATAGCTTACGGTTGCGCATGGGTTCGTGGTTAAAATATTCGCTCACGCTGGTGTGGGGTGAAATATGCACGTTGAGCAAAAACGCTTCACCCCCGCGAATACGAACAAACCCGTCCTTGAGGTTGACTTTGCCCGCGCGCAGAGACTTCACCTCCGTACCGGTTAGCTCAATTCCTGCTTCATAGACTTCCAGGATCTCGTACAAAAAACGAGCCTGACGATTGTCTGTAATAACTTTTTGGCCTTCGCTGGTATCCTTCATTCTTTTACTTTAGCCTGTGTGCTTCTCCCCTGTATGCCTCTTGATAAATGCCTCCAGATGAATGCCGCTTGATGAATCCCCCAGGGGTCTTGGCCCTCACGTAAAAGGCTGCTCAAGGGTCTAGCCCTGCCCTGCCCACCCAGGCGCGGTAGCCTGAACTGATAGCATAGAGGTCAAGAAATAGCTTCTAGTCCGGCTCCTTTGATCCTGGGCTGCAGGACAACATTCTAAAATTGCACCTATCCGGACGATGAGTTCATTCCTAAAAAACTTGAGCCTGATTAAGTTTTCGTCAGAAGGCTGCAGCACCTGCCACAAGATGGCGGTCTATGACCAGAAGGTTGCTGCGGAGCTAGGTTTGGGGTTTATTGACGCTAAGATGCAGGATACCGCAACCTACCGCAAGTACCGAAAGATTCTGCTAAGGCAATATCCCACTAAAGCAGGGATGGGCTGGCCCACCTATCTCCTGTGTGAGAGCTGTTGCGAAAGTTGGTGCGAAGGGCCGGATGATAGCTTTAGAATCTTGGGCGAGCTTAAGGGGGGATGCCCGCAGGGGGAGTTTCGCAGGCGGTTACAGGATTTACTGTCGGCGATCCATTAAGTTCTGGCCAAGTTCTCGCCGAACTTCTCTTTGAACCTGTTCTCAATTGCGTTTCAGACGCAGACCTTCTTTTTAGCGACCCTCTTTTGGGCGATCCTATTTTTAGCATGGCTACCACTCGACTCCCCCGCCAGCGCTCTAACCCTTGGGCCACACGCATTGACCAGCTCATGGCGCTGATTGTTTTGCTCAATGTGGGAATTGTTCTTTTTGATTTGAGCTATGTTCGCTTTCGGGATCTGTATCTGCGCTATCTGCCTCAAGTGACCCAGCGCTACGACCCCATCAAAGGAATTGAGCCCTTTCGCGATACGGAACAATACCTGGCGGCGGTAGATAAACTGATGCAGCTCGGCATTGAGAGCCCAGACGCGGCGCAACAGCTAGCAGATCTACGCGATCGCAGCGTTGCCATGATTGAGGAAGATCCCTTTCGCGTTGCCAATAAATCCGGGGGTCTAGAAAAGCTCAAAAACCGAATGCGGCAGCACATGGGGGAAGAGTCCTCTAAGGCCGCCTTCCGTCAGTTTTGGAGCCAGCAGCACCTCACTGCCCAAAACTGGCAGCAAGAGCTGGCCTACTTTAACCGCAACTTTCGGCCCATTCTGGCGGCAAACTATTTTCGCCCCATTGATGAAAGCGGGGATTTTGTCGATCTGTTTTGGATTATTGATTTGGGGTTTGTGGGCTTATTTTCTGTAGATATTGCGGCGCGGGTGCTGTGGATTCGGAAGCGTCGTCAAAAGAAATGGACGGAGGCGCTCCTGTGGCGCTGGTATGATCTGCTGCTGCTCCTGCCGTTCTGGCGGATTCTGCGCATTATTCCCCTCATCGTTCGCCTTCACCACCTCGGCTGGGTCAATCTTCAGGCCATCCAGCGCGAAATTAACCATAATATCGCGGAGAATATTGCGGGAGAGGTCACTGAACTTGCGTTACTTCAGACCTTTCGCGTGGTGCAGGGCGGTATTCAGCAGGGTGCCCTGCGTCAGTTCATAAAAGAGCCTCTGACGATGGTTGAAATCAATGAGGTAGACGAAATTTCGGCGATCGCCCATCGGCTGACGGAAATTGTGACTCAATCGGTCTTGCCTAACCTTCAGCCGGAACTGGAGCCGCTACTAGAGCATCTTGTCCAGCAGGCGATCGCCCAGGTACCTCTGACCCGCTCCCTTCCTGCCCTGCCTGGATTCAGTCAGCTTTCAGCGGAGCTGTCCAAACAGATTGCCCACCAAAGTCTCCGGACCCTTCAATCCGCGCTGTCAGACGTTACCCACGATACAAAAGGGCAAGCCTTAATTCAGGCGCTGGGCAAAAGCACCCTGGCCCATCTCCAGACCGGACTCACCCAAACCCAAGCCCTAGAAGAAATTGAGCATCTCCTGAGTGACTGGCTAGAAGAAATTAAGCTAACCCTCATTCATCGGCTGGAGGGTCAGGATCAAACCCAAGCTATTCAAGAATTTGAGGCGATTCGGCTGGGAAATAAAGTCCCGACTGTTTTGCCCCCACTTCCAACAAGGCGCTAGGCGACCGGGCTTTAAGCACCTACACGAATGCCTACACGCCAATGCCCATACGCCAAGGCCTATACGGAACGTCTAAATTTAACGAATCGCCATTTCGGCAGTCTGCCGAGATGAATTTGAGGTAGACTGTTGTGAGATAGGAACCGTGCAAATTTCTTTTGAAGTCTGCGGGAGTTCTTGGGAAGTGGGTCGTCGCCCACTTTTTTTATTGCTGTCTATTCATTTTCAGCACTAAAGTCTAGTCCCATCCTCCAAGGCTTCTGTCTAAATTCCGTGCCTGATCCCATGCCTAATCTCATGTCCTGCGCTTGGCTATGACTCATCCCCTTGTCCCTCAAATTTTGGAGATCGCCCAGTCCGTTGCCGCCCAGCTCAACCTAGAGGTCGTCAATGTGGTGTTTCATACCCACCAAAACCCGCCGGTCTTGCGACTGGATGTGCGGAATTTGGCGGCAGATACAGGTCTAGAGGACTGTGAGGCCATGAGTCGCGCTGTTGAAGCAGCCTTGGACGCCGTGGCACTCATTCCAGACGCCTATGTGTTGGAGGTATCTAGTCCTGGCGTTTCCTCTATTCTCAGCAGCGATCGCGATTTTGTTTCCTTTCGTGGCTTCCCAGTCGTGGTTGAAACCCAGGCTCCTTTTCAAGGGCAAACCCAACTGGAGGGTAGCTTAGTTAGTCGGGATGAAGCGGTCGTTAAGCTTACGCGACGGGGAAGGGCGATCGCGATTCCGAGGGAGCTCGTGCTTAGGGTTCAGCTTCAGGATTTGCCTCAGTCTGACTATTAAGGCACCTTAAAACTCAAGACGCTCAACCTCAAGACGCTCAAACTTACAGGCAAAAGTTCAAGATACATCCTGGATTTCAAGTCCACATCAGCCGTAGGTTGCTTATCAGGAAACTCGCTTATTCCCCGTTTATTCTCAAAACCCAGCCTTTCAAAACCCAGCCTTTCAAAACTTAGCCCCTCGGAAACCAGTTTGAGGCTTATTCCGCAGAGATCCCTTAGAGATCCCTTCTTCCGCAATCACTCAGTTTTTCCGCTTTGACATCAAGGATTCATTCCTTAATATTCACGCCTTAATATTCACGCCTTAATATTCACGCCTTAATATTCACGCCTTAATATTCACGCCTCAACATCCACGCCTTAAGCATTAGGAGCTTTTTCTATGTCAATGGTTCGCCTGCCGGGACTCGTCGAAATGATCAACACCATCAGTCGGGAGCGGAACCTGCCGAAACATGCTGTTGAAGCAGCGCTCCAGGAGGCGCTCCTCAAAGGCTATGAGCGCTACCGCCGCACCCTTGAAATGGACAGCCACGATCTATTCGATGAGTTCTACTTCGAGAACTTTGACGTAGAGCTAGATACCGAAGATGAGGGCTTCCGGGTTCTGTCAACCAAGGCGATCGTGGAGGAAGTTGATAACTCTGACCATCAAATTGCCCTAGAAGAAGTGCTAGAGGTTGCCCCTGAAGCCCAGCTTGGGGACACCGTGGTGCTAGATGTCACCCCAGACCAGGGAGACTTTGGCCGGATGGCCGCCATTCAAACCAAGCAGGTTTTGGCACAAAAGCTGCGAGATCAGCAGCGGAAGCTTGTCCAAGAAGAATTCCAAGATCTTGAGAAAACGGTGCTTCAGGCGCGGGTTTTACGGTTTGAGCGACGCTCCGTCATTTTGGCCGTTGCCAGCGGCTTTGGGCAGCCGGAAGTTGAGGCAGAACTGCCCAAACGCGAACAGCTCCCCAACGATAACTACCGCGCGAACGCCACTTTTAGGGTGTTTTTGAAGCGTGTGGTGGATGGTCCCCATCGTGGTCCCCAGCTCATTGTTTCGCGTACCGATGCAGGGCTGGTCGTCTATCTTTTTGCCAATGAAGTGCCTGAAATTGAAGATGAAGTGGTGCGGATTATTGCTGTGGCCCGTGAGGCTAACCCGCCCTCCCGGCATGTGGGCCCCCGCACCAAAATTGCGGTGGATACGCTAGAGCGGGATGTGGATCCTGTGGGAGCCTGTATTGGGGCACGGGGGTCGCGGATTCAGGCCGTTGTGAATGAGCTACGCGGCGAAAAAATTGACGTTATTCGCTGGTCGCCCGACCCATCCACCTATATTTCCAACGCCCTCAGCCCTGCTCGTGTGGACGAAGTCCGGCTGATTGACACCGAAGATCGGCAGGCCCATGTTTTGGTGGCCGAGGATCAGCTTAGTCTCGCGATTGGTAAAGAAGGGCAAAATGTCCGACTGGCTGCAAGGTTGACTGGCTGGAAGATTGACATCAAGGACACGGCCAAGTACGACTATGATGCAGCAGAGCTGGAGCAGCAAAGGCTGGAGGCAGCTAGACTTGCTCAAGCGGAAGAGTTTGAATCGGAAGAATTTGAATCAGAAGAGTTTGAATCGGAAGACCTGAACGCTGCAGGACTTGAAGATAATGAAATAGAAAGTGGCGCGCTTGCAGCCGAGGCCCTTGCTGACGTTGAGGACACAGAGCAAGCCAGTCTAGTAGAATCAGACGCAGTGGCGGCATTGACGGATGCAGAGGATGCAGATGAGGGGGATGAATCAGAAGATTAAGCGCAAGGCAAGAGGCAGCAAGTTCGCTGGGCGATCGCAGCCAGAAACGGCAGGAACAAAAAACGATGGAAATCAACTATCGCCGATGTATTAGCTGTCGGGCTACAGCGCCCAAGCCTTACTTTTTACGGGTTGTGCGAGTTCACCCTACCGGCGAAGTCAGGCTCCATGAAGGGATGGGCCGCTCAGCCTATCTGTGTCCCCAAAAAAGCTGTGTGGCGATCGCCCCTAAAAAGAAGCGTCTAGAGCGAGCTTTAAAGGCAGTGGTGCCCCCTGAAGTTTATGAGCAGCTAGAGCAGTTGATTCAAGAAGGTTAAACTTCATAGCGCTAACCGCATAAGAGGCGGAGCGACGTATCATAGAAGATGCGAGTAGGCTTCTAGTGAGCTTCTAGTCAGCTTCAGTTTTATCGACTGTCCAGACCAAAATAAAAAGAATTAGGATGTCTTCGGAACGACCATCGCTCAAACGAATAACACTATCCCCTCGCTCAAAGGTATCTACCATCCCACAGTAACTTCACTCAATCTGTCCCTAGAAAAGATGTCGGTTTGGCCGCAGCGGCAGCACGCCATTGACATGGAAAGATTGCTTCACGGATGGTTCAACTTTAATGCAGGGTTTTTGCTTTCAGCATGTACGTTTAAACCAAACCATAGAAGGCTGCACTATGTAACGAAAATGAGATAATAGAGGACACCGTTGGATGAGTAGCAAGGTCAGAATTTACGAGCTTTCTAAAGAATTAAACTTGGATAACAGAGATATTTTAGCGGTCTGCGATCAGTTGGAAATTTCCGTAAAAAGCCACAGCAGCACAATTTCAGAAGAAGAAGCGGCTAAGATTCGGCAAGCAGCCAGCCGCCAGTTCCCGAATGGTTCGGTAGCCCCCGTCGTTGCGCGTCAGCGGAAAGAGGTTCCCGCCAAGCCTGTGGTTGCCAAGGCAAAGGAGCCCGGAAGACAACAGATTTTAGAAGTTCGCCGCTATACCCCCCAAGGTTCTGATGATGCAGAGTCAGGCCCGGTCGCTGCCGCCGCGACTGCTCCCATGCCCCCTGCCGCTGCTCCTCTTCAGACCCCCAAGGCTCCAACTCGGCCTACCGCGTCGCCGTCCAGTCCGCCCAGCCCGTCCAGCCCCAGCCCGTCCAGCCCAAGCCCAGAGAAGGCTGTCATCGCTGAAGCTCCGGCTGCACCTGAGCGAGTAGAACTCTCACCCCCACCAGAAATCAGTCGCCCGAAAGAAAAGGTGCCGATTATTCGCTTGAGCAGCCCACCTGCCCGTACAGAAGAGCGCAAGCCGCCCTCCTTGGCTAATAAGCCTGTTTTAAGAAGCGCGCAAACCGCTCAAGGCGCAAATCAAGGCACAAATCAAGGCGCAAAACCCAGCCAAGCGGATCGGCCGAATCGTGGGGCTCCTGGAGAAATTCGCCCCCCTCGCAGTCGAGATGAATACGGCAGTGCGGGGAATGGTTCACCCGGTGGCGCAGCCACTGGCGCAGCCACTGGCCCAGATATGGGTTCAGCGGATCGCACTCCAATTCCGATTCTGCTGAAAAAGCCCAGCCAGCCCAGACCTGCACGTCCTGGCACATCAGAGGCTGGTGAGGGTCGACGAGACAGTAAGGGCGCTGGGATCGACGCCAGCGACAACGATCTAATTCCCGTCTTAATTCCAGGTGAAGAAGACCAAAAGCTGCGACGCCCCACCTTAAATCGACCTAAGCGGGCTAAGACAGAAGTTGAAGATGACGAAATGAGTCAGCTTCTGAATAAGGCCTCCAAGGTAGGCACGAAGCAAAAGCGCCGAACGAAGCAGGACGATGAGGAAGAGGATCTCTTCAATGACGATGGGGCAAACCAAACGACGGTAGTGGATGTGAGCCTGTCCCTTGCTCGTCCTCCCAAGCAAAAGACCGCTAAGCAAAGCCGCCCGTCCCCGGCCGCTTCCTCTAGGCCCAGTGCGCCTAAGCCGGGGGGTAACCGCCGCAGCCGGAGAAGCGATCGCCAAGCGCAAGCGCAAGAGCCAGAAAAGCCTACGCTGATCTCCCTTACCAATGCGCCCACGGTTCAGGAACTGGCGAACCTGCTGCTGGTGCCCGAAACCGACGTGATCCGAGTCCTTTTCTTAAAGGGCATTGCGGCCAACATTAACCAGACCCTAGACTTCCCCACCGCAACGATGGTGGCGGAGGAGTTAGGCGCTGAGGTAGAAACCGTCAAGGCTGAATCTGCGGCGCGAAAGGTCACTGAGATGCTGGAAGTGGGCGATCTGGAAAGTCTCCAGCGCCGTCCGCCCGTTGTGACCATTATGGGCCACGTGGATCACGGGAAGACGACGCTACTCGACTCCATTCGCAAAACGAAGGTGGCTCAGGGCGAAGCGGGGGGCATTACCCAGCATATTGGGGCCTACCACGTTGACCTGGAGCACAACGGCGTCATGCAGCAGGTTGTGTTCCTAGATACCCCTGGTCACGAAGCCTTTACCGCCATGCGGGCGCGGGGAACACGGGTGACGGACATCGCTATTTTGGTGGTCGCTGCCGATGATGGCGTCCGGCCTCAAACCATTGAAGCCATCAGCCATGCCCAGGCGGCAAAGGTGCCTATTATTGTCGCCATCAACAAGATGGACAAAGAGTCCGCTCAGCCTGATCGGGTGAAGCAGGAGCTGACCGAATACGGTCTGGTTTCTGAAGAATGGGGCGGCGACAACATCATGGTGCCCGTGAGCGCCCTGAAGGGTGACAACCTGGATACGCTGCTGGAAATGATTCTGCTGGTGTCGGATGTGGAAGATCTTCACGCCAACCCAGATCGCCCCGCCAAGGGAACGGTCATTGAAGCCAATTTGGATAAAGCCCGTGGCCCCGTGGCAACCCTACTCGTCCAAAACGGGACGCTCCGCGTGGGAGATGTGCTGGTGGTTGGGTCTGTGTTTGGTAAAGTGCGCGCCATGATTGGCGATCGCGGTGATCGGGTGGATGTTGCCTCGCCCTCCTTTGCGGTAGAGGTATTGGGCCTGAACGATGTGCCTGCCGCTGGCGACGAGTTTGAAGTCCTCAGCGACGAAAAAGAAGCCAGAGCGGTAGCCTCCGCCCGTGCGGATCAGCAGCGCCAAACCCGTCTACAGCAGGCGATGTCCTCTCGACGGATCTCCTTGGGTGCGCTGTCTGACCAAGCCCGCGAAGGCGAGCTGAAGGAGCTGAATATCATCATCAAGGCCGATGTTCAGGGTTCTCTAGAAGCGATTCTGGCCTCCTTGGGTCAACTGCCCCAGGGTGAAGTGCAGGTGCGGGTACTGTTCTCCGCTCCAGGGGAAGTCACCGAAACGGATGTGGACTTAGCCGCCGCCAGTAATGCCGTGATTATTGGCTTTAATACCAGTTTGGCAAGTGGCGCTCGCCAAGCTGCCGATCGCGCTGGGGTCGATATTCGGGAGTACAACATCATTTATAAACTCCTGGAAGACATCGAAGGCGCAATGGAAGGGCTACTGGATCCCGAACTGGTGGAAGAGCCGCTGGGCGTTACGGAAGTGCGGGCGGTATTCCCCGTCGGGCGCGGTGCAGTCGCAGGGTGCTATGTCCAGTCTGGCAAGCTGGTGCGCAACTGTCGGGTACGAGTACGGCGCGGTAAGGATGTGATCTTTGAGGGTATTCTGGATTCCCTGAAGCGGATGAAGGATGACGCCAAAGAGGTCAACTTCGGCTATGAGTGCGGGATTCGCATTGACAGCTTCAATGAATGGAAAGAAGGGGACAGCATTGAGTCCTATCAACTGGTCACGAAGCGCCGGACGCTCTCGATGGTCTAGGGTTTAGGTTCTCCTTCTCGATAAAAAAGCGTCGCTCTCCATTGGGGAGCGACGCTTTTTTGTGAATGGGTTTTGATGACGTGAGTTCGACCAGAAACAACCGCCCCTCATCCTCCCACCCTCCTTCTCCCTAGGGAGAAGGAGGGGCAATTAAAAACCGACCTCCTTAAGTCTCTCGCCTTTGGGAGAGGGGTTTGGGGTGAGGGGTGAGGGGCTTCAAGTGCATCATCGAACTCACGTTTGGATGAATTTGGCCCAACGGCTTGCCCAGCTATCGAGCGGCGAGAGCGGGTTCACTTTGGGCGACAAGGGGCTCTAGGACGATCGCACTACAGTCAATTTCGCAGGAATTATTGGGGCTTTCCGTGAGCTTGATTCGGTCGAGGGTGGCACCTAGCTCTTGGATGGGTTGCTTCAGCACTCGGCCAATATAGACCGCAATATTTTCTGCGGTGGGCACAACGGATTCAAAGTAGGGGATATCTTTATTGAGAAAGGTATGGTCAAGTGGTTCAACCACTGCATCGTCAATGACCTTTTGCAGTGCCACTAAGTCCACCAGCATTCCGGTGCGGGGATTTATCTCTCCCTTGACGGTGATATCCAGGTGGTAGTTGTGGCCGTGACCATTGGGACGGGCGCATTTCCCGTAGATTTCCGTATTGTCTTCTAGGCTGAGGGTGGGTAAGGCCAGCCGATGGGCGGCGCTAAAGTGGGTTCCAACGGTGAGATAGGCTTCCATATCGGCTCCTTTGTACTCGGCGCTCAGGCGCGGATGTTCGTATAGCTGAATATTGATTAAAGGTAGGTGGGGGGCCAGACGCCGCCAGATCTGCCGAGCAATATTCTCGGTGGTGGGCAGGGTTTCTTGAAATTCTGGCCAGGCATCATTGAGGTAGGAGAAGTCGAGCTGGCTGGTGACTTCTCGCTTAATGATTTGCTTGACGTCAGACAGGTTCAGCACCATTCCGTAGGCGTCAAGCTCTCCCAGCATGGAGACATACAGCACGTAGTTGTGCCCGTGTCCTGGCGATCGCGCACAGGCTCCAAACTGCTCAAAGTTGTTCAGTTCCGATAGCTCTGGGAGCCAGTAACGGTGGCTGGCAGAAAATTCTGCACGACGATTGATAATACATTGCATGATGGAGCAGACTCGGTAGATGAGCGATTCAAGGGCGATCGCTACGATAGATTACTTGACAGATAAATTACTTAACATTTGACTCTCTAACAGTTTAGCCTGAAGTTTCCGATCGCATTTTGGTTTTCTTAAAGTTTTGCGGGGTTGCTTTTGCTGCGGATTTTTCCAGCGGAGGCTTTGACACTGGTGGCGCATCATCGGCGATCGCATTTGTACGACCCCTAGCATGTTGCTCTGTAGGCGATCGCTTTTGTACGTGATGCAGCCATCCACTGGAAATTGCTCTGGCGGTCTTTTCTGGAGGGGAATTCAGATGATTCGATTACAATCTGGTGCGGCATGGCTGGGTGGGGGCACCGCAGGATTTGGAGTTTTCCAGGCTTCACAAGTCTGGGCGCGAAGGGAAGTATGACGGGATGCGGGGGCGGATACTTCGCTTGAATTTGAAGATGACCCTGAGTGATTCGTTGTAGGGTATGGGTTTCGTGCCTCAACCCAACCTAGCATTACTAAATGCTTGGGAAGCAACGAGGATCTACTCACTTTTATTGGCGTTTCGGTACAACATCCAGTAGCCCAGCAGAGAGCCTAACGTTTGAGCTGACCAGGTCGTTGCCAGTCAGCCTTCCACTTGATTCCGACCAGATCGGCGACTCTGGTTCAGCGATTTGGTCGAAATCAATTCTCAAAACGGAATATTATCGTAGTCTAGTTCCTGTTTTGAGTAACGCTGGACGGTATCCAGTTTTGTTTGAAGATTTGCCAGCACGATTTTCGCTTGCTCCGGTGAACAACTCTGGAGCAAATCAATAAAGCCCTTCACGGTCTGAACCGCCAAACCTCTCTTTTTGTAGTAATACGTGCCGTCAAGAAAACAGCGAGTGACGACGGCAGTGTCCGGCACCGTTATTTCGAGCATGAAGGTTCGATAGGCGTCAGCTAATTGACGCTTGATCTTGTCAACGTCGTCCTTATATTTTGTGCCTCGCTCAATCTTGCTTAGCACATCGGCCAAGTTATCCGCGAACTTGCGATACGCTTGGGTCTGAGAATAGCTGAATTCAATCTCCGGGAATCTCTCTGTTCGGATCGCTTTGGCAACGTCCGAAAAACTCGAAATCCGTTCATCTGGATTTCGCATACACATTCCGCGCAGGATGTCGGTCTGCTGAAAATTACCAATGCTATTTTCAACAATCAGTTTTTCGAAGAGTTTTCCGACGAAATAGACTTCGGTTTTGTAGTCGTATTTCTTGCCCGTGAATTCTTCAGGCGTATCACACCACCAATTGAGGCTAATACTCTTGTCGAAATCCGTAGAATCAACAATGCGTTTCCCGAATCCCAAATCGATGATCTTCAGTTCTCCATCGGCCGTGACCATCAGGTTAAGGGGACGAATGTCTCGATGAAGTACGCCCATGTCTTCCATGTACTGAAAGCCGCTCACGGCCTGCAAGAACAACTGATTGGCATGCTCTGGATTGGCGGTAAGATGGGTTTGAATGTCGTCGCCATCTACGAACTCCATCAGGATGTAGCCAGTAAACTCATCGGGATAAACGTAGTAATTGAAAACGCGAACGACGTTCTTGTGGTGAAGCTGGTGTAAGAGCTTGATTTCGCGCAGGAATCCGCCAAACAACTCTTCTCGAACTGCCTCGTCATACGGATGATACTTTTTGCAGACGAAATGCTCATCGATGACGTCATCGTACAGCAGCACTGTCTTGCCGCACGCACCAGCGCCCAACTCGCGAATGAGTTGGTAGTCTCGTTTTCGCAAGAAGCTAATGCTCTTTGGGTGAGATTTTGTAGCACTGTCTGACATTGGGCTCCAGAGGCAGAACTTTATATAGACGGACAACATCCACCTAATAAAGCTATAGAGGCGATATATATGGATAGCAGCATATCTATGTCGTCTAATCTGGCATATAGACGGATAGTTGTCCATCTATAGAACCCATTTGACATCTTTTCTTGCAATGAAAGGGTTTCAGGAAGACCGTTTTAATCAGCCTAGCAACAACAAGGGTTCAGGACGCTGGAAAATCATGAGCAATGAGTGCCAGAATCATGAAACCCAGATGGGGATTAGGCTCGTAAATAGGGCAATAGATCTCAAATGGGTTCTATATCTCTCTTTTAGTCATTTGGGCGGATAGCATCCACCCATATACCTGTTTTAGTCGTTTAAACGGACGAATCCAACCATAACCTCATTTCCAGTATAGAGGCGGGCAGGTATACGCTTATGTCTCTATTTTGACTGTTTCGGCGGATAATGTCAGTGTTTTTCATATGTCGGTTCCATTAATTCTTTTTATCATTAATGTCAACATCTTTGTATTTCTTTGAGTTTTAACAGGGTTGAGCAGCCCAAAAAGATTTTGGATCAGTTGCGTGATGTCCTTTGCCTTAAGTATTATTCTTGCCGCACTGAACGATCCTATGTGGACTGGGTTTATTGCTCTATTGTGTTCCACAATCAACGCCATCCTAAAGACATCGGTGCGTCTGAAATTGAGTCTTTTTGACTTGTTTTGCTGCCCAAAGCAAGGTTGCGGCGTCTACTCAAAATCAAGCCCTTAGCGCTTTAGTCTTTCTCTACCGTCATGTTCTGCGCCAAGCGATCGGTGGTCAAATTGAGGCTGTTCGTGCAAAGCAGTCTCGATATTTGACTGTTAGCCAAGCCCAAGCCCTGATGTCGAAAACCCAAACTCAGGAACAGTCAGAACCAAAAATTACAGCGATAATACGATTGATAGAGACAATCATGATTGATAGAGACAATCATGATTTACAAATTCCCTCAGCTCAGTCGAGAGGAGATAGAGCGAATGTTTGGACTTAGTGAGCTTAGACAGACCAAGGTTTATCAAGAAGCATTGCAAGAAGGCAGACAGGAAGGTAGACAGGAAGGCAGACAAGAAGGGGAACAGGTCGGTGAGGCACGGCTTATCCTTCGTCTTCTGACCCGACGGTTTGGTGCAATCTCTCCTGACCTCAGTGAACAGGTTCAGGCTCTATCACTGTCGCAACTCGAATCTTTGGGTGAAGCACTACTCGACTTTTCTCACCCTTCAGATTTACAGGAATGGTTCCGCTCCCAAGCCTAGCCTAGACGTCATCTTCAGCAATGGTCGCTTGGGTTGAGGCACGAAACCCAATACCTAACTGATGGAGTACCGCAGAACCAAAATAACGGGCGGCACCCATTTTTTGGCTGGCCACGCATCATCGGCGATCGCATTTATGCATCCCTCAGAATGTTGCTTTGTAGGCGATCGCTTTTGTAAGTGATGCAGCCATCCACTGGAGATTGCTCTGGCGGTCTTTGCCGGAAGGGAATTCAGATGCTTCGATTACCATCTGGTGCGGCTACAATCTGGTGCGGCATGGCTTGGTGGGGGTACCGAAAGATTGGGAGTATTCCAGTTTTCACAAGTCTGGGCGCGAAGGGAAGTATGGCGTGATGTGGGGGGCGGATACTTCGCTTGAATTTGAGGATGGCCCTGAGCGATTTGTTGTAGGGTATGGGTTTCGTGCCTCAACCCAACCTAGCATTACTGAGAAGATTTACGATTGCCTTTGCCTTGAAGTTCTAAACGCCACCTTATAGATCCTCTATATCATGTAGCGTCAACGCTGTTTGGGCACTGTGGCGAACATACAATGCATAAACTGTGTTATCTCGAATCGCAAAAAGCACTCGATACACATTCTTGGCTTTTCCATAAAGAAGTTGACGTACTTCTTCTGGAAAAATCTCATGTTCGACTGCTAATGAACAACGTTGAGGCTTCTCTTGGAGAGTGGCTATAGTATTCATTAATCCTCGAAACCAGCGATCGGCAAACTCAGGATTACGCTCTCGGTACCAGCGATAGGCTTGTTCAATCTGAGCTTCTGCCATTGGGGTAATTTCAACCTGAAATGTCATACTTTTGCTGCATTTCTTGAACGAAATCCCCAATCGGGCGAGTTTGACCAGAGTTTAGTTCTTCAAAGCCTTGCTGAATCCCCTCAATTGTCTCCAACTGATCTATAAGTTGGCGTAGTTTGGCAGAATTGATTTTGCCAGGATCGAGAAAGGTGACGAGAACTTGGGAGCGATCGCTAACATCCTGCGGTAGCTCGGTGAAGCGGATTTGCCCATCCTGATAAATGCCTTCGATGGTTTTTAGCATAAGTTGCTGTTTGGTTGGTTTCCCCTTCAATTCTATCAACTAACTTCAAGGGGCTGGATCTGTAATTCCCGCCTGCTCAAAAGCTTTGCGACGCGACAAGCACTAGGATGATAGCTTGGGTTGAGGTACGAAACCCAACACCTAATCGATAGAGTACCGCAGAATCAAAATAACGGGCGGCACCTATTTTTTTACGCTGGTCACGCATCATCGGCGATCGCATTTGTACGACCCTCAGAATGTTGCTTGGCTGAGTGCCTGACTGAGTGCTTGAGCATCTACCCTGCATTTGGACTGTGCCGGAAGGAGATTCAGATGATTCAATTACAATTCGGTGCGGTATAGTCTTCGTTCCTCAGCCCCGCCTGCCGTTACTGAAAACACCCCCGCTACCATTACGAGTCATTTAGAAGTGGCTGACATGACCCTTTGCTGGAATATTGATGCAAAAGGTCTAGTGGAGATATCCCCATAACGAGATGAGACTGTACTTGTAGAGAGCATTGGTCTTTGAAACAGCGGTGCAAAAAATCAGAGAGTAAATAGGGGAAAATAACAAGAATGCAAAATCAATCGCCACAAATTGATACCCCACCCTCTCCCGCAGACCTCCCCTTACCGCCGGGCAGCTTTGGTCTGCCCATTTTGGGCGAAACCCTTGGCTTCTTGCTAGACCCGCAGTTTGCCAATAAGCGGCAGGTAAAGTACGGCAATATCTTTAAGACGCACCTCATTGGACGCCGCACCGTTGTCATGATGGGGCCAGAGGCCAATCGCTGTATCCTCTCCACCCACATGACGCATTTTTCTTGGCGAGAAGGCTGGCCCAATACCTTCCGCGAACTCCTCGGCGAATCCCTCTTTCTGCAAGAAGGGGAACAGCATCGTCGCAACCGCAAGCTTCTAATGCCTGCTTTTCATGGCAAGGCGCTAGAAAGCTACTTTGATGTCATGACCTAAGTCAGCCATCAGTACCTCACCCGATGGACAGAACTCGCTACCTTTGCCTGGTTTGGAGAGCTGAAAAAGCTAACCTTTGAAATTGCCAGCTTGCTGCTGCTGGGCAGCAGCGCAGCGGGGGAACAGACAGCACAGCTTTCCCAGGACTTTACTGCCCTAACCAATGGACTGTTTGCCGTCCCGATCCGCTGGCCCTGGACAACCTACGGCAAAGCTCTCAAGGCGCGCGATCGCCTCCTTGACCACATCAGTCAAGTCATTCAAGACCGCATCGCCCACCCTGGTGCAGACGCCCTCAGTCTGCTGGTGCAAAGCATTGATGAAGATGGCGATCGCCTCAGTCTAGAAGAAATCAAAGTGCAGGCTCTACTCATGCTTTTTGCAGGGCACGAAACCACCACCTCCATGCTGAGTTCTCTAGTCATGGTGCTGGCGCAGCATCCAGAGGTTTTAGCCAAAGCAAGACAAGAACAGCTTGAGCTGGCCCAGACGGGAGCGCTCTCCCTCAGCCAGCTCAAGCAGATGCCTTACCTAGAGCAAATCCTTAAGGAAGTGGAGCGACTATTTCCGCCCGTCGGCGGAGGATTTCGAGGGGTGGTCAAAGCGCTCTCGTTTAACGGCTATCAAGTACCAGCGGGCTGGCAGGCGCTATACCGCATTGATGCAGCCCACAAGGATGAGCGCTGCTTTAGCAATCCTGCCACCTTTGACCCCGACCGCTTTAGCCCAGAGCGCGCTGAGCAAAAGCGCTTTGAATTTAGCCTCGTGGGATTTGGGGGAGGGCCGCGCATTTGTCTGGGTCTTGCCTTCGCCCAGATGGAAATGAAGATTGTGGCGGCACTGCTGCTGCGAAAGCACCGCTGGGAACTTTTACCCCAACAAGACCTCTCCCTGTCAGCTATCCCTACCCTGCACCCCAAGTCAGGACTCCGGGTTAGGTTTGGCGATTTGTAAGCTTGAGGATTTGTAAGCTTGAGGATTTGTAGGGGTTTATGCCTTTATTGATGCTCTGTATTGATTCTCTGTGTATACCCTTTATTTGAGCAGATGGGAGAGAAATCCAACGCTAGCTCCCCCCAGCAAGAGCCAGGTAGCGTTGACCTTAAATCGAAAGGCCGCAATGATGCTCACGATCGCCACAGCAAGGGTTAAGGCATCAACCAGAGCGGACTGAGCAATCGTCCAGGTTACGCCTGCCATGAGTCCCAAGGATGCGGCATTGACCCCGTCCAAAAAACCGCGCACCCAGGGGGATTGCTTCAGTTTAGGCACCCAAGGGGTAACGGCCCACACCAGCAAAAATGCGGGTAAAAAAATGCCGATGGTGCCCGCGATCGCGCCCCCATGACCCGCGACGAGGTAGCCGATAAAGGTGGCCGTGGTGAATACAGGCCCCGGCGTAAACTGCCCGATCGCGATCGCATCCAGGAGCTGCTGGGAGGTGAGCCACTGATTTTGCTCCACCAAGTCGCGCTGGAGAAATGCCAGCAACACGTAGCCGCTGCCGTAGAGGACGCTGCCAATTTTGAGAAACGCCAAAAAAACAGCCATTCCGCTTGCGGAGGCTATCTCTGGGCTTGCGCCACTTTGAGCCAGCACTTCAGAAACAGGCAGGAGCAGCACGCCTTGGGCGGCTCCTTGACGATGCCAGTTTTTAATCAGCATCACAGCCGTCCCCAAGAGCAGCAAAAGCAAAACTTCATTGAACCCCGATAAATAGGCAATGACCGCCAATATTCCGGCGATCGCCGTGGGGAAATCCTTGAGCGCTTTTTTGCCCAACCCCCACACCGCCTGGAGCACAATCGCGATAATGACGGGCTTCAGCCCGTAGAGCAGCCACTGGACCTGCGGAATGGTTTGAAAGCGCTGATAAAAAATCGCCAGCGTCCAGACAATCCCCATCGCGGGCAAAATAAAGCAGCTTCCGGCAATCAGCAAGCCACGCCAGCCCGCGCGCGCATAGCCGATATGAATTGCTAGCTCGGTGGAGTTAGGGCCAGGAATGAGATTGGTAACACCAATCAAGTCCAGCAGATCTTCCCGGCTAAACCACCGCCGCCGCTCGACAACCTCTTCATCCATCATGGCAATATGAGCCGCCGGCCCCCCAAAGGCCAAGACTCCTAAGCGCAAGAAAACAGAGGCTAGCTCCCCTAGACGCTGCCGCTGCTGCCCCGCAGACAATGAGCTGTAGGAGGTTTGCTCCTGCGGATTGGACTCAGGCTCTGGTGTCACAGATCGCTTTTCCCAAGATTGCACAAGGTCAGTGAGTCTAGCTATTGAGCCTAACTATTGAGTCCAAATATATAGATATTCGATAACGAAAGTCTATTGTGCTGTAGGCCAATAAAAATTGAGCCTGAGCTTTTCATAAAAGCTCAGGCTCAAGCGTTCAAGTTAGTCCAAGGATGGGATTTCAAGCGCTCCAGAATGGATGGGGCGCTTGATGCTAGCGCCTGTTTTGCGTGACCTGGGCAGGAATCGGTTCTGGTCTAACCGCAAGGTTCACCACTTGTCCACTCCGCCTGACTTCCATCCGGAGGGACTGTCCTTCCGTCGTGTTTTCAACGGCTTGCTGCACCTGGCTTGCTTTCGTGATGGTTTGCCCCTCAATTTTCTTGATCACATCGCCCGATCTCATGCCAACCCTAGCGGCTGGAGAGTTGGGCAAGACTTCGTAGACCAAGACCCCCGTATCATCCTGGACTTGAAACGTTGCGCTCCGGTCTGCATTGATGCGCTGCCTTAGCTCTGGCGAAAGATTGGTCATCCGAATGCCTAAAAAGGGATGGTTGACTTTGCCTGTCGCAATGAGCTGATTGGCAATCCGCTGCGCCGTTTTAATGGGTATTGCAAACCCTAGTCCCTGGGCACCGCCACCAATGATGGCGGTGTTCATGCCGATGACTTGGCCGTACTGATTCAAAAGCGGCCCGCCGGAGTTGCCAGGGTTAATGGCGGCATCGGTCTGGATAAAGCCCACCCGCTTGTCTGGGACGCCCACATCCCCACTGGTGCGCCCCGTGGCGCTGATGATCCCAGCGGTTACGGTATTGTCCAGCCCCAAAGGATTACCGATCGCGATCGCCCATTCTCCAGGGCGCAGCTGGTCAGAATCGCCGGTCTGCACCACGGGGAGGCTATTGCCCTGAATCTTAATCACGGCTACATCGGTCAGGCTATCTTGGCCGAGTACCCTTCCCTGAAGCGATCGCCCATCCTTGAGCAGCACCGTCACCGTATCGGCACCATCCACCACATGGGCATTGGTCAGAATCAGCCCATCATTACTGATCAAAAATCCTGACCCCGTCCCGCGCACCACGCGAGTTTGGCTTTGCGGCAGATCCCCACCAAAAAATTGCCGAAAAAACGGATCGTTAAAGATCGCAGGGCGCTGAGTTCTGACCGTGCGTGAGGCATCAATTCTGACCACGGCAGGCCCAACTTTTTCCACCGCCCTGGCGATAAAGTTCACATCTCCCGAAGGGATCGGTGCGGCCAGTTGCGCAACGCTTGCCTGGGGTGCAAGGGGCTGTCCCTGGATGAACTGTGTCCCTACTAAGGTCGCAAGAGAACCCACCAAGAGTACAGACAAATAGCTTGCTGATTTTTGAGTCGACTTCTGGATGGACGCTTTGGGTTTCATAGGTTTATCAATATCAATCGAGTTAAGGTAGGTCTTAGATCAGGTGGGTCTATGGAACGGTAGAAGCCACAAGAAAAGCGCCGGAATTCAAAGAGCGTTTATGGCTGAGCTGTTTCTATTTTAGATCTGTCAATCAGAAGGCATTGAAGTCTAGGTTCAGAAACTAGGTTCTGAAACTAGCTTCTGAAATTAGAGACTCTGATTCCAGCACTGATATCGAAAGCAACCCATGCCGGAAGCCTTCTTTTTGATACGTAAAAACCCTGTGCCTAATGGTTTCTATGCTTGACGGAGTAAGGTCACAATAGGTTTCCTCATTGCGTTTAAGGACATCTCTGCATCGTGAGGCTATGGCGTTGTGAGCATAATTGAGCAGCGTGAGGCATTCAGGGCTCTTAAAACCTTTTGGGGCTATGACCAGTTCCGTCCCTTACAGGGTGAGATTGTACAGGCCACTCTGAGCCGCCAAGATGTATTAGCCATTCTGCCAACCGGTGCCGGAAAATCTTTGTGTTTTCAACTTCCGGCGCTGCTCCAAGATGGGCTGTCTTTGGTTTTATCTCCCCTCGTTGCGCTCATGGAAAACCAGGTGGCGGCACTCCAAGCTAAGAATATTGCCGCCAATCTCTTTCATGGAGAGCGATCGCGGGAGCAACGGCAGCAGGTGCTCACTCAGCTTGCTCAGGGACAGCTTAAGCTTCTGTATTTGTCTCCAGAGTCGCTATTGACTCCAGCCATTTGGAGTCGGCTGAGCCAGCTTTCTAAAGCTGCGCCAGGAATCCAGTCCATTACCCTAGATGAAGCGCACTGCATTACCCAATGGGGCAATAGCTTTCGCCCCATTTACCGCCGTCTAGGTGCCGTCAGACCTGCGCTCCAGAGCGATTCAGCAAACTCCCTAGCTGCATCAATTCCCATTGCGGCTTTTACCGCCACCGCAGATGCAGCGACCCAGCGAGATATTCAGGCTGTGCTGGGTCTCCAGAATCCCCAGGTGTTTCGAGCCAGCCCCTATCGCAAAAACTTGAGCCTCAACCTTCAGCGGGTTTGGAGTCCAGCCTCCCGTCGTCAGGGGTTGCGGTCTTTTATTGTTGCCCAGGGCCGCAAGGCAGGGCTGGTCTATACTCGCAGCCGTCGGGAGAGTGAGCAGTTAGCTCAGTGGCTGACCCAAGCAGGCCATAAAACCGACGCCTACCATGCGGGGCTCTCTCCAGAGCAGCGACGGCGGATTGAAGCACAGTGGCTGTCTGGCCAGACGCCTTTTGTGATCTGTACTTCAGCCTTTGGGATGGGCGTTGATAAGCCGGATGTGCGGTGGATCTGTCATTTTCATGCCCCCGCAACCTTAGCAGAATATTTACAGGAAATTGGCCGGGCGGGGCGAGATGGGCGGCCCGCACAAACTCTCTTGCTGGCCAGCGAACCCACCGGATGGCTTGATCCCCACGATCGCGATCGCCAAGCGGCCTTTGATCAGAAAGTCCAGTCCCAGGTGCAGCTTGCCCAAAAGCTAATCGCCCAGATCCCCGCACAAGGGAAACTGAGCGATCTTCTGCAACAGGAGCCCCAAGCAGAGCTGGCTCTGGCAATTTTGCATCAGCAGCAGCGCCTCGTCTGGACAGATCCTTTTCACTACTGTCTAAAAGATGCACCAGACCCGTCGGACAAGATCCCTTCAGCACCCCAGGACTTGATGCGGGACTATCTCAATACCCGGCACTGTCGCTGGCAGTTTTTGCTAAGGGCCTTTGGCTTTGACCGCGAAGCCCAAGGCTCCATCTGTGGACACTGCGATCGCTGTCAGTCTAGGCGCTAAAACTCTGTGGTTCGGCCAAGCCCTTGGGGCTTAGAAATATTAGAACCAGGCACAACCGGAATCTCCACCGGAGGACGCTCTAGGGCAATCATCAAGGCTTTCGGGTCTGTACGCGAGGTAGGAGAGAGTGGGGTATTAAATGTGGGCTGGTCTTGTACGGGCCGCTGTGCAGTTCTGAGATCCCAGCCTTGTCCCGTCAAGAGGGCAGAAAAAGACCCTAGGGCGATCGCTGCCGCCGCACTCACGCTTCCCCAAGCCCAAATCCGCCGCGATCGGTTGAGGCGAGCCATCACGTTCTGGACAAGCTGCTCGGTTTGAATGGAAGGGGTCGCCGCAGGAATCGACTTTAGCCCATTTTGAAGCATCAGCATTTGCTGATAGGTTTTCTGGAAGCTGGCATCCTGGGCTAGCCAAGCCTCAACTTGCTTCCGCTCAGCTGCCGAAACCTCACCGTCTAGGTAGGCACTTAGCAGCTCAAACTGTTCAAATTGAAGCGTTTCGTCATGCATAGGACTGTTGTTCATGGCAATTGCTCGTTTGCCTTTTGAGAAGACTGGGAAATGGTTTGAGTGAATGATTTGAGTGAAGGGTTTGAGTGAGGGGCTTGAGTGAATGAATAGATGGATAGAAAAAGTAGAAAGGAAGCGCTCTGGTGTGCTAGTGAGTGCCTAAGTAGAGCGATGTATGTCAGGAACGGCTTAAGACTCATCCCATGAGATGGTCTCCTAAGACGCTCATTCAAATCACTTCTTTAATCTATCCTCTTCAATCTATCCTATGTGTTTGGCTGGCAGTGAAAAGTTTTTGCATGAAAGCCTGTATGGATATTGAGCTAAAAAAGAGCTTTATAGCCGTTCAAAGTCCTATATAGACTTTCACAAGTTTTAAGTTTAAAACCCTAAGCTCACGAAATTTGTAATTCATGGACTTTAGAAGTTCATCCCTTAGAAGCTCACTCGATTCAAAGAAGGTTGGAAGTGTTTTAGGAAGTGCCTTCCCTCTATAGGTTGTACAGAAGCGAACGCCATCCAATCATTAGAATCATAAATTTATATTATCAATCGAGATTGGGGATTGTCCTTTGCTGCCTCTGCCCAAGTCAGCGCCATCTCCGCTTTTTCGCTTAGCTTTGCAAGTAAGCCTGAAGCTGAGATTGGAGCCGCGATCGCGCCCTAGCAATGCGGGACTTGACCGTTCCTAGGGAAACCCCCGTCATTTCAGCAATTTCTTCGTAGGCCAGCCCTTCAATTTCTCGCAGGACGATGGTGGTTCTGAACGCTTCCGGCAGATCGGCGATCGCCGTATTGAGCTGCTGATAAAACTCTTGGGTTGTCAGAGAATCGTCTGGCCGGGGATTGTCGCAGGCAATCTCCCAGCTCACTTCGCCATCTTCCATCGAGAGGGGCGCATCAAGGGAAAGCGGACTTTTGTGACGCTTGCGCTTGCGAAGCTCGTCGTAGAACAAATTGGTTGTAATGCGGCTCAGCCAGCCCCGAAACTTAATCGGCTCTTGGAGACGGTTGATATTGCGATACACCCGAATCCAAACCTCCTGAGCCAAGTCAGAGCGGTCATCCCAGTCTGGCGCGAGGTGATAAAGCACGCGATCCACATGGGACTGATAGCGCCGCAGTAGCTCAGAGAAGGCTGTCTTGTCCGGCTGAAGGCCAGACTGACAAAGTTCCACAAGCTCATGATTGGGCAGTTTTTGGGGTGAAATATGCACTGAAGGTATTGACCCCTCGACCCTTGACCAGGTGATCGGAATACTGGTTGTCATGGGATGGACTAGACCATAATACATTTCTCGTTCCCTGACGCTACCCTTTGCCAGAGGTTCCCGATCCAAAAACAGGGGGGAATTATGGGCGTGACTTGTCGCCTAAGCCCTACTTATGCAGCACCCCTTACTTATGCAGCACCACACTGAGCCTGCCCCGCCGCGTCCAGCGGATAGGAGCACCAGTCACTCCAGCTTCCGGCATAGAGCTTGCCGGTGGCAATACCGGCCGCCTCTAGAGCCAGCAAATTCACGCAGGCGGTCACGCCAGACCCACAATAGACCACAATTTCTTGAATATTAGGTTCTTGAATATCAGGCTCGTCAGCTTCAGCTAGGCCCGACCAGTATTGCTGAAGCTCGCTGGCTGACCTTAGTTTGCCCGACTCATCGCTTACCTGCGGCCAGGGATAGTTCAGCGCTCCAGGGATATGTCCTGCTACGGGGTCGATTGGCTCTCGCTCCCCACGATAGCGATCGCCTTCACGCGAGTCGATAATTTTGACCTGGGGCATTTTCTGCCGCTGCTGCACACCCTGGATATCGACCAGCAGATCGCCTTGAATCTGCGGCACAAACTGCACGGTATGGGCTGCATCAATCTCTAAGGGCTCTGGGGGAATATCTGTCGTTACGGGTAGCCCCAAGGATTGGTAGGCGGCAAAACCCCCATCTAAAACCGCAGCGCGCTTATGACCCATGTACTTCAGTAGCCACCAAAGCCTTGCTGCAAAGGCAAAACGGCTGTCGTCATAGGCAATGACTAGGGTTTGATTCGTAATGCCCATCCGCGAAAATTTAGCAGATAAGACATCCACCTCAGGTAAGGGATGCCGTCCCCCGTGGGGTTGGGCTGGACTGGATAGATCTTGATTTAAGTCCAGATAGTAAGCACCAGGGATGTGACCCGCTAGGTACTGATGGCGACCAAGCTGCGGGTCAGCCAGGGAAAAACGGCAGTCAACCAGCACAACTGACTCAGGCTGCTGCCCTTTCAGAAATGACGACGCTAGGAATGACGGCGCGATCGCAATCGAACCGTCATAACTGTGCTGACTATTGCGGGGTTCTGTCACGAAGACCTTCCTACAGACTGACCCAGAAATTGACCCAGACATTGACTCAGACATTGACCCAGAAGCTGGTCCAACGGTCAATTCATGCAGGTGCTGACTAGATTTCCGCCACAGCTCGCTCAATCAAGCGACGGGCCAAGGTTTGGGTGCCAGTATGTTCGTAGTAGTGAACCGTCATGTCCAAAAAGGCACCTAAGTAATCCAGCTTATCCTTAGACACGGTGACGAACTTTGTGAGGTTATCGACAACACTCTCTGGCGTCAGCCCCCGTGACCCTACGAAATCCGTCATCCAGCCCTTAACCGAATCCATACTTTCGGTAATAAACGAAAGCTGACCCGCCCGGTTGCCGCCCGGAATTAGCTCACTCACGCCCTTAAAGGTGCTGTTATTGTCTAAGTCCGAGGGAGACATTCCCTGGAGGGTTGATAGACCTTTGAGCGCAAAGTCTGGCCCTAAGGGAACTAAGCCGTCAAAACAAACCAGTGCTGCCATCCGTATCAGAGACTCTCCACTGTAGTCACCCAGAGAGGCGAGAAAGTCCCCAATACTGTCGCCAGGGATGCCGTTAATTTGGCAAAAGGCCACAATTTCCACCACGAGCTTAACGCAGAGGTCAATACTCTGGGCTTTTTCCGGCTTGGGCGTGAGTTTGCTGAGCAACCCTAGAAAGGGCAAATCTTGACCAACTTTATTGGCCAGTGCCGCTGCACCCAAGGCACCAGAAGCATTGTCTACGGTTTGGTACAGCCACTGGGCTCGCTGGTAGCCTTGGGATTTGTCATTGTATAGATGGACGGCACGCTCACCGATTTGCTGAATTAGGGCTTCATCGGTTTCGCCCGTGACGGCTTTAATGGTGTTATTGAACCCCACTAAGTTGTTCCACTGTCCGGGCACGACAAAATCTAAGGACCGCAGCGCCAATACGGTGGGGCCTCCAGTCGGAAGTTCGTCGACCAGTTCAAAAATGGGCTTGCTCATAAGAGACCTACGATAAAATTGATGGCACTAATGCAGGAAAACTAATGCAGGGACACTAACTCTGGGTAATTAACTTTTCAGGACATCTGCCTGCCCAATTCATGCTTAATCGCTACTTCAGCTTTGAGAGTCCTCGAAGATCAAAGCGCGCAATCCAGGCTTGCCGATCGCTTTTGGTAAAGGATGGACTGCGAGACAGGACCTTAACCTGATAGCGATCGCCCACGAGAACCCCTGTTTGAGTCGTTCCCTGCTCTACGGTTGGGAACCCCTGAATGTTGTCTGTAGCTTGACTGTACTTTGCAGCAGCACTAGGCAAACTGATGGTGTCAGAGATCGAGAGCATGGCCAAATTCACGCCATCTTTATTGAGTTTTGCCTCAGCAAATCCTTTTTTCTCTTGGGTATAGATACGCTGGTATCCGTCAGCCGCATCGGGAAAGAACTTATTAAATTCACTGCCTTGGGTTGCAGCCTTGGCGATCGCCTTTGGTGCGTTGCGTTGTGTGCTTTCTTGTTGAGCTTGGGCGTAGGGAGAAGGTGGCTTCCCTGCACAGCCGGTTGCCACAAATAGTAAACTACACAAACAGAGAGAGACTAAAATGCTCCCCCAACGTTTCATCTTGGGCATGATGGGTTCCTCAATCATTGAAGCGAATAGAATTTGAGCGAATGGAACTTGAAAGACAGGTAAAAACAGGCAAAAAAGAAACCGTTTTGGGAAAATGCTCTGGCCTGTACGGTACGATCCCTCTGGGATCATTCTAGGTTAGAGCGCATTGTGCTGATGTTTGGTTACTTTGGATTTACTTAACTTGTTTCCTTACAGTTCCTTACAAAACAGCTCCTTACAAAACAGTCCCTTACAAAACAGCTCCTTACAAGACAAAGCGTAGGCAAAGAACCATGGCAATCAAAAGAGGCGACCTTGTGCGAGTTGTGCGGGAAAAATTTGAAAATAGTCTGGAGGCCCAGGCCAGCGATCGCAGACTCCCGCCCTATGTGTTTGACGGGACAGGTGAGGTGGTCGAACTCAGTGGTGACTATGCCCAAATCAAATTTTTGGTGCCTACACCCACAGTGTGGTTAGCCTTGGATCAGCTTGAAGTTGCCCAGTAGGTTGAATGAGCGGTTTGACTTCTGGTTTGGACTTCTTCTGAATGGGGCTGGCCCTAATTTGAGTGCTGCTCATTAGGGTGTTGCTAATTTGAGCGCTACTCATTAGGGTGTTGCTAATTAGAGCGCTGTTAATGGCGGGGCTTCTGGTCACACTTTGGTCACAAACTTTGGTCACAAATTTTGGTCACAAGTTGTTAATAATCAGTTGTTTCGGGCATTTTCTCTACCAAGCAGCAGTATCGTCAGGATAGAGAGGGTTTGGCATCCATCTAAAGATAGTTTTGAGAGATGGCTTTGAGAAGATTGTGTCGATCCTCTCTGTGTCGCCCTAGTTCAAGGGAGAGACTTTATGACCTCTACAGCGGCTCTCACTGCATTTGAATGCTCTAAATCGGTGCGCGTTTCCATTATTGGTGCCGGTAACGTTGGCAGTACCCTCGGCCAGCGCTTGGTGGAGAAAAATCTGGCCGACGTGGTGCTCCTGGATATTGCCCCAGGTCGTCCCAAGGGGTTGGCGCTGGACTTAATGGAAGCCCGTGGTGTTGAGCGTCACGATCGCATCATAATCGGCACAGACAACTACGCAGATACCCAACATTCCGACCTCATTGTGGTGACTGCTGGCATTGCCCGTAAACCCGGCATGAGCCGCGATGATTTGCTCAAGACCAACGCCAATATTGTGGTCAAGGTTGTCCAGCAGGCGATCGCCTATTCTCCGGATGCGGTCGTGCTAGTGGTGACCAACCCCCTGGATGTGATGACCTATCTGGCTTGGCAGGCGAGCGGCCTACCGCCTCAGCGTGTACTAGGGATGGCTGGAGTCTTGGATGCTGCAAGGTTTGCGACGTTTATTGCCCTGGAATTAAAGGTGTCCATCATGGACGTGACGGCTATGGTGCTGGGTGGTCATGGTGACCTCATGGTGCCGCTGCCGCGCTACTCCACCGTGAGCGGAATTCCCATCACCGAGCTGATGGATGAAGCGACGATTCAGCGACTCGTGAAGCGCACCCGGAATGGAGGCGCAGAGATCGTGAGTCTAATGCAGGCCGGAAGCGCTTATTTTGCCCCAGCCTCTTCCGCCTGTCTGATGGTGGAGTCCATTGTCTATGACCGCGATCGCATTGTGCCAGCGGCAGCTTATCTCCAGGGACAGTACGACCTAAACGATATTTTTATTGGTGTACCTACCTGCTTAGGACGGACAGGAGTTAGCCAGATTTTAGAGCTTGAGTTGCTCAGTCATGAATCCGAAGCGCTCCAGGCGTCTGCGGCGACGGTACGCCAAAGTATTGAAGCAGCTCAGGTTCTTTTAGACTAAAAATATTTGCACTAAAGACTGCACTAAAGATATTTGTACTAAAGCACTCAAAATAACGGAACGGAAGGGTCAGGTTGGTTTGACAAGAGCAAACATAACTTATAGGCCGCAATTTATAGCCATGCTTCAGTTACAAAGATATGCAATTATACTTTCTGCTTTTTCAGGTCTTTTATGTCTGCTAATCTTACGTGATAATACTTACAAAGCTGATATTACTCTTGCTGTATTTTTTGCTTTTCTGATAGCTTCAATGGAATTCGCTTATTGAGTATTTTTGACGCCAAGTGGAAGAGTAATTGCACGTAAGTATGACAAGAAAATTCGACAAATATCCTCAATGCTAGAGCAACAGAGAATTGCAAAATCTAAAGCATGTGAATATAGAATTGGAGGAGCTATTCTAGGATTTATTGTTTCACTCCCTTACATTTGGGCTGTATTACAGATGTTCCAAATACAGGATGGAGGAAATTTTGTTATTGGTTATGTAATCGGAATAGTTGTTGTGATTTTTGTTGGGTACCTTTCAGGATTTAGCCAAGGCTTAACTCAGTTCAGCATAGCTTGTCCAAGCTGTCATCATAAATTCATACTATCCCCTGTGGGTGGCCATTGTCCCGCGTGTACCATAGAGCTTTACATTGCTGATCGTGAAGATTGCAAAAGAAAAGAAAAGCTGATCTTTTAAGATTCGTTACACTATAATCAATACGCTAAAGTGTATTTCATTGAAATTTCATTGTTCTCTCAGATAGGGCTGATATAAGGTGATGCCATGAAAATTCGCAGTTTTACAGCCATTATATATAAAGAAGATGAGATGTATATTGCTGAGTGTCCAGAAGTTGGAACAGTCGATCAGGGCGAAACGATAGAAAAAGCGATTGCCAACTTACAAGAAGCAACAAAATTATATCTTGAAGAATTTCCTACATCTGAAACAACTCCTAGATATATAACCAGCATAAAGGTCAGTTATGCCTAAGCTGCCGCGAATTTCGAGCCAAGAATTAATTCGTGCCCTAGAACGTTTAGGATTTGTGAGTGTTCGATAAGCAGGCAGTCATGTTTTAATGAAGAAAACAACTCATGAAGGTTCGATTGGTTGTGTTGTTCCTATGCATCGAGAGTTAAAGATAGGAACTTTGAGTGGTGTCCTGAAACAAGCTAAAGTAACAACCGAAGAACTTATTGAAAATTTGTGAGCTGGGTTGTACGACGCTCCTATACGCCCGAATGCCGAGATTTAACAGTTGTGATGCAAAAATATTTACGTCGGGGGATGGGAACCGATAGCGCATTTTGATCAGCAAAGGCGAGTAAAGGGTGAGATATGCCGTCCAGTATGGTTTGGATTGTTGGAAATGGGGCGTTGCTGATTGTGGCCTATCTGCTGGGATCATTCCCGACAGGTTACCTATTCGGTAAATGGCTCAAGGGAATTGACATCCGCACCCAAGGGTCTGGCTCAACTGGGGCGACAAATGTGCTGCGCACGTTGGGTAAAGGCCCCGGCATTACGGTCTTGCTGGTGGATGTCCTTAAAGGAGCCGCTGCGATCGCGCTCATTCGATTTATCTACGATTCAATTGCCTCCCCCAGTGCTTTCTGGTCCACTTCTTTTGGGTGGGTGGCTTCCTGGCTCGGTGCTGCCCCCGCTAATTCAGCGGAATGGTTTCCTTGGGTGGTTGTGCTGGGGGGATTAGCCGCTGTTGTGGGGCATAGTAAATCGATTTGGCTGGGGTTCTCTGGTGGAAAATCTGTGGCGGTCGGTCTGGGTATCTTGCTTGCCCTCAACTGGCAGGTGGGCCTGATGACCTTTGGGGTGTTTGGACTGGTGCTGGCGCTCTTTAGAATTGTGTCGCTCAGCTCAATTTGTGGGGCGATCGCGGTTCCGATGCTGATGTTTGGGCTAAAGCTACCCCTTGCCTATATTCTGCTGGGGTTGGTTGGAGGACTCTATGTCGTGCTGCGCCACCGTTCCAATATTCAGCGAATGTTTCGAGGCACTGAGCCACGTCTAGGGCAAAAAGTCGTTCTGGGCGCTGACGCGATCTCCGAGCAGTCCGCGATCGAGTCTTCCGGTCAATAATTTTCCGGTCTATAGTCTTCCCGTCCATAACTATCCTGTCAATTGGGCCTGTCAATTGGGCCTGTCAATTGGGCTTTGTAAAATGCACTGGATATTAATGGGCTAGGTAATGGGCTAGATAATGGGCTAGATATTGCGGAACATTGCCCGCCCAATGAGTTCGTAATAAAGAGGCGTCTATAAAACGAGCCTCCCTGAACAACCCCTGACGATTAAAACCTGACTATTTCTGATAGTGACGCTGGGTCTGGATTGCCATAAGACCTGACTTTTCCCTATCGACGGATCAAAGGAAACTTGAGAGAGTGAGGGTGTCTTAGGGAGATTTACGCTGAAGGAGTCTTGAGCTAAGGATGAGCTAGGGATGAGCTAGGGATGAGCGCAGCGCCGATAAGCTGAGCGACTTTCTGACTCAATCTAATGCTGATTCTAATGCTGATGAACTAAGGCTGATTAGCTTCAGGCTCGTCTCGTGAGAGGTATCACCAGCCCCAAAAGGCTCCAGTGGTAGCGTGTGGATAGAAGACGATTGCGGGTGGATTAGCGGGTGGACTACTACTATGCTTCACGATACGTCTCTTGTGGCCTTGGCCTGTCGAGCCAGTAATCTTGCAGAGCGGCTGTTTTTGCTGAAACAGTTGGGCGAAGGGATGACTGTGCATCAGAGCGGCGCATCCTCTGCTGTTCCAGTTGCGCATTATTCGGCCCTCACCTCCTTAGACCTTGAGGATATTGAGCAGGATGTGGATAGGCTATTTCCGTCTGCTGAACAGAGCGCCCCGTTCCAGCGCATAAAGCGCCAAACCATCAGGCGATCGCTTCGGCTCTATCGCTGGTATGAGCGCAATCTTTCAAGCCTTTCAACGGCACAGCAGCAGATTTTTCTCAAAACCCACGCGCCTTGGTTTCAGACCTATCAGCAGGCGATCGCTTGCTATGGGGATGCTGCGTCCCACGCTCAATTCTCTAGGCCTCAAATGCTGGATGGGAAGCAAAGCAACGCGGGCTATGCACCCTTTATCGCGCTGATTGCAGCTGAGCTTACGCCTGTCCTGGAGCTGGTGCAGCCCCATCTTAAAATCGCCAGCATTCCCCGACAGATTCGGCTTGTGCAGCGTTTTTTTGAGCAGCGCATCATGATGATGGTTGCCCATGTGATGGAAGAAGATTCTGCTGGTTTTTGGTCTACCCAGACAGAGCCTCAGCCGGAGACAATGGCCGAGATTTACCACAGGTTTTATCTTCAGTTTCCGGTGCTGGCGCGGTGGTTGGCACAGGTTTGTGGGGATGTCATTCATCTGGTAAAGAAGGCGATCGCCAGACTTCAGCAGGATCAACAGGAGTTGAGCCATCAATTCTGGGATGGCGTTGTGATCGCGCAGTTTGGCCTTCGGCTCCGTCAAGAAGATGTGCAGGGGCAGTGGACAATCCTCATGGATTTTGGCCTAGTGGATGGCCGAGAGCAGCAGGTTGTGTACTATCCCCACGATCTAGAGGCTGAGTTAGGGCTTCAGACCCTCTTTTCAACCTACAATTCAACCTACAATTCAACCTACAGTTCAACCTACGGTGGAAACACCCCCTCTCCCTATCGCATTCTGCGCCGCTCCGACTATGGTTACATTGGCGCGAATACGGCCTGTTCCTCATTCATCCACACCAAGCTACAGCAGGTGGGTCAGTTGATAGCTGTTCAGCATCTGCTGGGCCATCGTGGACTTTGGGGGCGCATCGGGCTAGGGGTGCATCGCTCGCGTGGCGGGGGATGGTTGACGAATTCTGGGCTGACGGATTCTGGGCTAGCGGATTCTGGATTGGCGGTTTCTGGGCAAGAAGGTGCGATTCAGGAAGGGTTTGAGTCCCTAAAGCAGTGGTTTTGTACCCAGCCCAGTCGCGCGGCTCAAGCATTTGAGAGCTACTTTGCGATCGCAACTGCAAAGATCTGCCCGCGTTCTCCGGGTTCCTACCTGCTGCTGCTGATGACGGCACAACAGTCTGCCTATCTGAGTAATCCCCTGGCGGTTGACGCCATTTTTCGAGTTCTGGTCGATCAGCCTTGCCCTTGGGATAGCTTAGGTGAAATTGCCCAGCTTGAAATTAGGGCTTTGTGGCAGTTTAAGATGCTCAATCTCACCCTTCCTATGGGCTACCGATACATGCTGTATGACTCAGAACATGCGCTATTCAGCAAGCTCCCGTTAAGCCCGCTAGAGTTTTTGACCCGACGCATTTCCCAATATGCTGCTCGACATTACTCCAAAACGAATTCTGCCCAAAGCTCGTCTGAGAAGACTCCTCCTAAAGATTCCTCCTCCTTTGAGCTAGCAATGAATTCCTAGGCAAGGAGGGTGGCGGCCAAGGCGAGGAGGGATTGTTGGTGGGCAACAGCGGTCACTGTGGTAGCTAATCAGTCGCCCAACCAGTCACCAATCAGTCGCCCAATTACAAGTCTCTTGCCTCAGCAAGATGCCCATCAAGATGCCCATCAAGACGCCAATCAAGACGACAAAAGATCACAGCCAAAATGTCACAATAGACGAGATGCATCGATTAGGTGAAGGCTGTGGGTTGTTTCAATGTTGGGCTACTGGGACTAGGGACAGTCGGAACGGGGGTAGGGCAAATTTTCCAGGACAAGGAGGGGCGGCATCCTTTGCTGAATACGATCGCTCTCCATCGCGTGGGCGTGCGATCGCTCGACAAATCCCGTGCCGTTTCCATCGCGCCAGACCAGCTCACCACTGATCTTCAGTCCATCGTCACCGATCCTGATGTGGACATTGTGGTCGAAGTGCTGGGGGGGCTAGAGCCAGCCCGCACCCTGATCCTAGAGGCGATCGCCCACGGCAAGCATATTGTGACGGCAAATAAGGCCGTCATTTCTCGCTATGGGGAAGAAATTTTCACCGCTGCGGGGCAAGCGGGAGTGTACGTCATGATTGAGGCAGCAGTTGCGGGGGGGATTCCGGTCATTCAGTCCCTGAAGCAGTCCCTGGGAGCCAACCGTATTTCTTCTGTGATCGGCATTTTGAATGGCACCACTAACTATATCTTGACCCAGATGCAGCAGTCCGGCCGCAGCTTTGACGCAATTTTGGCAGAGGCTCAGCGCCTTGGTTATGCGGAGGCCGACCCCACTGCCGATGTGGATGGCTTGGATGCAGGCGATAAGATTGCTATTCTGGCATCCCTTGCCTTTGGGGAGCGCATTAAGCTAGAGGATGTGCACCGCGAGGGAATTCGTACCGTCAGTGCTTCTGATATTGCCTATGCGGACAAGCTAGGGTTTGTCATTAAGCTCCTGGCGATCGCCAAGCGCCCCAGCGATCGCCCATCAGACTCTGCTACCGCACCCGATACCCTTCAGATTCGTGTTCACCCTGCGCTGGTGCCCAAAACCCACCCGCTCGCCAGCGTCAACGATGTTTACAACGCGGTATTGCTCGAAGGAGAACCCTTAGGGCAGGTGATGCTGTTTGGCCCTGGGGCTGGGGCTGGGCCAACGGCCAGCGCTGTCGTGTCCGATATTATCAATGTTGCTGCATTGCTCCAGACAGGGCAAGCTGGCTCGGAGACTAGCGTAACTTCTATGCACCCTCTACTGGCCTGTTCTCACCATTCCTACAGCGCAGTTGAGCCCATCACCGAACTTAACACCCGATTCTATACGCGGTTTTTAACGAAAGATCACCCTGGCGTCATTGGCAAGCTTGGCACCTGTTTTGGGAATCATGGCGTTAGTCTAGAGTCCTTGGTACAGACAGGATTCCAAGGAGATTCTGCCGAAATTGTGGTTGTTACCCATGCGGTGCGTGAGGGCGACTTCCGCGCTGCCCTAGACGAGATTCAGTCCCTAGAGTCTATTGACAGTGTTTCTAGCCTCCTGCGGGTGCTGTAAGGTCTTTACAGGCTCTCTAAATTGTGAGCCCTGATTCTTATTCTTGTATCAATCTCTTGTATCAATCTCTTGTATTGATTCCTGCCCCGATTCTCGGACTTACTCTCGGACTGATTCTTGCACTGATGGATTGCCAGCGCTGGTGATGGGTCAGTGCTTGTTGCCAATATTCAATTCTTGCCAGCATTTATATTGAATTGCCGAAAAGCATGACACTTAAAAACCGTATTTTCCTGGGGTTGCTGCTGTTTATTCCAATTTCCCTGGGCGCTGAATTTGCCCATTGGGGGCCATTAGTTGTTTTTATCACCGCCGCGATCGCCATTTTGCCCCTGGCCTCTTGGATGGGCTTAGCCACAGAAGAAATTGCCGTTGTTGTGGGGCCAACCCTGGGTGGACTGCTGAACGCCACCTTTGGCAATGCAACGGAGCTGATTATTGCGCTTATTGCCCTAAAAGCTGGCCTCATTGAAGTGGTGAAGGCCAGCATTACCGGCTCTATTATTGGCAACCTTTTGCTGGTCATGGGGCTATCCATGTTTTTGGGAGGGCTACGCTACAAAGCACAAACCTTTCAGCCCGTCATTGCCCGCGTCAACGCCTCGCTGATGAATCTAGCCGTCATTGCCATTTTGCTGCCCACGGCGGTTCATTTCACCTCTCCTGAAATTGAGATGGTCAAGATTCAGCGGCTCTCTGCGGCAGTCGCGATCGTGCTGATTGTGGTGTACGGCTTCACCCTCCTGTTTTCCATGAAAACCCATAGCTACCTCTACGACGTAGGGGTGGCAGAGAGTGAGCCGACGAAGGAGCAGTTGGTCGCGGGACAAGAGACTGGTGTTCATGGGATAGACGGAGAAGCGGTAGACGGAGAATCGGTTACTGAAAGCCATCGCCCCAACCTCAAGCTGTGGGCTGGTGTTTTACTGGCAGCAACGATCGCCGTTGCGGTGGAGTCGGAGCTATTGGTCGGGAGCCTAGAGGTGGCCACCGAAAAGCTGGGGTTAACCCCCCTCTTTACCGGGGTTATTTTGCTGCCGATTATTGGCAACGCGGCCGAGCACGCCACGGCTGTGACCGTTGCCATGAAAAACAAGATGGATTTATCCGTTTCGGTTGCGGTGGGCTCCAGCCTCCAAATTGCCCTGTTCGTCGCGCCAGCCTTGGTGTTAGCGGGCTGGTTTTTTGGGCAGCCCATGGACTTAGACTTCAACCCCTTCGAGCTGGTGGCCGTGGCGGTTTCCGTCCTCATCGCCAACTCCATTAGCTCCGACGGAGAATCTAACTGGCTTGAGGGACTACTTTTGCTGGCCGCCTATCTGGTTTTAGGCTTTGCTTTTTACTTTCACCCCGCATAGGTTTCTGGTCTCCCATCGCTTCTGGATCTGCCCCAAATCACCATTATTATTTCCATAAATAAAATATTTTTCTCCCGTCACATTCTGACTTTGGAGTGGGAACTCTAAGCATAAGCTCAGTGTTTTTACCCATAAAACCTTGGGCTTTAGGCATCTTGCGGACGGGAGCATGGTGTACTTAACGTTTAGTCTGAGGTGGCCTAAACGTTAAGTCCCAGGCAGGTTAAATCAGCATCTAGGATATCGGGGGATTTGGTGATGGACGCTTCTTCAGTTCAGGAACGGCATGTCTTGGTCGTAAACGATGGGAAACGACGGGCGATCGCGCTAGATGCGGCAGCCTACTCCATTGGGCGAGATCCATCCAACGCCATTGTGCTCAATGCTGAAACCATGTCTCGGCAGCACGCCATGCTGCTGCGGCTGCCCGTTCCTGGTACGGGTCAATACCGCTATCGGCTCATTGATGGCAATGCTCAGGGGAAGCTCAGCGCCAATGGCGTCTCGGTGAATGGTCAACCCTGCCGTACCCACGACCTAGCCCACGGTGATACCGTTCGGTTTGGGCAGACGGTAGAGGCTTCTTACCTCACGGTGCTGATGGCAGAGGTGGAGTTTACCAACTATCTTGAGTCGATTAGCTATCAAAGCATTAAGTCTGGCACGATCAACGCCAAAGAAACCCTGGTTGCCAGTGGTCTTGCCTTAGATGAAGTTGGAGAAGACAGAACTAAAATGTGGACTTCTGCACCATCCAAGGATGAGGTTCGCCAGCGTCCCGCCGTGTCGCCCTGGGCTGAAACCATGCATGAAGGTGAGCCAAATCTTCAAAAAGCAGCGCCCAAAAGCCACCCCTATCGACTCTGGATGATTGCAGTGCCCGGCGTCATCATTGCGATCGCCGGAATTGTTGGCATTGGACTCATGGCCTCACGGGGCCAATTCTCCAAGTCTTCGGCTTCTCCCGTTCAGCCCAATGCAGTCCCAGCGGGAACCATCCAAAAGTAAAGCAAGCTTTAGCCCAAAGCTGACCCTCATCTCTCAGTGGGCTGAGTGGCTCGATTAGGCTTTTCTGTCAGCCTGAGGTTGAATCGTGATCTGAGTTCTGGTGCTATCTTTAAAGCCCGTAATACTGTCGATACCAGGCTACAAATCGGGCAAGTCCTTCCTCTAGGGAAGTTTGGGGTCTAAAACCAAAATCTCGCTCCAGATCATCAATATCGGCATAGGTGGAGACGACCTCACCGGGCTGCATCGGCAGAAAATTTTTCTCGACCGTTTTCCCCAGCGCCTGCTCAAGAATTTCGATAAACCGCAGCAGCTTAACCGGGGTATGGTTTCCGATGTTATAGAGCTTGTAGGGGGGCAAGGGGCTGGTATCTTCCGCCAAATGCGGCTGACTGGGCGCGCAATGCAGAATGCGCACTAACCCTTCGACAATATCGTCGATGTAGGTAAAGTCCCGCTCCATTTTGCCAAAGTTATAGACATCTAGTGCTTTGCCTGCCAAAATCGCCTGCACAAATTTGAAATAGGCCATATCCGGTCGTCCCCAAGGGCCATACACCGTAAAAAATCGGAGTCCGGTGGTGGGGATATTGTACAAATGACTATAGGTGTAGGCCATCAGCTCGTTGGCTTTTTTAGTTGCCGCGTAGAGAGAAATTGGGCGGTCTACACTGTCTGTTGTCGCAAAGGGAACTTTGGTATTTGCCCCGTAGACAGAGCTAGAAGAGGCATAGACCAGATGCTCAACGGGATAATGACGGCAGGCTTCCAGCAGATTGGTAAAGCCCACAATATTGCTGTCGATATAGCTGAAGGGATTTTCAAGGGAGTGGCGCACTCCGGCCTGAGCGGCTAGGTTAATCACTCGCTCAAAGGCATGGGCGTCAAAAAGCGCATTGAGCTGCGGCCGATCCGTTAAGTCAAGCGGTACAAAATAAAAATTTGCGTGATCCTTGAGCTGGTTCAGGCGGTCTTGTTTTAGGGTGACGTCGTAGTAAGCGTTGAGGTTATCAATGCCCACAATGGTTTCACCTTCAGCGAGGAGTCGTTGGGCGAGATGATAGCCAATAAAGCCCGCTGCGCCTGTAATTAAAATTTTCATCTCGTTAGAGTCTTCATTGTTTCAACCTTGCGGTGCTGTAGCTTCGGCGCGGTCAGAATCCAAAAGTTCCGTAAATACACCGTAGAAGTTTTACGTCAATGATGCATAACCCAATGGGACAAGCTATAACGGATGGATAAATATCCTACCGTCACAAATAAACTTGGAAACATCCCAGGTTAATTGGGTCTTTGCTGGACGGATAGGCAAAAGGTGTCCGTTGCTACCGCACGCCGGAAGCAGCGCGTATTTATGATAAGACGGTCTGGTTGCTTGGTTGAGGATGTGAAATGAAATTGCGATCGCTATTAACAAACTGTCTTTTATTTGTGGTGGGCTTTGGGCTTATTGTGAGCTGCTCGAACCCAGCCAGCCAGATGTCCAGTAGCCCCACCGGATCTGCTGTCCCAGCTGGGACAACCGTTGTGCGCCTTGGGTTTAGCGCATGGCCGGGGTGGTTTCCCTGGCAGGTTGCCGCAGATCAAAAAATTTTTGAAGCCAATAATGTTTCCGTTGATCTGAAATGGTTTGATGGCTACCTAGAATCTATTAGCGCCCTCACGGCGGGCCAGATTGACGCCAATTCCCAAACCCTCAACGACACCATCAGCTCCGTATCAGGTGGTGCAGACCAAGTCGTTGTCCTCGTCAACGACAACTCCACAGGCAATGACAAAATTATTGTGCGGGATGGAATTAACTCAGTGGCCGACCTCAAAGGCAAAAAGGTTGCTGCAGAAGAGGGCACCGTCGATCACTTTTTACTCCTGTTAGGGCTAGAAAAAGCAGGTTTAAAGCCTGAAGATATTCAGTTTGTGCCTCTAGAAACAGGAAAAGCCGCTGCTGCCTTTGTGGGAGGACAGGTGGATGCCGTTGGCGTGTTTGCCCCCTTTACCACCCAAGCACTGAAGCGAGAAGGCAGCAAAGAACTGTTTAGCTCGAAAGAATTTCCGGGGGCCATTCCTGACCACCTTGTGTTTTCCCGGAAGTTTGTAGACGAAAATCCCGAACAGGTACAGGCGATGGTGGATTCCTGGTTTGCCACCTTGGACTACATTAAGGCCAATGCCGCAGCGGCTGAGGAAATTCTAGCAAAGCGTGCTGGAGTTAGCGTTGCGGAATATAAAGAATATGCAGCAGGCACTAAAATTTTCACAATTGAAGAAAATCTAGAAGCCTTTAAGCCAGGTAAGACGATGGCCTCTCTCCCCTACGCTGCCGAGGAAATGTCCCAGTTTCTGATCGATGTGGGGCTTGCCAAAAACAAACCCGACCTCAGCAAACTTTTTGACGATCGCTTCGTGAAGGCCTATGCGGCAAAAGCCAAGAAAACCTAAACAGGGAGCCGTCTAAACGCTCTGGCCTTTTGTTCTGAATCTTTTGCTCTGAATCTTTTGCTCTGAATCTTTTGCTCTAAATATCGTAACTTTGCCAGATATTAAGCTTGGTAGAGATCAACCCTCTTCTAACCCATCGGGTACACCACCATGACCTTAGGCAGTCCACGCTCCATTCAAACCCTCCTGAAACCCAAAACAATCCGACCGACTGTGTTTTGGCGGCTTTCTGAAGAGATTCCTTCTACCCTCAATACGGCACTGGTGTTTACCTCCATTGCTTTACCCTTGCTGGTGTGGTGGATAATTACAACCTTTGGCAATATTGACCCCAAATTTTTGCCTTCCCCAGGGCAAGTTTTGGAAGCCTTTAGGCGACTGTGGGCGAGTGGCGACCTGCTCAAAGATACGGTGGCGAGCCTCTGGCGGGTTGGGGTTGGGTTCTTTATGGCGGTGTTGTTTTCGGTGCCCGTGGGCGTACTGATGGGGAGTTTCCCTAGCATTCGCGCCCTGCTGGAGCCGCTCTTTGGGTTGATTCGCTACATGCCAGCACCAGCCTTTATTCCGCTGCTGATTTTGTATCTCGGTATTGGCGAGGAGCCTAAAGTGACGCTCATTTTTGTGGGGGTCTTTTTCTTTAACTCCTTGATGGTGATGGATACCGTCAAGTTTGTTCCGAAGGATCTCATTGAAGCGACCTACATGCTGGGCGGAAGCCGCCTTGAAGCATTGACCCAGGTCATTTTGCCCCATGTGGTTCCCGGCATTTTAGATGCTTGCCGCATTAATTTGGCTGCTGCTTGGCAGCTTGTGATTGTGTCGGAACTGATTGCAGCAACCGAGGGGTTGGGCCGTCGGATCAGCGTTGCGGGTCGATTTCTCAGAACCGATGAAATTTTTGTCGGTCTGATTGTGATTGGGGTGATTGGGCTGACCTTTGATCTCCTGTTTCAGTACGCCCTTCGCGTGAGCTGCAAGTGGTCTAGCCAGAAACGATAGCGAGTATGCGTCCTTTGCCCTTGGGATGTCGATGGGGTTATCGATTGGGGTTATCGATAAACGGCATCCTCAATCGTGGCTCTAAAAAACTCGCCTTCTGGCTCAAAGCGCTCAGTGCCAAAGTACCACCCCACCCGCAGTTGGGTCGGAATCGTGTAGCCGCAAAATGTATCTTCTTTTTCCACAATTGCACCGAAGTCTACATAGCGCTGCTCCTTTCCGTCTGGGTTGCCCCAGCGCGGGAGCTGAGCTGTTTTGAGCTGCCCCGTTGGCTCAATGGTGAAATCGAGTTCTGCCTTTTCGCCCTGCACGACAAAGCTAGCGCGAAGGCGAGATAGGTCTTCAGCTTGCCACGACACATCATCGCCACAGAGCACAGATGGCAACCACATGGACTCTATCTGAAGCCGACCCACGGCAGACCGCGTAATATCTGGCCCCGCCCCTATCATGACGGGGAATAGTCCGAGCAGCTTCCATTTCATTTCACCGACACCATCTAGGATGCGATCTGCCCCCACGATGGGCAAACCATTCATCCAAGCAGTTGCGCTCCAGATTAGTCCGTGCTCCCAGCAGATGACCTGCTCTGCTTTGAAAGGAATCCAGGTTTTGAGTTTGATTTCACCATGCATCTGTAATCGAACGGATGAGGCAAACTGGGCTTGAGGGGCGATCGCGTGTTCTAGGTATCGTCTGACGGCTTCTGGTCGGTGAGAAAAGTCATCGGGGTTGAATACGCGCCCTGTAGGGGTTGCTGAGTCCCATAGGGTCTTGAGCGAAAATTGTTTCGGCATGATTGCTTCCAAATATTTAGGGGGATTAGATCAGAATTTGATAGAGAGTAATGGCAAAAGCGATCGCAACAATAGTCGTATAGATGTGCTTCGTGTACTGAGCCAGCCAAGCTGGAAGATAAATATCAAAATTAGCTTTTGTCGAGTCTGTATAGCTCCGGGCAAGTAAATTCAAGGGGCAGTGGGATTTAAAAATGAGTAAAATTAGCCCTTCTAGCAATACGAAGCCATAGCCCAGCCAGAGCCAGCCGTCGAGCTTATGGGCGATCGCGGCGTACAGCAAATAGAAAATCACCACATTAAAAAATATCCAGATTGCAGTGTGGATTGTTTTAATGAGGATTAACTTGGCTTCAGGCTTCATTGCGGATAAATCCTTCGATGGGTCGCCTCAGGGATACGGGTTCTGGATAATTTTTTATATAGCCTGTCCGCAAAATGAACTGAATTGGGCTGCTGATACCCATAGCCTGGTTAAGCGGTTGTTGAGTTGCAGGCTCTTCCAAGATTTGGGTCATGGGATGGATGGCGATCCCTTTTTCTCGCACTTTTAGGAACAGTCGCTGCATCCGCCGACCCGTTTCCAATAGCGTTTCTACAGAATTGCCCTGACTGGTGATCAGAATCCAGCCTGCCGATTTTGAGACTTGCTGCTCAATCAGCTCAATACTGCGTTCACGAAAGTCTTTTTTCATCACATCGTCTTTGCCGTAAAAGTTCCGCACCACCCAGCCCGGAATTCCTTTGATTTCCATGCTTGCTGTGGTTAGCCCGTCACGATATTTCGCAGCATTTCGGCTAGAGAATCTAGTCCAGTCGGCCAGTTCTCGCTGTGCAGGGTCACGATAGGCTTGCAGGCGGTTGGCTAAAATTGTCTGTGCGTTGAGCCATTGACTTTCTGGACTGGGGGCAGGCAGGTAATGAATCCAGGCTGGGTCTGAATGGCTTAGTTCGGCGATATCTTCTGACCTCAGAACCTCCGTTAAAAAGCCGGAGCGCACCGTGCGGCGATACTTGAGACTTGTGATGACTTTTTTGGGGTCAAAACTCTGACTCAGCAGGGTTTTGGTCAGCTTGACCTCCATTACCCGTTCGTCCTGAGGGGTTTTAGCGAGCAGATTCCACTTGCAGCCATAGCCAAAGGCCGCAGCTGCATACTCCAAGTTTTGGAGGAATGCACCAATCGACAAAATGGTTTCCCGCTGAGTGGGGTCAACGGCAGGGAGCCATTTGGTGCGATCGCTACCAATGACCCAGTGATACGGTTCTAGCCATTGGACAAACCACGGCTGCGTGTTGTGTCCACTCGGCGCAAGGGAGGCCAGAAACAAAATCTCTTTTTCGTCTTGATGAAGCGCTGTATTAAGCGCTGGATTGTTGCCGTCTGTCGATTTGATATCTGCCCTGACAATGTTCTGTTTATCGCTCAATAAATAGGAGGTTGCGCCAGCGGCAAGGATTGCGCCACCTGCAATGCTGATAAATTTGCCTCTTTTCATCCTGAACCTCCAGTCATTAGGGGTCGTAGTAATTCTCTAAGCTCAAACGCTATGGCTGTAACCTTGGATAGCAACGTTGTGCCCTACCGCTGCTTGACAGAGCCTGCACCCCGGACTGATTTCTGAACTTGGGGAGAACCAACATACTCCACAGACCCGATGCCGGATAGATTTGCATCGAGCTGCTCACTGGCATTGACCACAGCGCTCCCGATTCCGCGACTCCGTACTATCGTTTGTTTGGTTTTAAACGCTGAACCCTCGTAGCTACCAACCCCAGAAAGGTCAAGATCCAGCACGTCAGCACTTCCGGCGATCGCCAGGTTCCCCACGCCGCGCATTGATACCGCTAACCTTTTGGTTTGGATACTCTTGGCTTCAATACTGCCAACCCCAATGATGTTCAAGCCTTCCAGGGTCTTCACTTCTAAGGCAAATTCTATGGGCTGAGTCGGGTCGATATCGGTATCGTTTACGGTGCCCAGGTACAGAACACGGTCAGCCACCCGACTCTCCAGGAGCGGCAGAATGTTGTCCTCAGCTCTAATTGTGAGGGATTCTTTTCCGGTTTGCTGGATCGTAACCTTGCCTTCGGACTTAAAGGAAATGGATGAGAATCCGGCGACGGAACGAGATTCTGTTTTGAAGACCCTAGACCCTCTCACCCCACTTTCACCGACATTGAAGAAAAAGCATCCTGTCAATAGGCTGATAGCGCTCAAGCACACCGCAAATCCGAATCGATGTGATCTCATTGCTTTACGCTGTACATGGCTGTATCCTCTTGGGTTTGTATTGGATTTAGCCTTTCACCGGCCTCAGCAAACCATTGTGGTTTATGCTCATAGCGCTTAATTTGGTTCAAAATGCTTGACTGCTCTATCGTTTCGGCGGCGACTTCAGCATCTCTGCGAATGGCGATCGCTTCTAGAGTTGCCCTTTTTTCCCACAGAACCTTTTGCTACAGAATTTCTCGCTACAGAGTTTTTGCTACAGAATCTTTTGCTACAGAATACAGCCTTGCTTTTAAGGGCACCTCGAAGGTTCAATCCTCCTACATCCTTGAAAAGCAACTGTGAAAAGCAACTGTTATCGGCTCATGTCCAACATGCGCTGTATGGGGGCAAGGGCAGCGAGTCGAGTTTCTTCTGGCAGCGTAAGCTCTGGGCTGCGTCGCTGCATAGCAAGATAGATCTTCTCCAGCGTATTGAGGCGCATATACGGACATTCATTGCAGGCACAGGGGCCCGTCGGTGGGGCTGGAATATAGGTTTTGTGGGGATTCTGCTTTTGCATTTGGTGTAAAATGCCAGACTCGGTGGCCACAATAAAGCTATCTGAGGCGCTCTGCTGGGTGTAGTTTAAGAGGGCCGTTGTGGAGCCAATGAAGCTGGCGTGCTGGAGAATGGGCGCTTCACATTCTGGGTGGGCAATAATTTCGGCAGTGGGATGCTGTACCTTCAGCTCAATCAGTTTGCGCTCAGAAAAAGTTTCGTGGACGATGCAGCTTCCTTTCCACAGCACCATCTCTCTTCCCGTCTGCGCCATCACGTAGCGACCCAAATTTTGGTCAGGGGCAAAAATAATGGGCTGGTCTACTGGAATCTGCCGCACAATATCGACGGCGTTGGAGCTGGTGCAGATGATGTCGCTGAGGGCTTTAATCTCAGCGGTGCAGTTGATGTAGGAAATGACGAGATGGTTGGGGTGTTTTGCCTTAAACGCGGCGAAGGCATCGGGAGGGCAGCTATCGGCGAGAGAGCACCCTGCCTCTAGGTCTGGAATCAAGACCTGTTTTGTTGGATTGAGGATTTTGGCGGTTTCTGCCATGAAGTGTACCCCAGCAAAGACAATCACGTCGGCGGAGGTGGAAGCCGCCTGACGGGATAGCCCCAGAGAATCCCCAATGTAGTCTGCAATATCCTGAATCTCTGGCTCTTGGTAGTAGTGGGCCAAGATGACTGCGTTGAGAGATTGTTTGAGGCTGGCGATCGCACTCGCTAAATCTAGGGGCACAGAGCCAGCATCTGTAGATGTCGGTGATGCAGTCGCAAGGGTAAACATGGGCAGAGGATAGCTAATAAGGTGGGGATATCCCCGTAAGCCCATTGTAGTGGAAGCGCAGGGATCTCCTTACGGTTTTGGCTTGGGAGGGATGGCGTCGGTTAACTTTTGCAGCTCAGCGGGGTGAGAAGGCGGAATACCCTCAACGCTAATCAATGTTTCTACCACAGACTTAACGATTGGGGCGGCGACCGTTGAGCCAAAGGCATCGTCGCCTTTCGGCTCATCCACTACCGCAATCACCACATATTTGGGCGAGACAGAGGGGAATGTGGCCACAAAACTCGTAATTCGGCTGTTTTGGTAAACGCCCCCCGCTGCCTTTTGGGCGGTTCCGGTTTTACCTCCAAGGCGATACCCAGGAATGATGGCGGGTTTCCCCGTCCCGTTTTGCACCACACTCTCCATCATTTTGCGGACGCTGGCGCTGGTCTCTTCGGAGAAGACACGATGGGGAGCAATTAGGTTGGGGCGAGAGACCAGCTTCCCGCTGGGGTCAAAAAGACCTTGGGTGACGTGGGGGGTGACGATTTTGCCGCCATTGGCGATCGCTCCGAGGAGCTGAGCCATTTGCAGGGGCGTTACGGAGAATCCTTGGCCAAAGGAATTGGTAGCGGACTCAATGGGATAGTCGACAAACTGCTGTTTATCCTTCATACTGCCGGCCGTCTCAAACGGCAGGTCGGTGCCCGTAATTTCGCCAATGCCGATTTTTTTTAAGTAGTCATAGTAGGTTGAGCGCTTCACCTGCTCCATGATGCGCACCATCCCGATGTTGCTAGACACCTCCAGCACCTTGGTAATGTTGATTGCGCCGTAGGCAGAGCCATCATTATTTTGAATCGGCCAGCCGCCTACCGAAATGTTGCCCTGGTCGTACACAATCGTATCGGGCTTAATGGCTCCTGCATCCAGGGCGATCGCCACATTGATGGGCTTAAACGTTGACCCAGGCTCATAGAGGTCGGCCACGGCCCAATTCCGGAACAGTGCCGGATTTGCCTCATAGAAGCGGCTTGGGTCAAAGGATGGTTCTGAGACCAGCGCCAGCAGAGAGCCATCTCGCACATCCATCACAATAACCGTCCCCCGCAGGGCACCATACTGCTTGAGCTTACGGGAGAGTGCCGTCCGTGCCGACCACTGAAGCCGGGAGTCGAGGGTAAGCCTGAGGCTCAGCTCATCTGCATTGAGCGGGCGTTCCGAAAACTGATTGGGCAGCAGATAGCCCCGACCATCCTCCGTCACCAGCCCCGCTGAAGGTTTTGCCGTGAGTAAGGGCTGTAAGCTGTACTCCAGCCCTGACTGCCCACGGTACTCAGCATCCACGTAGCCCACAATGCCAGACATCAAGTCTTTTTGAGGGTAGGTGCGCTTCCACTCTTGGTTTAGCTCTAGTCCATCTAGGCGCAGCATTCGGACTTGATCTGCAGTCTCATCGGACAGATCGCGGGCAATCGGAACGCCGCTGGTGGCGCTATTAAAAAGCTTGATCAGGCTGTCGGTCGGCAGCTTCAGAATAGGCGCTAATGCCTGGGCAATTTCATCTTTATTTTCTTTGAACAGGAACGGATGGGCAAAGAGCCGAAAAACGGACTCATCTTTGGCCAATACATTGCCGTTGCGGTCAAGAATCGGGTGGAGCGCCACCTTGGGGGGCAGCTTAACTGAGCGCTGCGCTTCTGCTCGCTTTTGAAGAATGGGAGCCTGAACCACCTGGAGCCAAACCAGCCGACTGACCAGTCCGAGCTGACCTAAACAAAGCAGCGCCCACACCCAAATCACCCGACTTCGATAGCCCGGTAAATTAACGGGCTTAGTGTCTCGAAGACGGGACTTAACCGCATCGCGACGAGAGGGGCGAGTTTTGGGGGTGGCAACAGAAAGGCGCATGGAGTTGAAAACAGAAAAGGATGGTTCAGGTTAAGGGAAGGGAGTGAATCCCGTGGAGCTTGACTGTAACATCATGGGGGAGTAAGCCCATAAATGGGGCCAAAGAATTGCTAAAAATTTCTAAAAATTGATAGACAAGATTAATAAGCGAGGGGAGGATTGCCGTCCGGGTTAAAGGGCGTTTCTTGAGGAGCCTGAACCACGCTGGGGCGCGGCTGAGATTGGGGAATCAGCAGCGTATTGCTGGGGCCTTTGGGAACCAACCCTTTGGGGCTGAGTTCGGCTTGCTCGGTCACATCATGCTTTTGAATTTCTGTTTTTTGGATCAGCATCGTTTCATCTCGACGAAGCTGTTCAATGCGCTGATAGCCTTTGCCCCAAGACCGCTGGGTTAAGACCGTCCAGCCGTAGATAGGCAGCACGCCCAGCACCATGATGATCGCAACGGGCGTTGAGATCTGGCGGAGCTGATTCACAATGCGAACTTGGCGCGATGGCCGCTCTTGCTCTACTAGCCTGAGTCGAGGAGGCGCAGTTACTGTGGGCTGAAACGGCTGAATGGCCGGAGCATTAGGGGCGCTGGGGCGGGTCTGGACGGCGCTAGGCATTGGTTGACTCCTCAAACTTCACTCAAATCCACTCAAATTCACTCAAATCTGCTCAATCTGACCCATTCAGGCCAATACAGCTCCGTCCGAGAAAATGGCCAAAAGCTTTTGACGATCTTGGTCAGTAATTTTAGGTCGGAACCTTGGTCGGCAACTCAAGCCCAGTAGACCAATCGCAACAAAGCAAGCGCGATGGGACAAGTGCAATGGCCTAAACCCCATTTCAATCCTTCCTGATTGGGCATTACTGATGAGAACGCCGGCATTTTTTCGGATCTTGGTTCATATCCTGACCCGTCTTTTCGCTTTATGCAAGGGCTTTTGCAGTTTTTTTTATAAATTTTTTGATCTCAATTTTGCGTTCTCTTCGGTTGTGCTTCTTTGGCCTTTGTGATCCCCGCCGGAATCACTATGAAATTGCTATAACCGTTCAGCAATTCGGAGTTTAGCAGAGCGTGACCGTGGATTATGGGTCAGTTCTTCTGTTTGGGCGTAAATTGGCTTTTTCGTGAGCACTTTTAGGCAGTCTATTTCTCGGAGGGAGTGTTTTGTAATGCGGTCTTCTAGGCTATGAAAGCTAATGACGCCCAGTCTGCCACCGGGCTGGAGCCACAGGGGAGCCTTGTTCAAAAAGGTCTCGATGGATTTTAGCTCGGCATTGACGGCAATGCGGAGCGCCTGAAACACTCGTGTTGCGGGATGAATAAAAGTTTTGGTGCGGCCTGATTTGTGGCGCGGCATGACGCAGGCGATCGCCTGGGCGAGTTCGGTGGTGGTCTCGTAGGGGCGGGTCGCGACAATATGTCTGGCAATCCGTCGAGAGAGCCGTTCTTCGCCGTAGTGGTAAAAAATATCGGCAAGCTCGCGCTCGTCGGAGGTGTTAATCAGATCTGCTGCCGTGAGGGACTGGGTTTGATTCATGCGCATGTCGAGGGGGGCTTCATGACGGAAGCTAAAGCCACGCTCCGGCTGATCGAGCTGGGCTGAGCTGACGCCGAGATCGGCAATAATGCCGTGGAATGTATGATCGCCAGGGTCATAGTCGGCAAAGTTGCCCTGCCAAAAGGAAATGCGATCGCCATAGTGCTGTAGCCGAATTTTTGATGCTGCGATCGCCTGAGCATCTTGGTCCAGCGCTACCACCTGCGTACCGGGAATGGCCAGAATCAGATCGCTGTGGCCACCTCCACCAACAGTCGCATCAAGGTAAAGCCCACCACTATGGGGCGCAATGCCTGCAATAAGTTCTGTCGCCAGGACTGAAATATGGTGATAGGTATCGCACATGGGGATAGGGTGAGGGATGGGTTGAGTCTTGTGATGAATCTTTTGAGCTGTACGCTTGTTAGCAATGGTAGAGAGATACAGCGAAGCAGTCAGTGGGCAAATGGCAGACGGGCAAATGGCGAATTGACAAGCAAAAGAATAAGGAAGTATCCGCTAGATTTGGGAAGAACTACCGATGGAATGGTAGAATCCTGCTGATTTATTTCTTTAGATAAAAAGGTGTGTTTTACTATGGCCAACGGAAGTAATAGAGCGCGCAGCTTTTTAGACGACTTTAAGGACTTCATTCTTCAAGGCAATGTTGTTGATCTTGCGGTTGCTGTCGTCATCGGCGGCGCGTTTGGAAAAATTGTTACGTCTTTGATTGACGATATCATCACGCCTGCCTTGCTCAGTCCAGCGCTCAAAGCAGCCGGAGCAGAAGATCTCTCCAAGCTGACTGTACCTGGTACGGCCATTAAGTACGGCAATTTCCTTTCGGCAGTGATTTCGTTTCTCGTGATTGCGTTTGTAATTTTTCTAATGATTCGCTCCATTGAAGCTGTAAAACGTAAAGTTGCGCGCAAGGAGGCGATCGTCGCAGAAACTCCCGCAGACCCAGCTGCTATCGCACAGGAGAACCTCATTAACTCGCTTGATCGGCTAACCCGCGCAGTCGAGTCTCAACAGAATCGTTAAAGACCGTTAACGTTCAAGCTAACTCATTTAAGTCAGTTTGGATGGCTAGCGTTGGATGGATAGAGGGGGACTTTCCATCCAATCGTTCAGGGGAATATAGGCTCCAGGCTCCTTAAAAAAATACACCGACCTTCTTGGGCAAGATCACTGCTTTTTATCAGCAATCTACTTCAAAAAGTACGGTGTAACCTTAAGTTAAACCTGAAGTTTTTAGCGTTTTAGGCTTCAGGGTTCAGTTGAGTCTGACTACTCAGCCGTAACGAGCTCATCCGTGCTGCCCCGCTCTTTGCGGCGCGTGAGAGAGCTAAACAGCATTCGACCAATGGCTTTGATCAGGCTACCCTCTAGCTCCATAAACATTTTCATGTTCATGCCAAAGGCATCGTTGGCTTCCTCCACGATGCGAGCCTGCAGGGCTTCGTCAACCTCTAGGTCGTTCATTGCCTGACGATACTTGGTCTTAAAGGCTTTTTCATCAGAAATCTGATCAAAGGTATAGAAGGCGGTGCCTGCTCCATCGGAAAGGTTCATGCCGCGCACCGCAATTCCCTTGAGGATTTGTCCGCCGGACAGATCTCCTAGGTAGCGGGTGTAGGAATGCGCTGCCAGCAATTCTGGTGTTGTTTGGCCAATGTCATGAATGCGCTTGACGTAGGCTTGGGTTGCCGGAGAGGGGGCAACTTGGTCTCGCCAGTTACTGCCATAGTAAAAGGCAAGATCGGATTCCAGACTCTGCTTACGGTTGAGTTCTGGGAAGTAAAACTTGGAGACAACGGGGTGGTTTTTATGCTGCTCCATTTCCGCTTCGATCGCGCTATAGACGAAATAGAGGTTGGCAACCAGTTTCCGATAGGAGGTTTTTTCGACGGTGCCTTTCAAAAAACATTTAATAAAGCCAACGTTTTCAGCCATCGTGTGAGACTTTTTAGTGCCTTCACGGAGCTGTACTGCTAAATTGCTGCTCATTATCTAAAATTCCAGTGGTACGGCTAAACGGTTTTGCACGTTTTGAGGAGGCACAGAACCCCTACATTGTTAGACTAAAGCTTTTACGGTTACCCATGTATTACAAATTCTGAAGTCTGTTGCGATCGCTACACCTCAACAGATCTTATGAAAGCCTTTTCCCTTACGTTTTCCGGGTCGACCGAGCCGAGATTCCGCCAAGTCACCCCTTAAAGTTCCCCACAGCACCCATGACCCAGGCCATGCGCTATCGACGATTTGGACGAACAGAGCTTCAGATGCCCGTTTTTTCCTGTGGCGGGATGCGCTACCAGTTTAAGTGGCAGGATGTGCCCCTCGACCAGGTTCCTGTGCAAAATCAAGCGAATCTGGAGGCCACCATTCGGCGAGCGGTGGAGCTGGGGATTAACCATATTGAGACTGCCAGGGGCTACGGTTCTTCTGAAATGCAGCTGGGGCAAATTTTGCCTCAGTTTCCTCGTGCAGACCTCATTGTGCAAACGAAGGTTGCGCCCATGCCCGACCCTCAAGCGTTTCGTGAAACCTTTGAGCAGTCGCTGGCCTATCTCCAGCTTGAGTTCGTGGATCTGTTTAGCCTCCACGGACTCAATACCCAAGCGCTACTTGAAGAAACCTTTCGGCCTGGGGGATGCCTGGAGGTAGCGCGTCAGCTCCAGGCTGAGGGCAAGGTGAGGTTTATTGGCTTTTCGACCCACGGGCCGACGGCGCTTATTCAGCAAGCGATCGCCACGGATGCCTTTGACTACGTGAATTTGCACTGGTACTACATCAACCAAGCCAACTGGCCGGCCATTGTGGATGCCCATCGGCACGATATGGGAGTCTTTATCATTAGTCCGTCGGATAAGGGAGGGCACCTTTATAATCCGCCGCCAAAGCTGATAGATCTCTGTGCACCGCTGAGTCCAATGGTGTTTAACAACCTCTTCTGCCTGAATCACCCCGAAGTCCATACCCTCAGCATTGGTGCAGCGCGCCCCTCTGATTTTGATGAACACCTCAAAACCCTTGATTGGCTAGACCAGGCCGCAGCGGTACTGCCCTCGATTTTGGTGCGGCTAGAAGACGCGGCGATCGCGGCACTAGGCGAAACCTGGTACAAAACCTGGCAGGAAGGACTTCCTTCCCATGAGGTGATACCGGGTGAGGTCAATATACCCAGCATTCTATGGCTGTGGAATCTGCTACAGGCCTTTGATATGACAGAGTATGCCAAAGCGCGCTACAACTTACTGGGCAACGGCGGACACTGGTTTCCAGGGCAGCAGGCCAAAACAGTGGATGCGATCGCCCTCCAGCCGTACTTAGCCCAAAGTCCCCATGCAGACAAAATTCCGGCGATCCTCAAGGCTGTGCATGAACAACTCTCTGGAGAAGGTGTCCAGCGGCTCTCGCGACAAGACTAGACCCGTTAGAATGGGTTTACTGTCTTAGGTTTGGTTGCAGGATGGATAGCACTCAGCTTGCTCGATATATTGAAAAAACCGACGGCATTTCAAAACCTTGGCTGCTCATCCAGCTCCGACTTAAGAAACTCCAAGAGCGCAAAGATAGCATACCCACAGAAGAATACCTGCGCGAGCTAGAAGAACTGCACACCGCCCTCATGAGCTTAGGGGAATGGTGGGTTGGCATTGAGCACGAAGTTTTTCGAGCAGAGTAGGGGCGTAAAGGCTGAATCTTAGCGCCTAAAGCATGACGGGCCTAAGAAACGACAGCCCTAAGAAATGACGGGCTGACCGTCCTGAAACAGCATAAGCTGGTTGGGCGCGATCGCTGTCCACACCTCGTTGTCCGTAAGGGGGGTGGTGGCAATCACCGCCACCCGATCTTGGGGAGTCGTCAGCCCCTGAAAATCGACCGTAATATCCTGATCCACTAAATGGGCCTGGGCAAAAGGCGCTTGACGCACCACATAGCTCAGCAGGGTGCTGCAATGGACAAAAAAATGATCTCCGTCCGATAACAGGTAGTTGAAGACCCCATAAGATGCGATCGTGGCCGTCACGGTCTTGAGAGTGTCGTACAGCGCCTTTGCCTCTGGCTTCTGATGGGGAAAAGCTCTACGAAGCGTCTCTAAAATGAGGCAGAACGCTCGCTC
>JAKRSB010000116.1 GCA_022402525.1 Thermosynechococcaceae cyanobacterium MS004
CTGCGCTCTTCCGATCTTCTGGACGGCAGGGAATGCCAGCAAGATTAAGCAAATTAGCCTGGAAGAATACGCTCGCAAGTATGCTACGGGTGAACTGAAGCAGGTTGCTGCAACCGTGTAGGTTTTCGCAAGCTTGTTTTTATGAGGGGGCATATGCCCCCTTTTTTTGATCGCCTTGGTTGAAGTGCGATCGCTCTTTTTTGACAGCGCTGCCCGTTTTTAGCGTGAGTGCTTGTTTGCGTTTTCTGTTTATGCGATCGCGCCGTGCGGAGTAGTGGCTTTTTTCCAGCTTCTGCGAGCTTTTTAACCCGGTTCTCAGGAAAAATTCAGGCACAGTGCCTTTAATGGGCCTACTGGGGCATGGGTCGGCTGAGCAGAATTGATCTGAGCAGAATTGATCTGAACAGAATTTACCTGAACAGAATTAATCTGAGCAGAATTTACCCATGATTCCTTGCACGGGCTAAGAGCATCTTTGCTAGGGTTTGAGTACCAGACCTTGATTTTTTTAAAGATCGTCTATGAGTATCCATGGCATGACCTATCTTGAATCCGCTGCGGAATTTTATCGGCAAGTGGCTGAAACCCCTGATGTGGGACTGTGCTGCGTCCAGAGCGCGCCACTTCGGCTACCGGGCCTCAAGGTACCCCGACCCATGCAGGATATGAACTATGGCTGTGGGACAACGGTGCATCCCACGGAGCTACAGGGTGAACCCAGCGTTCTGTATGTGGGTGTAGGGGGCGGTCTAGAGGCACTTCAGTTTGCCTACTTTTCGCGGCGCGTAGGCGCAGTTGTCGCGGTTGATCCGGTGATGTCCATGCGGCAGGCTGCCCAAAAAAACTTGGCGCTGGCTGAGCAGTTAAACGACTGGTTTAGTGCAGATTTTGTCCAGATTACGGAGGGAGATGCCTTTGCCCTGCCCGTGCCAGACCAGTCAGTAGACGTCATTGCCCAGAACTGCCTATTCAATATTTTTGAGCCAGCCGATCTTTCGCGCGCTTTGGCCGAAGCGTATCGTGTCCTCAAGCCGGGTGGACGGCTAATTATGAGCGACCCGATCGCCACGCATCCGATTCCGGTTCATCTTCAACAGGACGATCGCCTGCGAGCAATGTGCCTCTCCGGTGCGCTCACCTACGACCAATACACCCAGCGCATTATTCGGGCTGGCTTTGGACAGGTCGAAGTCCGAGCGCGACGACCCTATCGACTGCTGGACTGCCAGACCTATGAACTAGAAAGTGACCTCCTGCTCGAAAGCTTGGACTCAGTGTCTTTTAAGGTCGATATCCCCGCCGATGGTGCCTGCATCTTTACGGGGAAGACCGCTATTTATAAAGGAGCTGCCCCTTACCTTGATGACCAAGCTGGACATCTGCTCACGCGCGGGGTGCCCCTAGCGGTCTGTGATAAAACCGCTGCCAAACTGGCGATCGCCTTTCCTCAGGAGATTCTGACCACTGCTTCAACCTGGCACTACGATGGTGGGGGCTGTTGCTAATGGGGACTGCTGCTAATGGGAACTGCTGCTAAGATGAACGCCACTGAAACTTTATTAGAGCCCTTTGCCAAGGCGCTAGGGCAGCCGCTCACCAAGCAGTCCATTCGTACCCTCCAAATTAACTTGGGCAAGCGCTGTAATTTAGCCTGTACCCATTGCCATGTAGAATCAAGCCCCCAACGTACCGAGGAGCTTTCACCGCAGGTCTGTGAACAGCTGATTCAGGTCATTGAGCGGTTCCCTCAGATTCAGGTCGTTGACCTCACTGGCGGCGCACCGGAGATGAACTACGGCTTTCGCCCACTGGTGGAGGCAGCGTCTCAGGCCGGAAAGACCATCATGGTTCGCTCTAACCTCACCATTTTTTGGGAAGCAGGATTTGAAGATTTACCCGACTACTTTGCTCAGCATCAGGTGCAGGTTGTGGCTTCACTGCCCTGCTACTTAGAACACAACGTAGACGCCATGCGCGGCAAGGGTGTCTTTGACCAGTCCGTGCGAGCGCTCCAGTGGCTCAATCGTCTAGGCTACGGACATAACCCGAACCTAGGGCTAGATTTGGTCTACAATCCACCCATTCCCTCTAGCGCCAACTTTTCGCTCACGCCCGACCAGGCACAGCTTGAAGCGGCCTATAAAGAGCATTTGCAAAAGCACTTTGGCATTCGGTTTAATCGGCTATTGACCATTACTAACTTGCCTATTGGTCGGACAAAGTTTCAGCTAGATCATCGTCAACTTTCTCAGTCCTACCTTCAATTTTTAGTCCAGCACTATAATGCCTCTACCGTTGATAGCCTAATGTGCCGAACTGAACTTTCTGTGGACTATCGTGGCTTTATCTATGACTGCGATTTTAATCAAATGGAAGACCGCCTCGCTAAAACCCCTCAGGGCGAGCCTCTAACGGTGGCTCATTTGTTAGCACTGAACAGCTTGGATATTATCCATACGGTTCAGACGGCAAATTATTGTTACGGCTGTACGGCGGGCGCTGGCTCAAGCTGCGGCGGGGCGCTGGTTTAGGCGGATTGTCTCAACGGATTGATGTTCGCAACATCAGAGGAGGAGAGTTCGGCAAAAAACAAATGCCCCTCATCCTCCCATCCTCTTTCTCCCTAGGGTGAAGGAGGGTCAATTAAAAATCAAGATTCTTAAGCCCCTCGCCTTTGGGAGAGGGGTTTGGGGTGAGGGGCTTCAAGTGCATCATCGAACTCACGTATAGAGGAGGAGAGCGATCGCTTTCCTCCTCTATACTCGTCTCACCGATCTGAACGCCGGTGGCAAGTCCTCTGTGTCCGGCCTTCTGCGCCCGATCTACTGTGCCCGACCTCCTGCGCCCGATCTACTGTGCCCGACTGAGGGTGGTCTTTAATCCGCTAACGACGCTCGGTGCAGCGACATTACGATTGTTGAGAATTTGCACCGTTGAGAGGGATCGACCGTAAAACTCCCGATTTTTGCCGCTATCCACGGCAAGTTTAGCGCCCTCAAAGGCAACGCCGCCAAAGAGTCCGGTACTGCGAGAGTAAGCAAAAATTTTATCGCTGCCGGAGCGGTCGTCTAGGTTTTCAATGGCTCTACCCTCACTGCTGCCCGCAGTCCCTGCAATGTTGCCCCCCAAGGAAAGGGAGCGACCATTGAGTACCGTATTGAGAGACGCTCTCGTGGGGAACACAAGCACCATATCCGTAGACTTTGCGCCAACCTGTAGGCCAAAGCTACCGCCTGTGACGTTCACAAAAACTGGATTGCTCCAGGTGCCGTCTGCGTATTGGGTTGACAGAATCCCCGTCCCGCGACGACCGCCAAACAAGAAGCCGGCCTGTTTGATGTTTGGAATAATGGCGATCGCCTGGGCACGACGCAGCAGGCTAGCAGGAATACGAGTTTTCTCGTTGTTCATCATTTCCTGGAACACTTGAGATGAGTCCTGGATGGTTTTTTGATGGTTTTCAGCCGCTACTGCAGCGGGAGCTGTGGCCAAATTGGCGGCAATGGGCATCATTCCGACGGGGACGATCCACATCGGGGCAGCGAGGAGTGAGATAGCCGACCATACTTTTTGTTTGCTTATGGATTGCTTGTTCATGGGAAGTCTCCTGGGTATTTTTTTAGAAATGTTTTGATTTAAAACTTGCAATGTTTTGTCCGAAGCAGAGCGGTATGTGGATGGCGCAGCGTCTAGCCTTAGCTAAAGTCAGTCGCCAAAGCTTGCGAATCACACTTAACGAATCATATTTTTGAATCCAAACGCCATAAATCGCGAGCGCCCTAAAGCCATATGCCCAACTTTGCATCAGCGGGATGAATTAAGCGAATACCCCTCGGCGGATTTCTTGCTGCGTCCTGTTTCGCAGTCAATCCTTCAGCCGTTAGACTGCATTTGTATCTCTCTAGTTTATTGATTGCGGACACAATGTTGCTCCATCCGGGGGTGGACATCTCCTTCAGCCCCTAGGCGGAACTTTCGCATCGAAAATCATTAGACGGCCCCTGTGCTGGTGCTTGACGCCATCAAAAGAGTGCAGGCTAGAAAGCACGGCCTCGAAAGTGCAGTCCAGCAGATGCAGACCAGCGAGGAAAAATCTAGGGACAAATCTAGGGGAAAATCTAGCTTTTGTTGCTGCTAGATACAGAAGAACCCTAGAAAGCTTCTATTCTGGGGAGAGAAAATAGGTTGTTTAGCTGCTGCTGTAAGGAATTTTCATGAGCTATCCCATGAATCGCCGTGCCTATGCCGATACTTTTGGCCCGACTGTGGGCGATCGCGTGCGGCTGGCGGATACAGAACTGTTTATTGAGGTGGAGCGGGACTTCACGACCTACGGCGATGAGGTTAAATTTGGCGGGGGCAAGGTGATTCGAGACGGGATGGGGCAGTCGCCCATCACCAATAAGGCTGGCGCAGTGGATACGGTGATTACTAACGCCCTCATTTTGGACTGGTGGGGCATTGTCAAGGCGGATATCGGCATTAAAGAGGGCCATATTGCGGCGATCGGTAAGGCGGGAAACCCCTACATCCAAAACAATATTGATATCATCATTGGTCCTGGCACCGAGGTCATTGCCGGAGAAGGGCTGATCCTCACCGCTGGCGGCATCGATAGCCACATTCACTTCATTTGTCCTCAGCAGATTGAAGTGGCGATCGCCGCTGGGATTACCACCATGATTGGGGGCGGCACTGGCCCTGCTGCTGGCACCAACGCCACCACCTGCACCCCAGGTCCCTGGAATATCTATCGAATGCTCCAGGCCGCTGAAGCATTCCCCATGAACCTTGGCTTCTTGGGCAAGGGCAATAGTGCCCAGCCCCAAGCGCTTGTGGAGCAGGTCAAAGCAGGGGTCATGGGTCTAAAGCTCCACGAAGACTGGGGCACGACTCCCGCCACCATTGACACCTGCCTCAGCGTTGCGGATGACTACGACATTCAGGTTGCCATCCATACCGATACCCTCAATGAAGGGGGATTTGTAGAAGATACGATCGCCGCCTTTAAGAACCGCGTCATCCACACCTACCACACGGAAGGCGCAGGGGGAGGCCATGCCCCCGATATTATTCGAGTCTGCGGTGAGGCGAATGTCCTGCCGTCCTCAACGAACCCCACCCGTCCCTATACCCTCAATACCCTCGACGAGCATTTAGATATGCTCATGGTTTGCCATCACCTAGACCCCAATATTCCTGAAGATGTGTCCTTTGCGGAGTCACGCATCCGGCGAGAAACCATCGCCGCCGAAGATATTCTGCACGACCTTGGGGCGTTTAGTATGATTTCATCGGACTCTCAGGCGATGGGTCGAATTGGTGAGGTCATTCTGCGTACCTGGCAGACAGGGCACAAAATGAAGGTGCAGCGCGGCCCCCTACCCCAAGACTCAGACCGCAACGATAACAACCGCGCCAAGCGCTACGTGGCAAAGTACACCATTAATCCGGCGATCGCCCACGGGATTGACCAGCATGTGGGGTCAGTAGAGGTGGGCAAACTGGCCGACCTCTGTCTCTGGAAACCCGCAATGTTTGGGGTAAAGCCTGACCTTGTGATCAAAGGAGGCTTGATTGCCTGGGCGCAAATGGGTGACCCGAACGCCAGTATTCCAACGCCCCAGCCTCAGCACATGCGTCCCATGTTCGGTAGCTTTGGGGGCGCGATCGCGGCTACATCGCTCACATTTATGTCTAAAGCGGCCATCAAGCGCGGTATTCCAGAGAGGCTAAATTTACAAAAGCGAGTCGTGGCAGTCTCCGGCGTCCGCCAGCTTACCAAACGAGACATGAAGCTTAATGACCTGATGCCCCACATTGAGGTGGATTCTGAAACCTATGAAGTACGAGCCGATGGCGAACTACTGACCTGCGAACCCGCCACTGTGCTGCCGATGGCGCAGCGATACTTTTTGTTTTAACGTGAGTTCGATGATGCAGTTGAAGCCCCTCACCCCAAACCCCTCTCCCAAAGGCGAGGGGCTTGAGAATCTTG
>JAKRSB010000117.1 GCA_022402525.1 Thermosynechococcaceae cyanobacterium MS004
ATCGTAGTCTAAGGATGCAACGGCATCAGCCAAATCTTCAGGGTCTAAGGACTGAATGTTATGTCCGGTAAGGTCTGGCCCTCCAGGCAACACATATAAACCAGGCGATGCTTCTAGAGGCGTAGGCGAACCTCCAGTCAGTAATTCAGCCGTGCCCGGTGCAGTTGGATTAGTGCCCAACACATAGGCAGCGTTGGACTGCGGATCTAAATCGATGACTAAAACGCGCTGTCCCTGATGAGCGAGGACAGAAGCAAGGCCGCAAGCAACAGTGGTTTTGCCTACGCCGCCTTTCCTAGCTGCTACTGCAATCCGATGATGAGTCATGGGGGGATTTTATCACTCTGATCGGGCGATCGCTGATATCCTCTATTCTCAAAGCAGCTCAGCCACAAACTATTTATCCCAAGATGTCCCAGCCCAACTGATCGCGCTGCTTCAGTAGCCATTCATAAGCGCTACTGATTAAAACGCATCTCGCCCCTACTACACCCACGGAATTAAAATGGTTTGAGGGTTCAATTGACGAAAGACTATTTCGTTAATCAGGTGTCAAAGCCTTCTCTATTACTTCTTCTTGCCTTTTTTAGATGCCTTGGGGCTTTGTCCAAAACCTACGGTTGATCCTCTGAGCTTCGTCGCTTTTGACTCCAAGTGCTCAGCATCAACATGACGGCGCAGAGCAAATGTTTCTGCTCGCGTGGCCAAGCCTAGCGCATACTGAACATCCACCCAATCACCAGGAATTGAAGTGTCTACTCTTTTAGCTGAGAAAGCCGCTTCAATTGAAGGTGCAGCTTCTATACCTTCCAGGTGAATAATTGCACAGATGATTGCCCCATTCAGTTCCAGACTATTTTTGGAATACCGATTCAGTTGCTCCACTAATACGCTGAGGCACTCAGCACGAGATGAAGGATGCTGTTGTCCAATTTTGACCAGAATCTCGGCACTCATCCATCTAGATGAAAACAGATTATCCGGATTGGCCAAAAACTGAGCTGCTTCTGCGATGCCAGATGGCCCTATCAGTCCAAAAACTTCGGGCATCTCTTCTCTAAACCAATCACAGTCCTCCATTGCATTGAAAATTGAGACGAGGGGCTTAATCGCTGCTTCGGCTCTCAGTTGTCCCAAAGAGCGCCATGCATGGGCAGGTGCCCAGACTTCTAAGCTGTCAGAATCAGCCCAATTCAGCTCTAAGTCCGTCGCCATCCGAATCAATTCTGGAATATCTGCTGCTTCCCAATTAAATTGCTTCAGGTAATCAGGCCACTTTTTGAGCTGCGTTTCTCCAAGACTAAGGAGTGCATTCACTGGGGCAGAATACGTTGCTTGAGCCATCGCCTTTTATTCATCCTTTACCGAACTCCTAAGACCAGATTAGATCCAGTTCACAACTCCATCTCAAAAATCTGGGCCACCTCCATCGCCTGAATCCCCAGATAAGCCATCGTCTGCCGCTGCGTCTGGTGCCCGAACGCCTCCATCAACAACGGAATCGGCGTACCGCGCTTGTACTGCCAGAACCCCCAAGTCTTCCGCAGAGAGTGGCTCCCATAATTCCCCTCCAACCGGATATCCTGGCACCACCCCTTCACCTTACGCGACACCTCCGGCACCCCCAGCCGCTCACCCCACCGACTAAAAAACAAAAAATCCTCCCCCTCAAACGATCGCGATCGCAGGAGGGTTTGAATCGCCTCTACAGCTTTACGGTTCAGCGTCACCTGCCGATACGCCTTCGTCTTCGACTGGCGCACATCCAGCACATCCCCCACCTTCAGATCCCTCACCTGGCCCACGCGGATCGACAGCAGCTCATTCGCTCGGAACGCCGTATTAATCCCCAACACAAACAGGCAATAATCGCGGGGGTTATCCGCCAGATTATTCTTAATCGTCTCAATATCCTTCTTCAACCGGATCGGCTGCACCTTAATGCTCGACCCTGGCGCGGGACGATGCGGATTCTCACCCTTTTGAAAGCCCATAGACCACCGCTAAATCATTATTCTAACCCATGATTTCTTAGCGAACTACAAACCCACCCATCCTCAAGCGATCGCATAAAAAGCGCTGGAATGGTTGACCAGCATGGCTTTTAGGTGTTGGGAAGGTTCGCTAAGTATTTGTGAGAAGTTAGCGGATAAACAACGGAGGGAAGTGAATCAAAACAGCATTGAGATCTGAGGTTGGAGGGCAAGAGCAGAGTGCTTAGAGTTTAATATGTTATCATCATATGATATATTCAATAGATGGAACAAAATTACGATTTAGAGCTGCTGCTTGGGCTAGATGGGGCTTCCTATGAGGCGGCAACAGGATACGTCGTTGAATTCACAGTGCAGCAGACCGATAAAACCGCTGAAAGACCACATGGTATCAACTATGCTCTCGTCTTCCGCTCAAAGTTAGGGGGAAAACCCTATATCAAGTTTGATAATGCCCACGGAGTTGAGCACCAAGGCGGAAAGCACGTCTAAAAGCCCAAGGCTTTCGACCATTGGCACCGTACTGAGACGGATACTGGCAGACCTTATCAATTTACGACCAGCGCTCAACTGCTAGAAGATTTTTGGAGCGAAGTCAAACGTGTGATGAATGAGAAGGGAATTCCAAATGACTTATAAAACTGGAACGATTCACGAATTTATGGCCTGGACAAAGCAAGTGGTTCAGGATCCAGGTGCAGGTCAAGACGTGCCTAAACAATGGTTAGACAGTTCTGAAACAGCGATTCAGTCTATGTCCTCTGAGATCTCAGCAGAAGCAATGGTTAAGTTGCTTTCACAAGAAAATATTGCGGTCTTACAGGCCATTGGGCAGCAACAGCCCACATCTCTTAAGCAACTCGCTTTGATGACGAATCGCAAGGAATCAAATTTGTCGCGGACTCTCAAGAAGTTTGAACAAGCAGGTATTATTTCTTTCTCGGCTGGTGAAGGAAAGGCCAAAAGCCCCCATCTGATTGCCAATCGGGTGCGCCTCGAAATTGATCTGACTAGGGCACACAGCGCAATGAGTATCGAGCAGCGAACGCCTCAGTAAGAGGCTTGCGATCACCCATCCTTTTGTCGAGAGTCGCCCTATTCAATAGAACTAAAACCCTTGTCCCACCGTACCCCCTGAAAAACACTCGCAACAAAAAGTTCATTTTGTAGAAAATTTTGAATAGAGAGAAAAGTAGGGGTGTAATATTGCAGATATTTATCTGAGAGATCTGCCTCTCTTTAGTTTTGACTATCCCAACTTATTAGGAATTTTAAAAATATGGATCCTATAACGATCATTCTGACGGCTCTCGTTACAGGTGCAGCGAAGGCAGCGGGGGATGCTGTTCCGGATGCCTACAAGGGTTTAAAAGCACTCATTCAGAAGAAGATTACGGGTAAGCCAGTGGCGGAAGCGATGCTGGATGAGCATGAGAAAGACCCCGAAACCTATGCGGCTCCGCTGAAGAAGAATTTAGTGGAAGCGGGAGTTGACAAAGATGAGGAAATTCTCAAGGCAGCAGAGGAACTGCTAAAGCAATTAAAGCCTCAAGAGTCAGCAACGGGGACAGTCAATATTGGTGAGGGTGCGAAAGGGATTATTGGGCAAATCGTTACTGGAGCGACGATTAAAGGAAACATCAGTTAGAGGTCATTCACATTCAAGTTCGCCCTTAGCGAAAAATTGTAGATATAAATATATGGTTGATAGCAATTTGCCCAGCAATCTCAATATTGGTCAGGATGGGAAAGGGATTATTGGGCAAACCGTTATCGGAGCCACCATTATTTATGGATCGGTTATCTACAACAACCCACCCGCAGCCCCCGATTCCTCCACAGTCCAACCCAAAGCCACTAATATTGGGCCAAACCCCTACAAGGGATTGCTGGCCTTTCAGGAAACCGATGGTGATCGCTTTTTTGGGCGCGATCCACAAATCAAGGAGCTTTGGGAGAAGTTCCGCAGCCTACATGAGGATGAATCTGCAATTCGGGTGCTGACGATTTATGGCCCATCAGGATCGGGGAAGTCCTCGCTAGCCAGAGCGGGGCTGATTCCAGAATTGGCGCGGCGACCCTTGCCGGGAAGAGATCGGGCCAGAGTTGCAGTGCTGGTGCCGGGGAGTCATCCCTTAGAAGCCTTGGCGACGGTGCTGGCGCGAGTGGCGACGAACGATCCAACACCGACCGAGAAAGCCGAGGAGTTTGAGCGCGTTCTGGGAAAAACAAGTGAGGATGGGCAATACGAAGGATTGCGGCGGATTGCCGATGGGTTGCCGGAGATTGCGATTTCGCCGCTGATTGTGCTGGTGGATCAGTTTGAGGAAATTTATTCCTATGAGCCAAAGTCGGAGAGTCCGGAAGGCAAGGTGAAACGGGAGAAGTTTATTGCTGCGCGGCAGGCATTGATTGAAAATTTGCTCTGTGCCGCAGCCGAACGCTCAAAACGAGTCTCTGTGATCATCACCTTGCGGAGTGACTTTTTGGGGGCAACTCAGAAGCATCCCCAATTGAATCAATTGATTGCCAGTCAGGGGTTCTTCGTGGCTGCGATGACTGTAGAGGGACTGGGAGAAGCAATTACTCAACCCGCAGAATTGGCGGGACATCCCCTCAATCAGAGCACGGTCAGTCTACTGATCGAGCAAACAAAAGAGCGGGAAGGGGCTTTGCCTCTGCTCCAGTTTGCTTTGACCCGGATTTGGGCGGGGTTAGCCGAGGGACAAGAACCCGCAGAAACGCTGAGGGTGATCGGCGGTGTGGGTGGAGCCTTGGCTGGGGAAGCCGAACGAATCTATCAGAGCCTTCAGCCTGATGAACAGGAGATTGCCCGGCGGGTGTTTTTAGGGCTGGTGCAATTAGGGGAAGGGGCGAAGGACACTCGCCGTCGAACGGAGTTGGAGCGGGTTGTTTCCCATCAGGACAGTCTGGAGCAGGTGCAAAAGGTGATTGCCTGCTTTGCTGACCCGAGTGCCCGATTAATTACCCTGTCCGGCGATGCGGGAGCAGAGACCGCCGAAGTCACCCATGAAGCGCTATTCGACCACTGGGATCAGATGAAGGATTGGCTCGATAGCAGTCGCAGCGATCTGCGGTTTCAACGGCGGCTGGATGAAGCAGCCATGCTTTGGCAACAGAATGGGCGACCGGAGGGCAACCTCTGGAGAACACCTGATCTGGATTTGCTGCAGCGATTCCATGCGCGGGCTGGGGATGACATGACCCCTCTGCAACTGGAGTTTTTTCAAGCTTCAGTCGATGCGGAAAAGGTTCGAGAGCAAGCTGAAAAGAAACGGGTACAAGCGGAGAAGGATCTAGCAGAAGCAAAGCTGAAAGCAGCAGAGGAACGGCTGCAAGCGGAGAAGACCTTAGCAAGAGAGAAGGAAAAAGCGGCAAACAAGCAAAAACAACAGAGGAAGCTTTTATTTAGCGTACTGAGTGCAGGTCTGGTGCTGACTTCAGGGGTAGCTTTCATTGCGTTATACCAGGTGCGGCAGGCTAAGCGGCAGCAAGTGGAGCAACTGGCTGCCAATGCGGAAGCTCTCTTGGCTGGCAACCAACCCGTGAATGCGGTGATCAATGCCATTGCGGCAACAGGCTTAAGTCAGTCAGCTTTGGTTCAGTTTCCCGATCACCCTCAGTTTGCTTCTGTGGACGGTAGTTTGCTAGATGTTGTTCGCGTTGCTAACCTTGAGCAAAATCAGTTACATGGCCATACGGAGGCGGTTTCATCTGTTGCGTTTAGTCCGGATGGTCAGCGCGTCGTCAGCGGCAGTGGGGATAAGACCCTGCGGCTGTGGGATGCCCAGACGGGGCAACCGATCGGCCAACCACTGAGAGGCCATACGAAGGCGGTTTTATCTGTTGCGTTTAGTCCGGATGGTCAGCGCATCGTCAGCGGCAGTTTGGATAAGACCCTGCGGCTGTGGGATGCCCAGACGGGGCAACCGATAGGTCAACCGCTGCAAGGCAATAGGGAGGCGGTTGTAGCT
>JAKRSB010000118.1 GCA_022402525.1 Thermosynechococcaceae cyanobacterium MS004
CGTCGTCTAGGTCACGGGAGTCTGGCCCGTCGATGGTGATGCCTTCGACTTGCGGCCGTTCCCACAGGTGTGGTTGAAGGGTGAGTTGGTGGGCGAGCGCGAAGGCTTGGGGTGAGAAGCGGCGGGGCGTCATTCAATTCAAAGCTAGGTGAAGTTAGACAGGGTTGCTGGGGTTATGCCAAAATTCAACATAAAATTCTGCACTCTTCAGCGGTTCGACTGCATGTTCGATCTCTGGAAGAATAATCCCCTTTGTATTCTGATCGAGTACCACCTCGCAATTGTATGGTTCATGGATACGATACCGGAGCTGACCCTCTAGGATGTTGATGACTCCCCAGATACCCCGTTTGGTTGAATGGTGCTTCCGCAGGCCATTCGGTATTGATCCACTTGTAAAGGTGGCTGTCCGGCGATAGGCTACAAATTCTTCTGGCATTTCTTGGCGATCGCAGCGTACACAGTTAAGCGATGTACCAATGTGAGTTGACCGACTATCTTCATTCAATACCCAAGGTCGCGGGAAAAAGGGTGGCTCGTGGCGGGTATGTTGGGTATGACCACAGTCTAAGTCGGCAACCCAATGATTTTCTTCGTCTTGATGGAATGCGGCAATCTTGCGGAGCACGTTTCTACTTTAAGATGATGGCAAGCCTTCTGATTCAATCACTTCCCAATTGTCTTCTAAACAACTGGAAAACCATAGCTCAACATATTTCAGTCGCGCTTCAGTCAGTACGTCTTGACCTGTCACGGTTGACTGACTGTAGTGGATCAATCTTAAACCCCATTCACTAGAAAAGGACTTCACCTGGCCATACAGCCATTGAATTTCTCCCATCGTTGTCATTTTAGGACAGATGCAAACAATGCTTCCTTGATAACTAATCTCTGATACCATCAACCGTAAAAAATCCACATAGCTCGGTATCACTTCTGAAAATGTCAACAGCCGATGGGCGTCACAATCTAGCGATAGGGGTGGGCCATAAAATATTACTTGTGAGCCAGAAAATACCTGCATCGTTTTTCTATCTAAGGCATCTCCACAAACGCAGTCGATGCCTAGCGACTGGTTATGCTGAGCAATTTCAGGCAGAAAGTCTAATGCTTTATAGCTAGAAACCCCCAAATTTGACTTATATTCGTCTCGTTGTCGCTGGCAATCGCCACAGCAGATTTCAGCAATGGACTCTACTGAAGAAAAGAGTTTCTGTAGTATTGAGATTCTTTGCTGAATCGTTTGAATATTGGTTCGCGCAAATGTTCCTTTTCTTAGATCAGGAACATGATAAAAGTTTTTCATTTCTCCAAGCCTCTAGTTTAAGGAACTAAGCTCTTTTGCAGTTGTTCAAAGCCCTCTGACAGTTTGCCAGTCTTCTGCCTATTTTGAACAATACAGTGATTTTCAGTCATACAGGCAAAGCCCCTACATACGGTAGCGATTCCAATGCTGGCTAATGAAATCCACTCACCACTAGGCCGCAGACTTGCGGTCATCGGTTTGCTGGATTACTTTGCAAACAGTTCAGCCAATACACTTAGGACGGTTTCTTGTTCGCTCGTTTGAAGTTGGCCAAGCTTTTTTAACAGGCGGTTTTTATTCACTGTCCGTAATTGATCCAAGACAATCTGACCGTCCTTATCTTGAAGCTGACATTCAACTCTTGTCGGATAAGCTCGTCCTTTTATGATCATCGGCGCAATGATCACTGTGCTGATAGTTCGGTTCATTTCATCCGGTGAAATCACCACACACGGTCTTGTTTTTTGGATCTTTCGACCTATCCTGGGATCCAAGCTAATGAGGTATACATCAAACCGCTTGACTACCATTCCCATTCGGTCAGTTCCCAGTCTGTCGTCAGCTCTTCGTCAAGCAGGGCATCATCTCCCTGAGCGGCCATTGCGGAAAACGCTTCTTCCCACCCTAAGCGCGGCTGCTTTACCGAACGGATCACCAAGGTCTGATGCTGCACTTCGATTTCTACGTCGGTGCCTATCCCACTTTGCTCAAGCAGGGCCTTGGGTATGCGGATGCCCTGCGAGTTGCCGATTTTCACGATATGGCCGCGAACGGTGACGCTCATATTTTATGAAAAGTACGCTGAGTGTGACTACATTGTAGTCACTTGTTCTAGTGCCGTCCATGGATGGCCTCAGTTCCCCTAGCGTCATGGCTTACTGCTTTAGAAAGGCGTTAGGTTTGCTGAGGCCATGCACTCGCTCTAGACTGTGTCGGCTAGTTCGGCTTTTTCAGATACCTGCTTTAGCTTGATATGACGACGACCCAGTAAGATTTCAAATTCATCTCCTGGCTTCAGCTCTAACTTTCTGGTGTAGGCTGCTCCAACAAGGATATTCCCATTAGCCTGGACTGAAACCTTAAAGCTTGCGTTTCGACCGCCACGATTTTTAACGTCTTTGGAGTCCGCGCTTTTAGGATTCACCATGCTGTCTAACATTGCTGGGACTGACGGGGGCTTGATTTTTGAGTTAACTTTTTTCAGACCCTTTCTCGCGGAAACGCCCTTACCTTAAGCTAGTAGTTAGCGTCACTCAGAGCTATAAAATTGATCATTTGAACGTTGGTTCTCCTACAGAGGACTTGCACCTCAATGAGTTCATGTCCATGCTGATGCTGGGCGCACCCAGGGCTTGCAACGGAACGGATCGATATACTGAGGTTGTGCTTCAAAATTCAATACCGTCCACTGAAGCTCAAACCGCTAGCCTTCCTAGACAGCTATATTTTTTCGATGCCTTTTGCAAAATGGTTTGATCCTTATGATTACCTAGGACTTAACAGATAGCTCTTCAGGATTCGGTAAATGACAGTAAGAGCGATGCGTAATTAGCAACAGTTGTATCTAACCGATGGAAGGATATGGTGTCAGATCAATTACAATCATGCGCTTATCATGCACTTTCAGATCGCGAGGTAACGGAAAGCCTCAATAGCAACGCAGAGGTGGGCTTAACCACCGAGGAAGTGGCTCGTTGCTATGAACAATATGGTTGGAACGAACTGCAATTTAAGCCTGGAAAACCAGCTTGGTTGAAATTTTTGCTGCAATTTAATCAGCCACTGCTCTATGTTCTATTGCTGGCTGGGATGGTTAAGGCATTTTTAGGGTCTTATACGAATGCAGGGGTGATTTGGGGCGTTACTTTAATTAATGCGATCATTGGCTATGTGCAAGAAGCCAAAGCAGAAGGGGCGATCGCGGCTCTAGCGAAGGCGGTGACAACGGAAACAACGGTACTGCGCGATGGTCAAACTTTGCGGATTCCATCGCGGGATCTCGTGCCAGGGGACTTGGTATTACTGGCATCGGGCGATAAAGTCCCCGCAGATATCAGACTGCTGAAGGTTCGCACCTTGCAGATCGATGAGTCTGGATTGACGGGCGAATCGGTTCCCGTGGATAAATCGATCGGGCCTTTACGATTGGATACGCCCCTAGCCGAGCGTACCAATATGGCTTATGCCGGAAGTTTTGTCACCTTCGGACAAGGACAGGGAGTGGTGGTTGCCACCGCCAACGGAACGGAAGTTGGACAGATTTCCCAGTCAATGGAAAATCGGGTGAGCCTTAGTACGCCCTTGACCCGTAAGTTTGCCAAATTCAGCAGTACCCTACTCTACGCCATCTTGACCCTAGCCACTCTCACGTTTGCCGTCGGGCTGGGGCGCGGCAGGGATTGGGTGCAGATGTTTGAAGCCGCAGTTGCTCTGGCCGTGAGTGCGATTCCCGAAGGGCTACCCGCCGTGGTGACGATTACCCTAGCGATCGGGGTCAATCGCATGGCAAAGCGCAATGCCATTATTCGTAAACTCCCTGCTGTGGAGGCGTTGGGCAGTGCCACGGTGATTTGTTCCGACAAAACAGGCACATTGACTGAAAATCAAATGACTGTCCAGGCCATTTATGCGGGGGGACAACACTATCGCGTTAGTGGTGGTGGTTATAGTCCCAAAGGTGAAATTAGTCGGCTGAGTCACAACACGACTGTCGAACCTTTTGAGGATGGACTGCCGCCCGGTTTGACCGCTTGCCTGATGGCAGGAATTTTGTGCAATGATTCGCAACTGAAAAAAACGGGTAAGGATTGGTCGGTTGTGGGCGATCCGACGGAGGGCGCACTGATTGCCGTTGCTGAGAAAGCTGAGATGAGTCAAGCGGGGCTAGCTGCCGCCCACCCTCGATTAGATGGAATTCCGTTTGAGTCTCAATATCAATACATGGCAACGTTGCATCACGCTGGACAGGATGCAGGTTCGCCCGTGATTTATGTCAAGGGATCGGTCGAAGCGTTGCTGAGCCGTTGTACCCAGGCAATGGACTTACAAGGTCAGCTTATTCCTTTGGAGATAGCGCAGATTGAAAAAGAAGTGGAAGCAATGGCAACCCAAGGATTGCGGGTGCTGGCGTTTGCGCAAAAGTCGGCTGCCGTCCATCAGCATTCGATCGATCATCAGGATATTGCCACGGATCTGGTTTTTCTGGGCTTACAGGGGATGATCGATCCGCCCCGTCCTGAAGCGATCGCCGCCATTCATGCCTGTCAAACTGCCGGGATTCAAGTCAAGATGATTACGGGAGATCACATCGCGACAGCTAAGGCGATCGCCCAACGCATGGGCATTAAAACGGCAGCGGGAGTTATAGCATTTGAAGGACGACAATTAGCCCAAATGAGTGATCGAGAAATCACTCAAGCCGTTGAAGATGGATCGGTCTTTGCCAGAGTCGCACCTGCCCAAAAGCTCCAACTGGTAGAAGCCCTCCAAGCGAAGGGCGAAATTGTGGCGATGACAGGGGATGGCGTGAACGATGCCCCCGCCCTTAAACAAGCCGATATCGGGATTGCGATGGGGAAAGGGGGAACGGAAGTAGCACGAGAATCGGCAGATATGCTGCTGACCGACGATAATTTTGCCTCGATCAAAGCCGCTGTCGAAGAAGGACGCACCGTTTATCAAAATTTACGCAAAGCGATCGCCTTTCTCTTGCCCGTCAATGGCGGAGAATCGATGACGATTTTGATTAGTGCGTTGTTGGCAAGGGAGTTACCAATTCTGGCACTGCAAGTCCTTTGGCTGAATATGATCAACTCGATCACCATGACCGTTCCCCTTGCCTTTGAACCCAAATCACAGGGAACGATGCAGCAACCACCAATGAATCCCCATCAACCGCTGCTCACGCCAACCCTATTACGCCGCATTTTGGCAGTTTCGGTATTTAATTGGATTTTGATTTTTGGCATTTTTGAGTGGGCGAAATCTACCATAGGCGATGTGACGTTGGCCCGCACGATGGCAATCCAAGCCCTAGTGGCCGCCCGCATCATTTATCTACTCAGCATCAGCCAACTGGGGGCGAAGCCGATGAATTATCTGCGCCATCCAGCCAAGGCGATCGCCGATGCTCCCATCCTCCTGAGCGGTATTGCGATCGCCTTCGTACTGCAAATCTTATTTAGTCAGTGGGGAGTGATGAATACATTGTTTGCTACAGCACCCCTGACTTGGAATCAGTGGTTGATCTGCCTACTCCCAATGTTACCAATGATGCCGATGGCAATTTTTACTAATCGCATCGATCCACCACAAGCCAATGTTGCAGGAAATCGCTAGCGACTCTGCGCAAAAGGTTAGCAGACCCATGCACACCGACCACTGAAAGTTGATCGGTGTGCATGGGTCTATTCATTGGATGGAAAACCGCTCTGGGTGGACTTGTGTGTACAACATAGCCCCACCGTAGCCCCACCCACCATAGTCTTACCATAGCCCCACCGATGGTATAAGACGAAAGTCATAGATCAATCGCGACGTTTATCAGATGCGCCAATAGGGCGGTTCAGAGAACAATAAGTTCATGGATG
>JAKRSB010000119.1 GCA_022402525.1 Thermosynechococcaceae cyanobacterium MS004
CGGTTTTGAACGGGAGGGTGACAGGGCGACCTGTCACTCGACCCTAACCGATCGCCTTTTATTAACGATCTAGTGTCCAATTCGATAATAAGAATGTCGTTATTATCGAAAGAATAAATTAGCGCCCCGTCGTCGCCCGTCTTAAGCCTGATTGTCTTGAAGCCAGTGGGTTATGTCATCGGGTGTGGAGAAGTCCAGTAGAGCTTCACCGAGAGCTTCGATCTGGGGTAGAGACAGAGCTTGGATCTGTGCTTGTGCGTTAGGGGAAATGCTGCCAACGCGCCGTGAGAGAAGCCGGAGAACTAGCGATAGTGCTTCTTCAGATTTGCCCTCAAGCTTGCCCTTGGTTTCGCCTTCTTGAAGGATTTCTTGATAGATGACAGATTCGCGCATAATGCCCTCTTGAAAAACCTGACGGATTAAGGCCTTGTCGAAACGCAAGCCAGCAATCAACTGAGCGTAGGCGGATAGTTCGTGTCTCTGCTGAGATGACTCCATTGTACTGACCTGAAGGGCGACCTGCTGTAGAAGCTGAACCAGAGAGTCAGCGGCAGTGAGAGTCGCCAGGGGTAAAAGCCACAACTTCTGAATGGTGCATTCCGCTCTATCTAAAGCAAAAAGGATGCTCCACCTTGCTATCAATGAGATCGTGCCAAGAATTACTAGAATCATCGCTTAATCTCACAGACAAGACTGATGAACATCACTGCTCAAACCTACCTCGGTCACTGCTGAAATCTAGACATTTTCCGATGATTAGAACATCAGAGGTCAATTGATATCGCCCTCAGAAGGGCAACGGGCACCATCATCATTAAAGTCGAGGTACTAACGTGAAAAAAGTTATTCTTGTTTCTCTAGCTTTAGGGAGTGTTCTGGCTGGCACCATGGGCCAAAGGTCTGTAAAAGCAACATCCCTGAGCTGTAGCCAAATCGAAGCCTTCGGAAATGCTCTCCGGCCTCAGATATTAAGTCAGCTCAATAGCCAAGTTGCAGGCATATCTTACGAAATAAACCCCCGTAAAACACTACGAATTAATCAGATCAATCAAATTGGGTTTAGTGGCTGTCAGATGACAACAGATACAAACATCACGTTGAAGCGAAAGATCCGTCGAGATGCCCACGGTACTGTTGCTGCAACGGGAATCATTAATTATGCCAACCTAGCTGAAAAGAAGATTTGCTTCAAAGAGGCAAAGGTCACTGACGTGAATTTAAGCCGGACTTCTTTTCTTGGGGAGTCACTGTATAAGTGGGTCGCCAATAAGGTGATACCCAATCAAAAATGTCTGAATCTTTAGGCACCTGTAACAAAGGCAAGCCGAAACGCAACTTCCGAATAAAGGCTGCTTCTCACAGAGCAAGGCTTATCGGAAAGCTGAATTGGGCTTCAGCCCAATGTCACTGTCGTTCGCATCGAGGTATTGAGCTGCTGTTGTTTCGGCTTTGTACTTGCGGTTAGGAAGAGCGATCGCTGCTTTTCCTAACCGCTGTTGTCTTAGGCGATCGCTTCCGAGGGGTCTTGCCCGTTACCTTTGCAGACTGATGAGCATTTTTCATCACCGGAGCGGCCTCAGAGACTTCAGCAACCACTGGAACGACTGCCGGACTTACCGGAACAGTCAGAGCCTCAGCGAAGAATGGAGCCAGCACCAGTGGCAGAGCGCCAGCACAGGAGCCACATCGTTCAGGGCTTCAGTTGTAGAACCCCACTGCACCACCGGATAAGGAAAGACCGGAGCGGGAGCCATCGAGGGCAGAGCCAGCGGGACAGCAGCCAGCGCCGGACAGAGTGCCGGAAATTCTGGTAGGGGTTCATGAGCTTGAGCAAAAGCCGCCCAAGCGATCGCGTGAGCATCACGAGCTATGAATTGACGGGTTCAAGGAATTGATAAAGGCATAAAGGTGCAGATTTCCAGATGAAAACCTTGAGCTAAAAGAGTCCGTAGTCATAGTGTGCGAGGATCTCTGCCAATAGCTTTGGCTGATTATCCAGTAAGTTGCCTGTATTTTGTTCACTTAGAGCATCCTTAGAACGATCAAAAATGCCAAAGCAAACGCGAGTGTTGTCGTGGCGAGAAAAATACTTGAGGCCGTCCACTTTTTGAGGATGGTCAAAAATAGCCTGTGCCCAAGTACGAGCTATAGCGTATGACCCTGTGGTCAAACGAGCATCTGCGCCAATTTTAACTAAGGCGCTACCTGTGAGATCGACAAAGTTGAGGGGGCGATTGGAGACAATGCGGAAGAGAGATCGCTGTCTAAGTGCTGATTCTTCAACGGCAATTTGACCGTGGAGTCTTCCAAAGGTTTCAATAAACGCGGCATACTCGTCGGCACCAGTGTAAAGGATGCCGTAGGTTTGAGAGGCACCATCAAAGCGACCGCGACCACTACGGTCAAAGTGGAGTGCTGATGGATGGCGAACGGAACTTAAGCGATAAAAAAGCCCAGACGATTCGATAGTGGGAAGTATTCGAGATTCAAAGCCAATGGGCGGCAGCGGGTGGGGTGGCGGCAGATGATCGGGCGGTAGATTCATAGAATGCTTGAGTCTGTACTCTATAAAAACCTACTGCGAGGTCAATGGCACAAAGGGTTAGGCCGCACACTGAACTCCATAACATTGTGCTGCTGTAAGAACGTCCTCAATCTTTCCCTCTTGAAGATAGGTGAGAGGTGTTTTGCCGCCTAATCGGACATCGCCCGTCTTCAAAAACATGAGCTGAGTCCAAGGCGAAAAGTCCTTCAATACATTTAGAACTTGGGCTAGACCTGGTATCACTTGATGATCTTGAAATTGACAGAGAGGGTATAAATAGCCTCGTCGCCCCATAGAAACGCCTAAAAGCTGATGCTTGATCCGTCGTTTATCAACGGCTTGTCGAGACATATTCAGAAGCTGAGCCACCTGTTCACTTTTCAGAGGCGCACCATCTTCATAGAGCAATCGTTGCTTGACTTGAACACCCTTTAATCGGGCGATCGCCAAGGGGTCGTCAGGTGCAAGATTAGCCAAAGCTTCAGGTTGCGTTAAAACCTCAACCAAGGCATCCAGGGATGAGAGCGGATGAACGGTATTGACTGAAGCCCCCTGCGAAGCTGAAGCCGCTGCTTCCAGGACAGCAGACAAAAACTGTCCCCGCGTAGAGCCTTGGAGAATTTCTGAAAGCGCTTCGCTGACTGAGTTTTTTAAGGAAGTCGAGGTTTCCAATAAAGACTCGATCAGTCTGCGATCTTGATGGGAAGCAGCCCGAAACTTTTGCTCTAAGGCTTGGGACAACATAGTTTTAGCCCAGAAATCATCTCTTCTTAAAGGTTAACCAAGTTGTACAACTTCGTCAACTCAAAATCCTGCTGAGCCGTTACTGAGCCGCTGCTGTTGTCGCCGTTGTCTTAGGCGATCGCCTCCGAGGGGTCTTGTCCAGCGCTTTCTTGTTGCCTGAAGCCTTTGCAGATTGACGAGCCTTTTTCAGCGCCGGAGCGGCCTCAGCGACATCAGCCAGCACCGGAATGAATGCTGGACTTACCGGAACAGTCAGAGACTCAGTGACCCAAAGAGCGATCGCTAAGGGCAGGGCAGCAGTTAGTCAGCTAGGGATCGAGTGGTCGGGGTCTAGAACTTGGCTGAAGGCCATCGGCACCCCCTTAGGGTAGAGCGTCATCACCGGAGCAGAGTTGTCGAGGTCATCGGCATCTGTAGCCAGGCATTGGCCGCAGCATCGAGGGCATCGAGGGGTAGTCAGACAGCATTTCCTTCAAACGATAGGGCTATTGGCTATTTCACTCGAAGAAGTGCGAGAAAGATTACTTCGAATCCTAATGCAGTCCGTGGCGAAGGACTCATTGCCTTTGAGAGCATTTCGTTCTGAACCTACGAAGCCTTTTCCGAGGATGACCAAACCTCGTGATGTCCTCAAAGCTGCTCTAGCAAATCGATTCAGCTTATTTCAGTAGCATTGCACTATAGGTCGCTCGAAATAAATCCCTGATTGCTCAATCGCACTCTCGCAAAATCAATGCCCAATGTATGACGCACATGATTACGAACACTCTCACGGGAGGCTTGCGGGTTAGGACTATTGCGCATTACTCCTACCCCAAACATCGCGGCATAAGTTAGCTTCTCTGCTGTTCGTTGTTTCTCAACATCGGTTAGCGTGGCAAGGCGTGGCGTTCTCGCTACAGCATTGCGGAGCATGACAGTAGCGCCTTGAATCTGTCCTTGCGTTACCCGTTCCTGAGAGTAAGCTTCCCATGACAACACTGCGTAAGCGACCATCACATCAGCTAAGTTATGGGGTGAGTAGCCATACTTAAGCATTATTGCGTCAAACTGCGGCTTCAAGCGCTCCCGTTTGAACTGCTGGGACAACTCACCTATTGAAGTATTTGGAAGCTGACGCACGATTGCCTCAACTATATCCTTTTCTATGGCTTCTGTGACTTTGAGCGAGGGCTTGAAGCGATAGACCTCTGGCTCAAGGCGAACCCTTGCTTTGACTGTAGGAGATGATCTGCCGAAATCCTGGCCCATTATTGGCGTACTGAGCAAACCCAAAGTACTCGGCATATGGCTATAAACATGTCCGAAATCAACCTGTGCCTGAACGGGTCTTAGTAAAGCGAGTGTCCAGAAAACTGGTGGCACAGCCCCAAGAAAAAATTCTTTCAAAAACTTTATATGATTCATAATTCTGATCCTAAGTTAGTTAGTGGTTGTAAAGATTGAGAATATAACGAAGAGTCCTGGAGCAGAATGCGATGAAGAAACGTCAAGCCCGAACGACCTCAGGGGATTAAACTATCTGCCTACTGATGCTACTCGATAAGGATTACAACGCCTTCGTGGAAGATACAGCATCTTATCGAAACCGCCAATTCAAATCTGAAGTGCAACACTTGTTCACAACTGGTGGCAAAGGAATCTAGAGATCAGGCTTTGATGGCTTAAGCCCATCTCCAAAGAGATCATAGAGAGAAAACTGTATATTGAAGTCCACGTTGCGCTCTGGCAGTCTTGACCAAGATGTTGCACTTCATTTTTGAATCTGCGCAAGATGGTCTTGTTTAGCAGCACCAGCATGATCGAAATAAAGGCTGGATTTATCGTTTGGAATAGAGATCTGAACTTCAGGCGAAATAGATACTTGACCGCCAGCATACGCGTCAATTCTTGCAGTAATGGCCGAACTTGAAGAAGCTGCTGTTGCCAGCCTAATCGTTTCATCAAGTGAAACCGTATCTTTAAACGCCAGAGGAAATATCTTGATAATTGTTGTGGGATTGAGTCAATCGAACGATCGAAGCGTCGATTGATAATTTGGTCGAAGTCAAAGGTTTGCTCAAAATCCTGAGGTTCAACCGCTCCGATTTGTGTCGAAACCTCTCTAAACAGATCCCAGGCGGCACGTTCGCTTTTTTCTCCACCCTGTAAAAGCCCTATCAGACTGCGGGCTCCCTGGGGATTGGTTAGAAATCCACTCCACCAGAGTGGTAGAATGCCATTCCACCAGCCGTTTAAATTCCAATACCGACGCAGATGGGCAGAAAATGGATCGTGCATAGTGGCATATTGATCGGTAATATCAACTTGCCGTCTTGCGGTAAGTTGACACCAAAACGAAGAGAGCACTTCCACATCATCCATTGCCAGCGTATTAGCTAGATCTCGTCGAACGATCTCGGTTATCTGTTGAATTTGCAGGGCGGTCATAGCCAGGCCAGTACTATAGAGCGGATCGACGGTGCGAGCGGCATTGCGATTGTGCATCAAAGAATAGTGGGGTAAATCGCAATATCATGCCAACTCCAGGC
>JAKRSB010000013.1 GCA_022402525.1 Thermosynechococcaceae cyanobacterium MS004
ATTTCTATTCTCTCACTGGGGTTTAATCTTTACATTGATGAAAATACTGAAAGACTTTAGGTTCTGAGGTCTTCGCCGCTAATCGGAGCGGTTTTAGCATCGGCGTTAAGGGCAGCTCTAGAAAAAGCGTCGAGCATCTCGCTCTCCTTTATCAATATCGGGGGATGGATCAATACGGCCTTTCCCTTAGGCTACCCATCGCCCGATCAAGACTGATCCCTTCCCATAAGCACGAATGGCACAGGCAAACGACAAAAAACAACCGCCCCTCATCCTCCCATCCTCCTTCTTCCAAGGGAGAAGGAGCGGCAATTAAAAATCAAGGTTCTTAAGCCCCTCGCCTTTGGGAGAAGGGTTTGGGATGAGGGGCTTTAAGTGCATCATTGCGCTCACGTCTTAAATCTTCTGTACCGCTGAGCCCCCTGTCCCCTGGAACATCACCCAGGATAGAAAAAAGTTGCTGATAAAAATAAATACCAGCGTCGTGACAACCGCAGCAGTGGTGGACTGTCCCACACCCTTTGCCCCGCCAGTGGTCGTCATCCCCCAGCTAGAGCCAATGACCGCAATGATTGCCCCAAAGACCATTGCCTTCAGCAGTGCGCTCCAGATATCCCACAGCCCCAAAAAGCTGCGCACCGAGTCTAAAAAAACGCCAGAAGGAATGTTGTACATCAGCGATGCCACAATCATTCCGCCCCCAATCCCCCCCACCAGGGAAAAAAGCGTCAGCACCGGCAGCATAACGCAGCAAGCAATCACGCGAGGAATGACAAGATAGTCTACCGGATCGGTACTGAGCATTTGCAGGGCATCAATTTGTTCGCTCACGCGCATAGTGCCAATTTCCGCTGTAAATGCGGAGCAAACCCGCCCCGTCAAAATTACTGCCGTCAGGACGGGGCCTAATTCACGGGTTAAGGCAACGGCTAGGACACCTCCGACGGTACTGCCCAACCCAAAGTTAATAAACTCGCGCGCCACTTGGATCGTAAAAACCATCCCCACAAAAACTGCCGTCAGCATCGCCACTAGCAGCGACTCTGGCCCTACGATGGACATTTGCTCTAGGGTATTGCGGCGGTTAATTTTTCCCTTCAGCAGATGTACCAGTACCTGTCCTCCCAACAGCAAGGCTGCTCCCAAGCGGCGACTCCAGGTATTAAATTTGAAGCGAGGGAGGAGAGATGGTTTACGGGATTCAGTCATGATGGACGCTGAGCAACCTCAATGTGCCTGCTTCCGTGCAGGATTGATGACAGGGTATCACAGGGTATCGTTTGTGATGGCTGACCGCAAGGCTCCCCAATGCGCTAAAAGTATCCACAAAGAACCTTTAGACCGATGGTGGACTAGAACAATCTGCCTCATCGGTCTACCCATGCTCCCAGCTCTGCATCTGTTGATGCGTAGTGGACGCGGTTCCCCGATTCTTTTTAAGATTCTCGGATTCGCTGCGACCAGACGCGGGTCGGCAAGCCCCAAACGTAGATGAAGCCCTCGGCGGCTTTGTGATCAAAGGCATCATCACTGCCGTAGGTTGCCAGATCTGAGGCATATAGAGAATAGGGCGATCGCCGTCCAACCGGTGCTGCAACGCCTTTAAAGAACTTCAGGCGCACTACCCCAGAGACACGCTGCTGGGTCTGAACCACAAAGGCATCTAGGGCCTGTTTTAACGGGCTGTACCACAGGCCGTTGTAGACAAGCTGGCTATAGGTTTCTTCAATGCCGCGCTTATAATGGCTGACGTCTGCCGTTAAAGTTAGGCTTTCAAGATCGCGGTGTGCCTGAATCAGCGCCAGCAGTGCAGGTGCTTCGTAGATTTCCCGTGATTTGATGCCCACCAGACGGTTTTCAATCATGTCAATGCGACCCACACCATGCCGCCCCGCCGTTTGGTTAAGCTGACGAATTAGCTCTACTGGTGACAGCGCCACACCGTCTAAAGAAACGGGTAAGCCCTTCTCAAAGCCAATTTCAACATATTCTGGTTCATTGGGTGTCCGGGCGATCGCACTGGTCATCTCAAAGACTTCCTCCGTCGCCTCTGTCCAAGGGTCTTCTAGGGGCCCCGCCTCAATGCTGCGCCCTAGGAGATTCTTATCAATGCTGTAGGGAGAGGACTTCTTGACCGGAGAAGGGATACCAAAACGCTCTCCGTAGGCGATCGTCTCCTCTCGGCTCATGCCCCATTCCCGTGCCGGAGCTAGCACTTTAAGATCTGGATTAAGTGCGGCGATCGACACATCAAAGCGCACCTGGTCGTTCCCTTTGCCTGTGCAGCCGTGGGCAACCGCATCGGCCCCGTATTGTTCAGCGGCCTCCACCAGTAGCTTGGCAATGAGGGGTCGCGCTAGAGCCGTTGAGAGCGGGTATCGGTTTTCATAGAGCGCATTAGCCTGAATGGCCGGAAACGCATAGTCTTCAATAAAGCGTGTCGTAGCGTCCTCCACGAGGGACTCCTCCGCCCCAGCGTCCAGCGCCTTTTTTTGAATCGGGCCTAGCTCATCCCCCTGCCCTAAGTCCGCCGCTAAGGTAATGACCGACTCAACCCCCCATTCTTGCTTGAGGTAAGGAATACAAACGGAAGTATCCACCCCTCCCGAATAGGCCAATACAACCTTTTTGGCACGACCCATAATATTTTGGTGCAAATAAATAACAACAGGTGACTATTATCGTTCATCCTGGAGCGGCGCACATCAGAGAATCTAAACATCACGGATGAACATTAGCCAGGCTCAGGGAACAATCCTGAATTGAACCACAGATGGGTCACCTGTTGTCATTGCGCAGTTATTACACACAGTTATGATGAAGGATGCCAAAGGGTCGTTAGTCGTCATGAGTTTGCTCAAATATTGATTTGCTCAAACATTGGCTCAAATATTGGCTCGAATAGATTGGCTGGATATTGAGCGATGGAACTCACCCACGACTAGCGGCGCTCGACGTAGGCGCGATAGCCTTGGCGTTCTAAACGCCATGCAGCGCGCTCTGCCCGGAAACGACTGTCGTAGGTTCCATAGTATTGCCAACCACTGCGGCGATTGCGACGGTACAGCACATCATAAGAGCGATCGCGGCGGTCCCCTGGCAGGTCAATGGAAATATCTCGTCTCCCTGGCAGGTCAATGCGGACTTCACGGGCATTTGCTGCGAAGGGGGCACTTAAGGTGGTGCCGAGGGCTGCAACAGAAAGAAGTGCGAGAACTACTTTTTTCATTTGAATCACCTTGTGTTTGCTAAAGGGTTGATACTTAGTAATCTCCCATGTCCCATCAGGCTAGATGGTGATTTAGATCAAGGCGATGGTGTGATTTTTCTAACAGGGGCTGGAGGCTGGTTAGGACGGCAATATAAACAGGTCTAGTCTCAGTAGATCGCAAAGGCCGAGAATCGAAACTATAGAAAGGGTAGTCTCAAGCT
>JAKRSB010000120.1 GCA_022402525.1 Thermosynechococcaceae cyanobacterium MS004
GCCCTAGACCCCGCCACCGGAACCATTGTGGGAAATGGAGACGTAGCCCAGGAAACGGTGCAGGTAATGAAAAACCTAGAGGCCGTCTTGAGCGCGGCGGGGGCAAGCTTCAAGGACGTCGTGAAAACCACCGTCTTTTTAGCCGACATGCAAGACTTTGCCACAGTCAACAGCGTTTACGCCAACTACTTTGATGAGTCTACCGCCCCTGCCCGCGCCTGCGTGCAGGTTGCAGCGCTGCCTAAAAATGTCCAAGTCGAAATTGACTGTATCGCAGTTGTTAAATAGATTCACACTATGGAATTCAAAAGACTGGAATGAGCGCTGTAATCCCCTTTGTACAGCGATCGCCTTTTGATGAAGTGAGAAACCAGTATTTAAGGAGATGGAGCGCCTGCTTCTTTTATAGGCACACTCAGCTCGCAATACTCAGCTCGCAATGCTCATATTGCTGACAGGGGCAAGACTCAATCGTAGACCAAATGGCTTAAGCAGACGACTCAGGGTTTGCTGAGTCATGTTAGATCCAGGGCTAAGTGCGCGGCTGAGGTTAGAGCTTGGCATATTGATTTCAGCCGCAAACTCTTTAAGTCCATAGGCACGAATCACCTTACCCAAGGCAGCCTGAATCGGAATATCTTCGTCCACCGCCGCCAGCAAAAATTCCCGCGCAAACTCGCGATCCTGAAGGTCTTCAGCTAACCCTTCATTCCAGTCCTTACTTCTGCCTTGCTTAGCCATTGTTCCTCCGCGTGCAATAGTCAGTCCAATATTGCTGAGCTTTCCGAATATCCTTGGATTGAGTCCGCTTATCACCGCCCAGCAACAGCAGCAAAATGGTGTCTCCATCCAGGGCAAAATAAATTCGATATCCTGCCCCAAACATCAGCCGAGCTTCCCAGACACCTTCCCCCACAACTTTCGAGTCCCCAAGGTTCCCTTGCTCAAACCGCATGACTCTTGCCTGAACCCTTGCTTTTACCGCCTTATCTAAACATGCAAGCCAGTTTCGATAAGGATTTTCGCCAGCCTGTGTTAGATACTCACGAACGACCCATGAATTCATCTACTAGTATGATTATAAAATTCTTATCATAAATGATAATCAAAAGCATTTTTAAAAATACCCTCGTACTGCCCAAGCGTCAGCCAAAGGAAAGCCTGGGGTAAGGCCAGCTACCCATCTTGAATGAATAGGATATATTGAGGGCATCTAGCACCGCTGCAAAAGCATCTCAATGGAAGGAGATTGCCTTGAATCAGGTGGACTACCTGCGAGTGAGCCTCGTTGATCGCTGTAACTTCCGGTGTCAATACTGTATGCCGGAGGGGGATGACCTGAAATTTTTGCAGCAGGCCGATATTCTCAGCGCAGATGAGCTGCTTACCTTGATTCGTGAGGTGATGATTCCAGTCGGGTTTACGCGGTTTCGGCTGACGGGGGGGGAACCGCTCCTGCGGCCTGATGTGGTTGAAATTGTCAGGTCGATCGCCCATCTCCCCCAAGTCCAAGACCTCTCCATGACCACCAATGGTTTCTTGCTGCCCAGGCTGGCTCAACCTCTCTACAACGCGGGGCTACGGCGCATCAACATCAGTTTAGATTCCCTAGTGCCCGATACTTTTGAAAAAATTACGGGCTCCCGCGCCCAAACGGCAAGGTCTCGGTGGCAGCAGGTCTGGGACGGCATTCAAACCGCCCATGAGGTGGGGTTTAACCCACTCAAGCTCAACGTGGTGGTGATTCCTGGGGTAAATGAGCAGGAGGTGCCTGACCTAGCCGCCCTGACTCTAGAGCGTCAGTGGCATGTGCGCTTTATTGAATTTATGCCCATTGGCAATGCAGATCTGTTTGGAGAGCGGGGCTGGGTGCCGTCAGAAGAATTGCGGCAGCAGATTCGCGATCGTTGGGGGCTGGAAGAAGGCCAGGTCTTGGGCAATGGGCCAGCGGATGTGTTTCGGATTCCGGGCGCAAAGGGTACGCTGGGTTTTATTAGCCAAATGTCAGAGTGCTTTTGCGATCGCTGTAACCGGATGCGGCTGTCGGCGGATGGTTGGCTGCGCCCTTGTCTGCTAAACGAGGCGGGGCAGGTTGATCTAAAGCGATCGCTTCGGGCAGGCGCTAGCACCCAGGAGCTTCAGGCGATGGTGCGCGTGGCGCTAGGGCAAAAGGCCGAGATTAACTACAGTGAACGGGATTCTGGTATTCCAGAAGGCGCTGGGGAAGCCAATGGGCAAGTCAATCAGGGGCGATACAGCCGCACTATGTCGCAAATTGGGGGGTAAGGAGGCCCATAAGGGGTAGAAATCGCAAATCAAGCAATGGTAGCTTGGGTTGAGGGACGAACCCCAATACCTAACCGATGGAGTACCGCAGAATCAAAATAACGGGCGGCACCTATTTTTTACGCTGGTGACGCATCATCGGTGATCGCATTTGTACGACCCCTGGCATGTTTCTCTGTAGGCGATCGCATTTGTCCGTGATGCAGCCATCCACTGGAGATTGCTCTGGCGGTCTTTGCTGAAGGTGAATTCAAATGATTCGATTCCAATCTGGTGCGGCATGATTTGGTGGGGGCACCGCAGGATTTGGAGTTTTCCAGTTTTCACAAGTCTGGGCGCGAAGGGAAGTATGACGGGATGCGGGAGAGGATACTTCGCTTGAATTTGAAGATGGCCCTGAGTGATTTGTTGTAGGGTATGGGCTTCGTGCCTCGACCCAACCTACCATTGCTGAATGGAGCAATGCATTACGCTGGGCTTTTCTGGTATTCCAAAGGCTTGATGCCTCTTATGAGTCGGCGATCGCACTCGTCTAGAGACCAGTAGCATTCAGCATTCGCATTACCGCGTCAATAAATTTTTCACCCCAAACAATTGATAATAAGCCGCACAATATCAATAGCAATGATGCAACACCTGCTTGAACAAGTCCCAAATCGTTGAATGTCCCATATGTTAAAGGGATGAGCAGTACAAGAGTGCCAACTGTAGCCCCCCCAAGAAAACGATAGACAACTTTTAAAGATGAACTTTGTTTGGAATCGGTGTTTTCAGATGTCATCAGACATTCCTTTAGTACTTTCAATAATGGGTACACGCTGTTGAGCTTGTGCTGACTAAATAGCGTATTTAGCTTCTAACGTTTTGCATCACCGGACGGAGATAATCTTTGCATCAAAATCGATAGAGTAAATCTCCGTTTCGGTGCATGCAAGTGTTATGCACTTTGTGTTTCGCGACTTTTTCTAAGATGGTAAATAGTCAAAGGGCTATTTTGTATTTCTGCATCAACGTGCGCGATCAACTCATCAAGAGTAAAGTTCAAGGCATCAAATTGCCTACAAACTTCCTGCAGCTCAACTACAGTTTTCTGGATTTTTTGAGGATCAGGCAGAACAGGTATAGTCATCAGATGCTCCAATCATTTCTTGCTTCTTTAACAGTTGCTTCTCCAGCGTCAACAGTAGCTTGAGCTTGTTCTATTGCCTTGAACAACATCTCTAACATGACTACAGGTGCAAATGGCTGAATCTCAGATACTTTTAATAGTAGAGTCGAAATCCTTGAATAAGCGGAAATTCCTCTCTCCTTAGTGTTCTGTAGTTGCTCTAGTACATAGACCATTTCTTCAGTTTCGCCATAAGCATTAAATATTGATAATTCTGTGAATGAAGCTGAATCAATCAAGGTTGACAGCCTGCCTATCAAATCTAATATTTTTTCAATAGTCTCTTTGGAGATTTCGGCCACGGAGTTTTAAATACGCTGATAACATTCATTATAGTCTAATATTTTAGAGACATATAGCAATCCTAGATGAAATGTGAAAGCGACTTTAGTGATCCCAATGCTCATTGTCTGATTGACTTTCATAAACCAAATTGCATGCTACATAACAAACAATAAAGCCCACAACCGTAAACGGATACTCCTGAAAGTGTATCTGTGTAAGCAGTGTTAGTTATGCACAGACTGGGTGACCGCCGATGTTCATTACTACCATAAGTGACCAATGGACTACGACAATGAGTAATGGAAAAAGGTCGAGACGCAGGTTGAAGTTGATATTGTGGGTTCTCGGTCTTCTTATCGCCTTACCCTTACTCTGCTACGGCTTTTTGTATGTCTTGTTCGTATGGTGGATTGCCAATGATAGCGAGAATATAGGTACCGCGACCGGGCAGAGTGCGATTCAGCAAGTGGACGAGGTTCTTGGCAACGTCGGTGGTGGGAAATGGCGGTCGACTGCCTCAAACGCTCGAGCAGAGTGGACAGCACCAGACTTTCACGGGGACAATAGCGAGTATTATGCTTTTGACCTACCGATACGAGAAGTCGCAGCTTTTGAGAAAGCAATCCAAGCCGAATGGTCGAGAGATCCAAATTTTCTGGGGCCAGATCAGATTAAGTCTATGCCAAGTACAAGCGAAGATCCGGAGTGGATTCACGAGCATCTTGAAAATGGCGTGTATTATCAACGCGGAATTGAGACAATTGGGATCAGTCGGAAGACGGGGCGAGTCGTTCTCTGCCGATTGGAATGGTAACCGGAGCATAACGGTTGAATTGAGCGGATGAAGTTATCTCTCGGTTGTAGCCATCAAGAACACTTTTCAGTCCGCTCCAATGATTTGTTGTCTCTCTTTTTGGTGCGATCTCCAAATAAACCCCCCAAAGCTAAGTTCCGGAGCCGTAAAGGTAAAACAACTCTCTGCCTAACGGAAAATCTCTCAGCCGTTATTCATAGATAACCTGACTTGTGACGGGCAAATAAGTCGGGTTGAAAACTTTGCTCAATGTATTTCCGTCCTATTTTTCTACTATTCTATTCTTAAGTAAATATAGGTCTTGTTGTAATATTCCAGTTGACAACATGAAGTCTTGTATCGAACCATATTTTGAATCAATAAGGTCAAGCAGGTGAATTATTGTATCGGGCTGGGCAAAATAACCATCGGAAACTACTAAGTTGCTCTTGCCATAGTCAAATGCGATTTCGCCTTTTTCTACATTGACCAATCTGAGCAAAACCGCAATTACGATGCCCGTTCTGTCTCGTCCGGCAGCACAATGAATAAGTACTCCGCCATCTGGTTCGGAAACAATTTGCTCAATGATTCGCCTAATTGAGACCGCCCCAACCTCAAGCATCTCAAAATAGCGACTGGAAGTAGCTTCAGGACTAGTATCCTTAGGATTAACCCAGGAATGATTGATGATCGGAAAGAGTGGAATTGATCGATAGTGGTACTCGAATGCTTCATCGGGCAGAACCGAACCACCAAGTTCCTCAGAAGATCGGAGATCAATGATAGTTACGATGCCATGATGTTTGAGCAGCTCTTGAAAAGTTACGCCGACAATTTTTGTCGGCTGGGCACTGCGGTAGAGAATTCGAGCCTTTGTATGACTGCCACCATTCGTCTTAAGTCCACCGATATCTCGAAAGTTAAAATCTTTAGGTAGGAATAGCATTTGAGTTTTCGCCACGACTGATCCTCGCTGTCATCCGATCTTTCTTGCCTGCGCCCACAGAGATAAGTCGAACGTCCTGAATTTAGCGGCAAAAATATCTTTCGCTTGCCACAAAAATACCACTATTCTTTACGCTCCAATGATTTTTTATCTCTCTATGTTGGGCGATTGCCGATCAATCTTTACTAAGCACGGATCAATGCCACTGAAATAAGCTGAATCAATTGACTAGAGCAGCTTTGAGAACATCA
>JAKRSB010000121.1 GCA_022402525.1 Thermosynechococcaceae cyanobacterium MS004
ATTGCCGAGAAGGACGGCAAGTCAGTAAGGGGTCGCTGCAATTTTTAATAAGGACTCCCATCTTTATGGGAAAAACGCCATTTCCCCTCTACCACAATGATTTCTGCCGCAGGCTGGCTGGCTTGGGTGTTGGCGATCGCCCCCTGAATATTGCTCTCCTCGTTAAGAACCGGAATAATGACCGAGATCCGCTCTGAATCACGCTGCAAACCCATTATCCGTGCAGCTTTGCGGACGTCATAGCAATGCTCCACCGCAACTAGAACCACTGCCTGCCGTGCAGCCGTAACAGTAGGGTGCCGTTTGAATCTCAGAAATCAAATCTAGCCTTCCAGCTTCTAAAAACCGAGAAACAGTGAGCAGTTCCCCCGTTGGGGTTCTTGCAGGTAACTCCGCCATCTGGTTAAAGTCGCAGTCATAAATATACCCTCGGTAATCTACCGATAGCTCATTACGACACATTAAATCCTTCACCGTCGCGGGGTTATAGTGTGTTGCCAAGAAGTCAACGTAGGGCTGATATAGCTTTTTATGCTGTAAGTGAAAGGCCGTGCGTCCGACGGGCAGATTGGTAATCGTTAACAACTGATTGAACTCAATGCCAAATTGCTGCCGCAAAAACACTTTATAGTCCTGCTCTAGCTTCACCTGATTTGGGGTGAGGGAGAAGCTGTCTGTCGTTGGCACCGGAGGATTGTAGACCAAATCCAGTAACAAGCTAGGGTCTTGCCCATAGCCAAGACGATTCAGCCATTGCAGAGCCCGAATCGAAGCATCGTACACCCCCTGACCGCGCATTTGATCCACGTTATCAGCGAGATAGCAGGGGAGAGACGCGACAATTCTGACCTGATGCTGGGCGCAATAGGTCGGAGTATCTTCAAATCCTGGCTCATAGTAAATTGTTAGGTTAGAGCGGACAATGACCTGTTTCCCTGCGCCACGAGTCGCCTCCACAATGGGCTTAAACCCATAGAGCATCTCCGGTGCCCCCCCCGTCAGATCCACTGTCTCAATTTGCGGAAACCTTTGAATGAGCTCAATCAACTGTTGGCAAATTGTTTCTGATAATTCTTCAGTGCGGGTAGGACTGGCTTCAACGTGACAGTGAGCGCAGGCCAAGTTACAGCGCTTGCCGAGATTAAGTTGCAGCACCGTAATAGGCTGCTTGGTCAGGGGTTGACCGGGGGCTTCTGCAAACGGCATCAGCGAGGGTTTTGCAGCAATAGGGGTCATAGAGGCTCCTTTACAACATTTGGTAGACCCTACCGCTCAGTCATGCCGCAGTAGGGAAGGAAAGTGCCATTGAATAGCTTTCTAGCAGCAGCCTCCGCCGCTGTAGTGCCAGGTGGAAGGCGTCACCATGATGTCCTGGGGAAAGGAGCGCGATAGTGTTGCCGCCGTTTTATCACAGACCGCTAGGGGTAGACCGCGCTGTAAACAGTGACCTGCCTGATCATCGAACAGCTCTGCGGTGCCTTGATAGATGGCGGTTTTTCCCGTAAACACACAGGCACCATCGTCAGGAATCGACACCTTAAATGAAACTGAATCTAGACTTTCGAGCAGGAGGGATATCTCTAATCCATAGGTCTGGGCATCCAGCAGACGATAGGGGCGACGAGCGCGGATTTCAATCTGCCCAAACCCCACGCCAATAAGATGCTGAATATAGTCGTCGTAGGGGAGCGCTCCTGATAGACAAAGGGCGCGCAGGCGTTCGTCCTGCTGGAGATGGGGCGGAATAGGACGAGTGGCGATCGGGTCGCTCATGAAAAGCCGCCCGCCGGGTTTAAGGACGCGATAGGCTTCACAGAGTGCACGCTGGAGGTCTTCCGGCTCAAAAATATTGAACAAACAGTTTTGCGCCACAATATCCACCGAGGCATCCGGTACGGGCAGGGCAAAGGCGTTCCCGTCTAGAATTTTGACAAAATTAGGGTCAAACCAAGCATTGTCCTGAGTGGCAAGCTGCAAATTACGAGCTGCTGCCTGTCGCATTTGGGCTACGGGGTCAACGGCAATAACGGCTCTGGGCTGACGGCAGAAATAGGCAAACTGAAGGGCCTCAAGGCCACCCCCAACGCCGATGTATAAAACGCTGGGCTCCCCGAATAGCTCCGTGGGATGCACCGTAGACCCGCAGCCGTAGTTCATCTGCTGCATGATGGCTGGAATCTTAAGGCCGGGTAGCCGAATCGGCGGTGTACTCACGCAGCACAGCCCCACTTGAGGCGTTTCGGCAGCTTCAGCGTAGAGTTGGGCGGTGGTTTCGAGATAGCTCATGGATGGAGTCCTAATCGCTGCAGTCAGAGGGAAAAAACGGGGATCGTGACGGGACTGTTGGGGGGCACTGTGCGGGGCAGATTGAGCCTCGGCTTACTGGCGATTGAGAGACCAATCATAATTTAGGTACTGGAGTTTATATCTTCTCTGCGCTAAATATGACCGATCTTCAGGACTAACGTAGCGACTGATAAAGTTAAGCACGGCTCGTTCCGTGGGCTTGCCTGCAAACTGATCTGCTATACCGTAGCTTTTTTTCCAGTCGTCGCCAAACCACTTAAAGATGCTTGAAATGGCAACCTGATTTTGGGCGCGATCAATCTTGAGTCCACGCTCGTTGGAGAGCCATTGCCGCACTTGGTCATCTAGCTGTTCGTTGAGTTTTGCGCCGACGTAAGGTTCTCGACGTAGGGGCGGGCAGCTTAGGGCGGCACAGACTAAAGCAGCATGGATGCGCGGTTCGTTAAAGTTTTTACGCAGGGTTTTGTGTTCAATGTCGTCTAAGGTTTTAGTTTCGCCAGCAACGGTATGTTTCGCGAAGTTCCACACGCCAAAAATATCCTTAATGCTTTTTTTCAGGGGCTTTTGGTTGATGATGGATTCTAGGGTGATCGCGTTGTAAGCGTTGATGAGAAAGGCAATCTTGTCAGCTTCACTCCAGGATGCATAGGTGGTTGGCGCAACGGCTCCAATCTGTGCAACAACGTCTTTAAGGGGCTGCGGGTCAGCCTGTAGCCCTTGATAATCGACGAAACCCTGGGCATTGACATAGGTTTGTAGAATTTTGTCGTAGCCTTGGTAGGACAGGGGCGCTGCTGAAGCAACTTGGATCGACTGAGCGCTTCCCTGAGCCGAGGGTGAGGGGCTGGCACAGCCAGAGAGGACTGCGATCGCCGCCGTCGTTAAAACGAATAATCCTGTTTTAAGCACAATTGACGGTTGACTGAAAGAGCTTTCACCAGTTATCAGACATTTTGCGATCAAACAAGTGATCCATCCCTAAATTTTTGCTGAGGATTTGCTGAATGATATAAAGGGTCTCGTGTTTCATGAACCGTTCATTGATGTTACAAGCATGTGTCTAGCTCACTTCTGGCTTCCTGGGGCTGATCGCGAGTCATTTGCCAAGCACTCCAGAGCCACCCCGCCACAAAAGGAAGCCACAGGAAAAGCCGCTCCCACTCCGTCAGTCGCCAGTCAGGAACGCGAGACGGCAGTACAAAATAGACAAATGCCGATAAGCTGACCCAACGCGCCCCCCAGTTTTGGCTCGGTACTGTAAAGGGAACCATCCAGGTAAAGTACCAAAAATGGACAATAGGCGTCAGCAGCAATAGCCCAAACCAGTACGCCTCTGCAAACTGCTGAAACCGCCGAGTCTGCCATCCTAGCCATAGCACATAGAGCGCTAAAGGCACTCCAAAAATCCAGTTAGCCTTTAGCGAAGGTGGCCACACTAAAGCTAAAAAATGGGGCAGGAATTCCGCACTGCGTCCGTAGGCGACAAACACAGACTCCGTTGGGATGAGTGGGCAGTTCTTAAGGCTACAAAAGGGCAAGGCAAACAACACCATCGGGAGAAGACCCGCCAACCCTGCCCCAATCATCTGTCCAAACTTGCGTTGACGGAGCGATCGCCCCATTAAAAAAGCCATCAGCGGCAGCGACACCCACTTCACCGCCATGCTGACCCCAATCCATAGGGCACTCCACAGCCAGCTTAGGGGCCGAGGCGAGCTATCTTTTCCCTCAGCCCCGAGCCAAGCCACCACCAACGGCAAAATAAACCAGCTATCGTAGTGGGCACCCCCTGCAAAGGCATAAATAATCATTGGGTTCCAGGCATAGAGTGCAGATGGAGCATTGCCAAACCGACGGCTCAACAGCCAGCACACCAGCAAATCTGGCAGTATAAAAGCCAGCTTAAACAGGTACAAATTGGGCGAAAGCGTGGCTAATAGCCGAAATCCAAACTGGGTCAGGGGCGGATAGATAGCGGAAACCTCTGGAAAGTTAATCAGTGACCACCAGTCTGTTCGCAGAAATGCTAACTCAGGCGCATTGGGAGCAAGGCTGTAAGGGCTAAACCCGTGGGTTTGAATCAGCCCTTCCCAGAGATAGCGCCACACGTCATCACCAGGGGCCATCGGCAGCAGCAGCAGCCGAGTGGCGATCGCCACGCCCCAGAACCAAACCGTTGGGAGCGATTGCAGCCGCCAGGACAGCACAAAGCCACTCCCCATGATCGCGCTGCTCACCCAAAACCGATGCAGCGTTTCCACCTGAGAGACATTCCCGTTGGCACTCATCAGCACTGCACCTCCAACCAGCAAAAGCACACTACAGCTCAACGGCAATATTCGATCTTTCGCAGGCGATTGTGAAGGCTGCGTCATTGCTTTAGACTCCGTTTCTGGCGTAAACGCTGACCGTACAAACGCCCTAAGGTACTGAGAATAATGGTGCCAGCCTGGACGCTTCCCCTCAACCTCCCAGAGATTTTAGAGCGCCCACCCTGGCGAGGATAGTAGCCCACCGGATACTCATAGATGCGTAGCCCCAACTCAATTGCCCGAACCTGCATTTCAACTGTCCAGCCAAACCCTCGGTCTTGCATTTGGATTTGTTCTAATGCCGAGCGCCGGATGAGCCGTAGCGGGCCAAGGTCGCGGTAGCTATAGCCCCAGCCCCACCGAATTAGGGCCGTGGCGAGGCGGTTGCCAAATCGCTGGACAGTAGTCAGTACAGCACGTCCCGCTAACGTTGCAGTGCGATCACCCAGCATAAAGTCATAGCGATCACGCTGCTCGATCATCTGCGGCAGGACACTGATATCATCGCTGCCATCGCCATCGCAAAACAAAATCCATTCAATTTTTTCGGGAATTGCCTGAAGTCCTTGCCAGCAGGCTTGACCATATCCGCTCTTTGGCTCTTCTATGACCTCTGCACCTACACCCAGAGCTTCGACTTTGCTGCGATCAGAGCTACCATTATCAATCACTCGAATATTCATCAAACCTTGCTTGTGGAGTGCACCAATCACTTGAGCAATAGTATCCTCTTCGTTTAGGACAGGAATAATAACTAGGATATTGTCAACATGGGTTCGCTCTAAAGCCATATCAATACAGTATTTCAAGCAACAGTTTTAGGTATCAGGCTTTATCGCCTCTATAAAATAGCCACACCTCCTGCTCATTAGGCCAGATTATTCTGAATTTTTGCTGAAAATTAAGTCTTTTTCTCTAAATTTTACTGACGATTAACCCTACTGCATTCTCTCGCTCACTCGTATGGGCGACAGCGGGGGAAGGGAGCGCGATCGCTCTGGCGGTATGGTTCCGGTAAAGGGCTGGAATATCTCGTTCGGCTA
>JAKRSB010000122.1 GCA_022402525.1 Thermosynechococcaceae cyanobacterium MS004
ATGCTGCAAAGCTAATCCCTGTAACACTTCTACGGACTTGTGGGCAATGGATAGCCCAAAGACGAGGGGCTTAAGAATAAGAAGCTTGATTACTTCATTGCCCCTCCTTCTCCCTAGGGAGAAGGAGGATGGGAGGATGAGGGGCGACTGTTTTTTGTCAAACTCACGTTATGTAAAAATAGCGATCGCTATGATATGCCCCAACTTGATATGCCCTAACTTAACGGCTACCTGTACTGGGCCAATCGTCAGCCGTTTTTTCTAAAGCGCCATTATTCAGCTTCAGGCGCAGCCGGAGTTTCCGGGCTAGTGCTGACGCTGGGGGGTGGACTGGGCACCGATGAACTGGCTGAGGCCGGACTGACTGAGGTCGAGCTGGCTGCTGAAACACTAGCTGAAGGAGGGGCAGAGGCGATCGCGGGCTTGGCTGTGCTGCTCTCTGGCTTTGGTAGACCCAACTGCTCTCTGGCTTGATCCAACAGGCTTGTCGTACCCGACTGGCCTAAAGACTTCGTAAACTTAGCCACCTCGGCCCAGGCGTATTCAAGCTTTGGTTCCTGAAGGGAATCCACCCAAGCCTTAACCTTTTGTCCTGACTGTACAGAAGACTCGCGAAACCAGTCAAAAAACACCAGCCCCAGGCATAAAAAGAGCCACAGAAGCTTTGTGGTTTCCCGCAGGATGCTCCAGGTAACCTGCACAGCATTTTGATAAGCCCTGAGCGTTTCTTCGCTTGAAACCGCTTGCCACCAAAGGTTAATTTGGCTCTGCAATGGATTACTCATAAATCTTTCTCTTAGACCTTTGCAATGATCTTCGCAATAACTTTCGCAATCTTAAGACTACCAGGGTGTTCGCGGATTCTGGTTGAGGAGCATTCCTAGAGAACAGGCTCGGCCTAGGTAAAGACCTCACTTGCGGGAGACTCAACTGAAAAAGAATGCCCACAGCTACAAATTTGGCTGGCCTTGGGATTATCAAACCGAAAGCTGCCGCCCATCAAGTCTTCTGAGTAGTCAATCAACAGCCCTTCTAAAGACGGAAGGCTCTGCTGATTGACCAAAATCTGGAGCGTTCCACCCTCGTCAGCACATTCAAAAACCTGATCTGCGGCCTGAGCAGACTCCGCAAAGTCTAGATGGTAAGACAAACCCGCACAGCCCTTAGGCTGAATGCTGATTCTCAACGCACCGTCACGATTCGCTAGGTGTTTACGCTTGAGCCGCCGCACTTCAGCGATCGCAGTAGGACTGAGTGAAATCATGATTCTTTCTGTGGAGGATGGCCGCAACGTGCCAGCAGACAAAAACGACCGAACGTCATAATCTAACGAACGTAATCATCGTCAAACCGCACGATATCATCTTCGCCTAAATACTCGCCGTTTTGAATTTCAATGATCACAAGGGGCACCTTCCCAGGATTTTCTAGGCGGTGATGGGTAAAGCGAGGAACATAGGTCGACTCATTGGTCGAGAGCATAATCTCCTCATCACCGCGCGTGACCTTAGCAATACCGGAAATCACAATCCAGTGCTCGCTGCGGTGGTGGTGCATTTGCAGGCTAAGGCGATGATTGGGACTCACCTCAATTCGCTTAATTTTATAGCCAGGGCCTTCTTCTAGAATGGTGAACGCGCCCCAGGGTCTAAGTTCAGTGGCTACTGCAGCCTCAGTGGCTCCAAGCGAGGTCAGCGCGAGGGATGATTCTATTTCTTTAGTTTGAACCATAGGGCTTTAGCCTCATATCGCAACAATATAAATTTTGCTCTATCCTAACCGACGAATCTTATTCTGCGATGCAATCTTAATGCTGAGGGGGAGATTTAAAAGTCTCCTCAAAAATCTCCTCGTGTATTATATTGCCCAGACCTGATGGCAAAAAATGCTTAGGGAGAGGGTTGTAAGAAGATTCCGATGCCGTTTTGTACCCGCGCAGCGGTTTTGGGATGGCGATCTAAAAGCTGGCCACCCAGGTACAGTGCGGTGGAGCTACCACCATCTAGGTTCAGAGCATTGACCGAACCAAGCTGCTGCATGATCTGCGCCCATTCGCGGAGGGTGGGGCCTGCTCCGCCAGTACGATTATGGGTTACGGCCATCAGCACCGTTCCGTTGGCCGTCTGGCCAATGCCGCTGCGGTCTGCAGCTTGGATCGCGAAACTGGGGCTAAACTGCTCCGCGATCGCATTTTCCACGATGCGTCCATTGGCCACGAGCAAAGGGCCTGCGCCCATAATTTCGGGCATCGCCTCAAATTCCGGCAGAGAAGGCCGCGCCTGATACTGGATCTGCGATCCGGGGGCAAGGTCAGGGCTGGCGGGGGTATCGCGCAGCACCAGCAGATAGCCATTGCGGGGGATGGGAATGGCTACCCCACCTGCCGCCTGCTGGGACTGAACTTGGTTATTCACGACGGTAATAATCTGCTCGTTCTTTAAGATTGGAGTATAGGCTGCGCCCCAAATGGGCGTGTAGCGCGCCATCCCCCGTTGAGGGTAGCCGCTGTTGCTAGAGGCGATCGCGAGGGCTGTCCCGCGACTCGTGACCAAACTCTCCTGCAGCATCAGCCGCCCCACCCTAAATTGTCCCTGGGCATTCCAGCCAATGACGCCCCGATTCAGAATGGGGCTAGATATCCAGGTGCCATTGCGTCGGATTGCGCCGAGGGGGGTTTGGCGATCGCGGGCGAAATAGCCAGCATTGATCGCCGCCGCCGCCTGATTCCCTTGAGCCATCGCGGAGAGTGGGTTGATCCCCACTAGCGCACTCCCACCCCAAAAAGGCTGAATTTTGAGGCCAGGCGCGCTGGGATTCACCGCCAGCCAAGTCACCGGAAACTGACTCTGGCCCAGGCGCACCAGCTCCTCACGCCACTCTATCCCCGGTGCCCACTGAATTCGGCGCGACTTCATGGGCGTCTGTCGGATATCCACCACCAGTCTTGGTGGATTGTCGAGAGTCCAGATGTGGGGCTGAAAACTGCCGTCGGTCACGCCCTGAATACTAATTTGGCCTTTCCCTGGCACAGCGCGCAGGGACTTTAGCCCCGCCCCTGCCATCGCCTTAAGATCTTGAAGAACCCCTGCCGTGGCTGCTGCATCCACCTGAATCGTAAACTGGCGATCCGTGCGACCGGTTCTGCTATTGGTGAGGGATGCTAGCGTCCAGGGGGTTGGGCGGTCAAGGGTCACCACAAGCCGTCGCCCCCAGGGCTGCTGGCCTAACCGCAGAGACTGAATGGTTGCAGGCGGTGTTTGAATTTCAAGGGTTGACCCTCTCGGCTGTAATCTCCAGCCCCACTGCCGGGCAGCTTCTGTAATGTTGAGGTATCGAGCAGCGCCAGTCCGACTCCACTGGGTTGAGAGAGGAATGGGGGCGGCACTATACCAAATTGCTGGCTGTTGGGTGGAGGTTTGGCTATCGGCTAAGTCGCCGCCCAATACCCGCATCCAGGCGCTATCACTCACGCCCAGCGCCTGCTGTCCCGTGCGCTCATCCGACCAGACCGCCCATGCCCCGGCAAAGGGTTGACCATTCACAAGCAGTTGGCTGCCTTCTTGAAAGGGTGCGGCCAGTACAGGCGAAGCTAGGACGCCCATCGCTAGAACAGCCGCCGAGAATGGAAGCGAGAATGACGTAAGAGTTAAATTTCGGTTCAGGCGAAAGCAAAGGGAGGGCTTTTGCGTCTCCCTTCGGGAATCAAGTGAAGAAAATTTCATTCAAATAGATTGGTTCAAAAAGGCAGCGCTTCGCGATCGCGGGAACGGAGGGTGCTAGACCCGTACTGTGGCAGTCCTGTGGGTAGAGCCCCATGTCCCTAGATAGGCACTAGCTAGGGAGCTGGCACAATCAGGGGTTGCCCAGCAGCGCTTGGAGCACCTTGAATTTTTTGCTGCTGTTTCTGGCGGAATTCATCCACCGCAGATTGAAACCCTTCATTTTGCTCTGCTTTGAAGTCGCTGTAGCTGCGGCCATTCATCAGCTGAATGCGGTTGATTAAGCTAAAAATTGAGGATGAACTTTGCCCAGAGCCCGAAAAAAGATCGTTAATATCCGACTCGCCACTGACGCCCGTTGGCCCCGTTTGAGGGAAGGGGTTGGCAGTTTGTGCCAGGGATGGAGCTGTCCCAGCGCTGATGAAGGCGATCGCCCCGCAGGCTAGACACGACACTTTCCAGGCTTTAGTGATTGATTTCATAGCTGTCCCATCTCAAAAAGCAACAATCAGCAGGGCATGAATTTAGTCAGATGCAATTGATTCGGATGCAATGGGTTCAGATTCAAGACTCGTCTGCAATCTTTGCCCTATCCATCCTTGATTCTACAGTCTACTTTTGAGAATCGTTTGTTCCACCGTTGCGCACAATTGAGAGTGTATTTTACATTGAGGTTGCGTCGTTTCACTGGCATGACTGAGAACTCTCTCCGTAAAATTATTTCAGGTACTATCGGATTCAATGGGGCCGAGCGCTAAATCTCAACCTTGGGTAAGGGGCACCTTTAGTCTAAATTTTGGCGAACGCTTGTCAGTCCGACCCCTCGTCTGGGGAGTTCTAGGTAAAGAGAAGATCAAACCGGTTTGCAGGAAATGAGGGGGCAAGGTAAAACGGATGCAGTCAAATTACGCACAGCAGCTATCGCAAGAAGCCTGGAGGGAGTTGTCTGACGAGCGGGACAACCCGTCTTCTGCGCCCTCATGTCCCTCTCCAGCCGAAGCAGCTTTTACGCAGTTTCGCAGCCACTTTGTGGGGAACATGGCGCTGAAGTCTGATGCCGAGACGGTGAAGCAGTACCTGGACGCTCACAATGGCTGGTTTTGCCGTTGCGCGCATCCTATGAGCGTTGAGCCGGTCGGCACAGACGGGTATCAATTAATTGTGGGTCGCTATGGCTCCCTGGGCTATGAAATTGAGCCTAAAATTGGCCTGCGTTTACTGCCCCCAGATGATCAAGGCGTCTATCGCATTGAAACGATTCCTGAGTCGCCGGATGCAGAGTTAATGTATCAGGTGGACTTTAAGGCTGCCTTAAGGCTCGTAGATTCTCCTGCCAGTGATGATGCGATCGCGCTTACCCAGGTTGAATGGACGCTTGATCTAGATGTCTCCCTACTGTTTCCGCGCTTTATTCGCCGCCTCCCCCAATCTCTGATCAAAGCCACTGGCGATCGCCTACTGCAGCAAATTGTCCGCCAAGTCTCGCGTCGCCTCACCGCAAAGGTTCAGGACGATTTTCACGCTAGTCTCCAGGTACCCTAGCCCGCTTGCGATCGATAGGACTTGCAGAATAGCCCACCAACCTCTGCCAGAACAAAGCGCCGAGTCTTTTAATAAAGACTCGGCGCTTCGCTTGAACCATTCAGAGGCATTAGTCTGAACTAATGCCTCTGAATCAATGAATCTGAACTTATGAAATAGTCTGACTAACTTTTTCCGTTAGAACGAGCAATCATTTCATCAATGAGCTTTTGCTGCTGCGCTGGTGTCAGCACAGAAAACAGTTCCTGAGCGACCCCAAGCTGCACTTCATTAAGCTTTGTTCTTTGGTCTGCCGTCAGGTTGAGCGTCTTGAAAGACTCTGAGTCGGCCTTCCCCGCCTCGGAAAGAACCTTGAGCTGTGCCAACTGCTCTGGGTTTAGCACCGCTTTAATCTTGACCGCAGCATCCGCTTGGATCGCGTCAACTTTAGGCTTCTGTTCAGGGGTTAGATCTAGGCCCTTCAAGATCTCGCTGACAGCCGCAGGGGTCGGTTCCCCTTGGGCCATCACAGGGCGGATCAGAGGCGTTCCAGACAGGGCCAAAATTCCAGCAGTAACGATTAGCGTTTTTCTAAGCATAGAGGGTCGATTCATAAGGTTTCCCCATATTTGGATGGGCGTTGGGAGAGTGTGATGTTCCCTAGTATGGCCGAAAAAATACTCAAATGGCATCCTTCTGTCATCGCCAAAATACACCCTGATTTTCCCTAAACGTCCGTTGTCCTTAGACGAGGATTTCTGAAAATGTTTCCCTGCAGGGACTCCCTCGTCAGTTAAGAGTTCAGCAAAAAAGTGTGTTGATACAAGTATCAGCATAAAAGGCCCGCTGCCCCATTTCCGCTGTCCCATTTCCGCTGCTCCATCTCTGAACCCCCATCTCTGAACTCCCATATTTTGCAGCGCTTCTCCATTTTCGAGATTTCTTGATTTTGAGCAATATCATGAAATCTTGACATTGCGATCCCCAAAAAGCCTGAAAACTCATAGAAGCTCTTTGGGAAAAGGATTTAGGATATTGACTTCGACAAAAATATATTTCATATTCGTTACATATTGATCCCAATATCGATCCCCACTTTAGATTAGATGTCCTTAAAAACTTGCAAGCCGATTGATACAAACCGATTTAATTGAGTGATTTTTCTACTGTTCCTGCTCAGGAGGTCTTTTGACCCATGACTTACGACAATCCCTCTTTAGAGGAAATGACCCTCAGGCAGCTTCGACGAGTGGCGAGTCGCTACGGCGTTTCTCGTTATAGCCGAATGCGTAAAGACCAGCTCCTTGCTGCTATTCAAGAAGTTCAACAACAAGATTCTGTAGCTCCTATGGCACCACATACCTCTTCTGAAAATCCGATCACTGCTCAAGATGTTGTGGGCGCAGCCAAGTTTGATGTAGGCGCGACAAATGGAGCGACAGCGCTCTACGATCCCTCCTTGGCGGTTGTGGATGAAGGGTTGGGCGATTTACCCGAAGGCTACGGCGAAAGCAGAATTGTATTACTGCCTCGTGACCCTCAGTGGGCCTATGCTTACTGGGATATTCCTAATGAGCACCGCGCTCAACTGCGATCGCAGGGTGGACAGCAGCTTGCCTTGCGCATCTATGACTCTACGGATCTTGACCTCAATCATCAGGTTCCCCATAGCGTCCAAGAATACCCCTGTGATGAGCTGGCGAGAGAGTGGTATGTCCCCATTCCCGTAAGCGATCGCGACTACATTGTTGAAATTGGCTACCGTACCTTTGATGGGCGCTGGCTGCTGCTGAGCCGCTCTGCGGCGGTGCGCATTCCGCCCACCTATCCTTCTGACTGGGTGGATGATCACTTTGTCACCGTCGAATGGGAAACTGACCTGCGCGGCCAAGTTATCGCAGACCTCAAGCAGCCCAGCCGCACCGTAGTCACCTACGGCAAGACTGGCACCCCATCCACCACAATTCACGATCAGCTCTTCGGGCTGGCGCAAGAGACGGAAGCGCTGCGGGTTGCGGGGTCTATCTATGGTTCGCAGCAGCTCAGTACAGTGCATGAGCAGGCTATTAGCTCCTATGTGTTCCCCTCTGGCGTTGGGCTATGGGCCGTGCCAACAGCCTCTGGCTTGACGGCCTCTGGTGCAGGACTCTTTTCAGGTTCAATCGGCGGCATCCGACCCCGACAGTTTTGGCTAGTCGCCGATGCGGAGCTGATTGTCTATGGTGCAACTGAGCCGGACGCCACCGTGACGATTGGCGGCAAGCAAATTCAGCTGAGTCCAGACGGCACGTTCCGTTATCAGATGTCTTTCCAGGATGGCCTGATCGACTTCCCGATTTTTGCCGTGGCTGCCGATGGTGAGCAAAACCGTGAAATTCACATGAAGTTCACCCGCGAGACGCCCGCCCGCCGCACCAATACAAAGGCAGAGGCGATCGAGGAATGGTTCGTCTAGCGATCGCTGGGCTAGGGATCTTACAGTTAGTAAACTTGCAGTCAGCAAACGAACGCTAACTAAAACCCAAAAAGGCGTGTGGAAACGTTTCCACACGCCTTTTTGGTGATTGCTTTTCATCCAGCCATTGCGATCGCTTGACCCATAGGGCATCTGAGCCTCAAGGATCGCTGTAGCGCTCAGCGATGGCCGCAGAAATGTTTTGGCGCAGTTGTTGTGGCACCAAGAGATTGACAACGCAGTTTGCTATCGGTTTTTGCAAATAAACGCGTGGCACTTGACACACAATTAAGATTTCTTTTCTTCGACCAGATCGTCGACTTAAGATGTGACTGATATCACCGTCAAGCCGCGTTAGGCTCACTAGATTAAAGAAGAACGTGACCTATGCTTTAGAAAAGACAGTTAGGAACAGCTAGTTAGAGCAATACTTTGAAAAACAATCTTCTCCAGCAAGGCAGTTTGAGTTTTAGCCAGTTAAGTTTTAGCCAGTCAAGTTTTAGCCAAGCTAAGTTTTAACCGAGCTGAAACCCTTAAACCTTTACCCACATTTTTACTCAGCCTCTATTTACCCCCTTTAAAGCCATGAAAGCCTCACTGTTCAAGACCCTTGCGATCGCCACCACGTTCGGAACCCTTGCGATCTCCCCCCTCCTTCAGCCGCAACCAGCCGCTGCTCAATTCACCGGCCAGCCCATTGGCCAGTCTATTGGCCAGTCCACCGGCCAGTCCACCGCCAAGTTTTTCTGTCGGGAATATCGCAACCCCAAGACTGGGGAACTGGTTCCTGCCACCTTTGCCAGCACCAAGCGTGGCAGTGTTCCCATGATTCTTTGGAAATCCACCTTTTTTAGCAATGGAGCCAACAGCTTCTCACCCATCAACCGATGCATCGAAGTCTCGCGTCGCTTCCAAACCTTTTATAGTGAAGGCGTACTCACCTATCTCACCACTGGCCAAATGAACAACCAAAACGTCATTTGCGTGGCCGATGAGTACGGTGGCCCCTGCCGAGGACTGCTGCTCACCCTTGAGCCCAAAGACAATCCTACGCAGTTCTTACGGGATTTGACCAACCTGCGGACACGCGCCAGTGGCCCCATTACTAGAGGCTCTGAGTCTCTCTACATCGACGTGGACGAGATGCTAGAAGCTGAGCCTACTGAAGCACCTCCCCTCACCGTCACGCCCTAGCCTTCAGATCCCTCACGTCTGAGCGAAGGCCCATTCATTAGTGAAGAAAGTGACGGGTTTGGGTAAGCGCCATCACTAGACCCAGCTCGTCTGCGGCTTTAATCGAGTCCGCGTCTCTCACGCTGCCGCCGGGCTGCACGATCGCCGCAATGCCTGCCGCTGCTGCAGTTCTGACGGAGTCATCAAAGGGGAAAAATCCATCGCTGGCGAGTATCGCACCATGGGTGAAGTTCCCGGCCTGCTCCAAAGCAATTTTGACCGAGCCCACGCGGTTCATCTGGCCAGCCCCTACTCCGCGTGTGGTGCGATCGCCCGTGACAACAATGGCGTTGGACTTGACGTGCTTCACGACCTTCCAGGCAAAAAATAGTTCTGCCAACTGCTCTGGACTGGGCTTGGCTTGGGTGACAATCTGCCAGTCGGACGGGGGCGTTAGGGCTTCATCTGCCGCTTGCGCTAAAAAACCACCCGCAATGGTTTTAAGGGTGACGGCAGGGCCACTGACGAGATCGGGTAAAATCATCACCCGCACCTTCCCTTTTGCCTGCAAAATTTCGGCGGCTTCTGGTTTGCAACCCGGAGCAACCACACATTCTAAGAAGGTCTGAGTGAGCGCCTGGGCGGTAGCAGCATCAATGGGTCGATTGAGCGCAACAATGCCGCCAAAGGCAGAGGTGGAATCCGCATCGAAGGCGCTTTGGTAGGCCGTGACAAGAGACGATGCTTGAGCCACGCCGCAGGGGTTGTTGTGCTTCAGAATCGCCGCAGCGGGTTCATCTTCTGGGCTAGTAAACTCGGCAATGATTTGACGGGCAGCTTCCAGGTCTACCAAGTTGTTGTAGCTGAGTTCTTTACCCTGAAGCTGGGTGGCAGTCGCCCAGCCGGTTTCCCCTGTCCGATACCACAGGGCAGACTGGTGCGGATTTTCGCCATAGCGGAGGGTTTGCTGGGCCTGCCCCGAAAGACTAAAGGTTTGCAGCAGGGGCGCTTCCATAATGCTCTGGCTCAGGTAGGTTGCGATCGCGCTATCGTAGGCGGCGGTCTGTGAAAAGACCCGCAGGGCACAGCCTTTCCGGAAGGCGCGAGAGGCTTCGCCATTGTTGCCTAGCTCTTGAAGGTACAGCTCATACTGATCCGGTGCACACAGCACCGTGAGGTGAGCAAAATTTTTGGCAGCAGCTCTCAGCATCGCGGGGCCACCAATATCAATCTGCTCAATGGCAGCGGCTAAATCTTCGACCCCCTCAGCTTTTTGCTGGGCAATGGTCTGCTCAAAGGGGTATAGGTTGACCACCACTAGGTCAATGGGGCGAATATTGTTGTTTGTCAGATCCGCGCGATCGCTTTCTTCATCGCGGCGCGCCAAGATTCCACCATGGATGCGAGGGTGCAGCGTCTTGACCCGACCACCCAAAATTTCAGGTGCGCCCGTGTAGTCTGACACCTTAGTGACCGGGATTCCCGCCGCCTTTAAGACCGCTGCTGTACCGCCGCTGCTGATTAGCTCAAACTGGAACTCATCCACCAGTCGCCGAGCAAAATCAACAATCCCCGTCTTATCGGATGTACTGAGAAGCGCCAAACGTGTCATGAAACCACAAGTCCTATTACACCTCTACCAGCATAGAGGCGATAGGCTGTCTTGACATAAGCATCTGGTCGCAAGCTTGTTATGGCATGGCTTGTTATGGCATGGCTTGCTTTGAGAACCGCGCATTGACCTACAGTAAGAAAGTCATACTCAACTCAACAGCCTGTGTCTCTTAACGCCCTTCTCTACCCTTCTCCCCCCCTTCCGGCGGCAGCTCAGCGCTTAATTGCCCTGCATGGGTGGGGGGCAAATGCTCAAGATCTAGTGTCTCTTGCACCCTCCCTTAATCTTAAAAATTGGCAGCTTTATTTCCCTAATGCCCCCATGCTGCACCCGCAATCTCCTGGTGGGCGCATGTGGTATGACCTCTCAACCCAAGAAGGACTGGAGTCGAGTCGCCAACAGTTGACCGACTGGATACAGCCTAGTAATGAACCGACTGGCGAAGCTAGTGGGGCGATCGCCTCCACTCTTTCCAACATTCCCTTAAATCGTACCGTCTTGGCCGGGTTTTCCCAGGGGGGAGCCATGACCCTTGATGTTGGCATCCACCTCCCCCTAGCGGGACTTATCGTTCTGAGCGGATATCTCCATCCACCCGCAATACGCCCCCTACCTCAGACTTTCCCGCCAATTCTGATGATTCATGGACGGCAAGACCCCATTGTGCCGCTTGCAGCAGCTCAGTCCGCCCGCGATACATTGACGAAAGCGGGAGCGGTGGTGGAGTACCACGAGTTTGATATGGGCCATGAAATTCAGCCCCAGGTCTTAGCGCTAATTCAGGGGTTTGTGACTCAGCTTGGCATTGCAGATTAGAAAGAAAATCCAATGGCAGTGAGCAATTCACCAAATAGGGTTTTGCGGTGATGGGGAGGGTCAGCTTAGCCCCGATGACTGAAGAGAATGATCTGTGAAAATGAACTAACAAACACCCAGAACGTTACACCAGAAAGTCATCCCCAAAAGTCATCCCAGAAAATTGCCAGAGCCTTCATCCTGCGCGCTAGTCTTTACCGACTACCCTTTATCCTAGAAAAAAGCTTACTTTCGCTGGTGACTTAATCATGGCCCGTACTCCATCCACCATGTTGCCCTTAGGCACACCTGCCCCAGGATTTTCGTTGCCCAATGTCGTGACAGGGGCTTCAACCTCCCTATCCGACTTTGCTGGGTCAAAGGCATTGCTGGTCATATTTCTTTGCCAGCATTGTCCCTTTGTGATTCACATCAAGTCAGAGCTTGCCCACCTCGGCAAAGACTATGTTGAAAAAGGCGTTGGCATTGTGGCCATTAGCGCCAATGATGCCGAGAAGTATCCCCAAGATGATCCTGAGCATCTTAAGGCCATGGCTCAGGAGCTACACCTGAACTATCCGCTGTGCTATGACGAGACTCAGGTGATTGCCCATGCCTATCAAGCTGCCTGTACGCCAGACTTTTTCTTGTTTGATGGCGACTTCAAGCTGGTCTATCGCGGTCAGCTCGACAGTAGCCGCCCCGGCAATGATGAGCCTGTGACCGGAGCTGATCTGCGCGCCGCGATCGATGCCGTACTGGCCGGACAGCCTGTGAGTGAAGACCAAAAGCCTAGCATTGGCTGCAATATTAAATGGAAGCCGGGTAACGAACCAGGATATTAAAGGCCACTCGCTGCCTGAATTGAATCTTGATCGCCTCGCTCGCTTGTATCCATACCAAAAGCCCTGAAGAATAAATTCTTCAGGGCTTTTGTACAGCAACTTAAAACAAGACCAAGCTAGAGCGATCGCTCAATCACGCTATCAATCAGGCCGTATTCCTTAGCCTCTTGTGCCGACATAAAGTAGTCGCGATCCGTATCCTTTTCAATTTTTTCGATGGGCTGGCCGCAGCGCTCCGCCAAAATTGAATTAAGAGAATGGCGAATTCTCAAAATTTCCTTGGCCTCAATCTCAATATCAGAAGCCTGCCGACGACCCGTCCCGCCCAATGGCTGGTGAATCATAATACGCGCATTGGGTAGCGCCAGTCGCTTGCCCTTGCTGCCCGCCGCCAGCAAAAACGCACCCATCGAAGCCGCCAGCCCCACACAAATCGTCACCACCTCAGACTTAATATGCTGCATGGTGTCGTAAATGGCCATCCCCGCCGTCACCGAGCCGCCGGGAGAGTTGATATAGATGTAGATCGGCTTGGTTTGGTCATCAGAGTCAAGGTACAGCATCGCCGCAATAATCGAATTTGCCAGCGAATCCGTCACCTCTTGGCCTAAAAAAATAATGCGCTCTTGGTTAAGGCGCGTGTAAATATCAATCCAGCGCTCATAGGTGCTGCCTGGAAGACGGTATGGAACGCTAGGGACGCCAATGGGCATGACCGGAACTCCTGTGTAAAAGTTAAAAATAAATCCGTTAAGGGAATAGGGCCTTGAGTACAGCCTTTCCTAAAGGGTTTGGCCTGGGTTGAAGCAGCCTGCCCTGCGTTTAGATAGCCCCTGCCGCCAGCACGGAGGGCATTCCGGCATCCTTAGCACTTTCAAGGACAATATCAATCAAGCCGTACTCCTTGGCCTCTTGGGGCGTCATGTAGAGCATTCGGTCTGTGTCCTTTGCAATTTTGTCGACTGGCTGTCCCGTATTGCGTGACAAGATTTCAAGCGTTGCCGTCTTATTGGCAATCACCTCTTTCGCCCGAATTTGAATATCAGAAGCCTGTCCCTGAGCGCCCGTGCGAGGTTGATTCAGCACAATGGTTGCATGGGGCAGACTGGCCCGAAATCCTTTTGCACCGCTAGACAGAATCATGGCGGCCGTCCCCATCGCCTGACCTAGGCAAATCGTATGCACCGGCGGCTTAATGTACTGCAGCGTATCGCAAATGGCAAAGGCTTCTGTTTCGTAGCCGATCGCATCGCCGTCATACCAAGAAGTGCCGGTAGAGTTGATATAAAATCGGATCGGCTTTTCAGGGTCGTCAAACTGAAGATAGAGCAGTTGAGCAATAATCAGCTCCGTCACATCCATGCCCACTCTGCGTTTCACTTCATCTGAAGAAAACAGCGGCAGCCCAAGGTAAACAATTCGCTCTTTCAGCAGCAGCGAGGGCAGATCGGGTGGGGGCGTACGGATGTAGGAGTCGCCTCCGTAGTAGGGGGACTGAACAGCCTGAATCGGTGATTCCATGACGTGCAACTGCCTGAAATAAGTAGAGCTGATAACACTCTAGCAACTTTCTGAACGGGATACTCTGGCACAATGGATCGATAAGGTAGCGAAACCCCTCCTGCCCGAACCAAAAATAATAAATTCACGTATAAGTGAGTTCACCAGGCATTCACTTGGCTAAATTTACTCGGCCCATTCCCTTGGCTGATTCCCTCGGCTCACTCTCTCGGTTTATTCACTTGATTTATTCACCATTCCATTGAGATCCGTCATGCCTTACCTCTGGTTCAAAGCGTTTCATATTATTGGAGTTGTGGTTTGGTTTGCTGGGCTGTTTTATCTGGTGCGGCTCTTTATCTATCACGTCGAAGCCAGTGAAGAAGCAGAACCGGCCCAAGCTATTCTCAAAAAGCAGTACGGCATCATGGAAAAGCGTCTGCTCAATATCATTACGACTCCCGGCATGATTGTGACGGTGGTCTGTGCGGTGGGGCTACTGGTGACGGAGCCAGCATTGCTAAAGCAGGGCTGGCTCCACGCCAAGCTGGGGTTTGTAGCGCTGCTGCTGGGTTATCACTACTACTGCACTCGGCTGCTGAAGCAGCTTGAATTGGGCACTTGCCGCTGGAGTAGCCAGCAGTTGCGGGGGCTAAACGAAGCGCCTACGGTCTTGCTAGTGGTGATTGTGCTGCTGGCGGTCTTTAAGAACGGCTTCCCAACCAACGCAACGGTGTGGGTGATTTTTGGCCTCGTGGTGGCGATGGTGGCGACCATTCAGCTTTATGCCCGTAAGCGCAGACTCGATAAAGAAAAGCAGTTAACGAGCGCTTCGGAACCTTCTGCTTAGCCTTATTTTTCATTAGATTTTTCTACAAGAGTCATGTTTCAGCAGACACGGCGGCGCTTGGCGCTTTGGTATACGGTGGTGACGGCCATCCTGCTGCTGATTTTTGCCAGTGGGTTTTATCTCTACGTGCGCGCAACGCTGATTGAGCGGGTGGATGATACCCTCCATCATGTGGTGGAAGTGGTGAGGCGATCGCTTGTGATTGAGCCAACTCTCCCGATCTCTGATCCCTTTCAACCCGCAAGCCCTCAACACTATGCCGTCAACCTAGACGCCAGCTTTCGCAGTAATGCGGTCGTGGGAGAAGAAGATCGCATCGAGATGGAGTGGTTTAGCCCTTCCGGAACGCTCCTCTGGTCAACGCTCTCGGAGCCGCTGATGGTGCCAATTCATGTCCTGCTGGATGGAGAAACCATTAAGGTACGGCCAGATTATGTCCTGCGTCAGCTCACCGATCGCGTCGAATATCACGGCGATATCTTAGGCTATCTCAGGGTGAGTCATCCTTGGTTTGAAGTGGCTAAGCCTACGCGGGAGCTAGTGGTAGACCTAGCCGCAGGCATTAGCCTCATGATTGTGTTTGTGGGAGCAGCGGGCTGGTTTTTGTCGGGGCTAGCCATTGAGCCAATTCAGGAATCCTATCAATACCTACGGCAGTTTACAGCGGATGCCTCCCATGAGCTGCGGAATCCCCTCGCGCTGATTCAAACCACGGTTCAGGTTGCCCTCAGTGATCCAGAGATGTCGCCCGTGGAGCAGCGCCAGCAATTTGAAGTGGTAGAGCGCCTCACCCGTCGACTAGGCAACTTGGTCAACGATCTGCTGTTCTTGGCGCGGCAGGATAGCGGCATGATTTTACCCAGCCGTCAGCCCTGCCCCCTTGATGCCCTGCTCATGGAGGTTGTAGAAGAGCAAACCCCTGCCGCTGCCGCAAAGCAGATTCGGCTTCAGCTTGACTTGGGCGGGGGCGATGCGACAATTCCCAACCTAGCGGAACCCTTTACGCTTCAGGGAGACTATGACCAGCTAGCTCGGCTGTTTACAAACTTGGTCAGCAATGGTCTTCAGCACACCCCAGAGGGCGGTCAGGTAGACATTAAGCTAGAGTCCATCAGCCGCTATGGGGAACCGCACTTACAGGTTCTGGTCAAAGATACGGGGACAGGTATTCCAGAGGCAGCAATTCCCCATGTATTTGAGCGCTTCTATCGGGTTGACCCTGCCAGACCCCGCACCGCTCAGCGAATAGATGCAAGCGCAGACACAGGAATTGAAAGCGTTAAGATTGCACCCTCGCCCAACTCTGGGACAGGATTGGGCTTAGCGATCGCCAAGGCCATTTGTGAAGCCCACCAGGGTAGTATTTATATCGAGAGTCAGGTCAGTCAAGGCACCACGTTTCGTGTCATACTTCCGCAAAAGTGGGCGTTAGGTGCGACAACGCCAGGAACGCATCATCTTGTCGCTTGATATATTCTGTTTCTTGATCCTGCAACCTGATTTTGTCGGGTTCATTTCACCCTTTGGACGGACTCATTTTTCCCTTTTCATTGACTAGGCTCAAAGCGGAACTTTTCCTAACCTAGCCTCGACACTGTTATGACGATGGGGTAGGAAAATGGTTTTAGTCTCTTTGTAGAAAAAATCTCGACCCGGCGATCGCCATATCGTCCGTGGCGGAAATGGGCTTCACAACTTTGACAGTTTTCCCGACAGCTCCCTAGACTTTCCCCTCATTACTTTCCATTCAGCCCTTTTCACCGAACTTTGACGATCTTTAGTGCGTTAATCTAGCGAATTAATCTAGCGAGTTGAGTAACCTATGCGTAAGGCTTTCATTGCATTGCTGACCATTACGGTAGCCTCTGGCGGTGGTCAACTTCCGCTAGTGGCTCAGCCCCTTAATTCAGGCCCTATTAATTCGGCCCCTAACAATTCAGTCCCTAATCGCCCTGCACCCAGCAGCGACGTGTATTTCCTGAATCGGGCTAAAAATTTGGCGCGTCAGGCTGCCATCAACGCCAACGGTGGTCTGGAGCGCTATCGTCCAGATGCAACGATGTACGGCCCCGCCGTGCAGACGGCCTATGTCCGCAACAGCGACGGCAGCATTACGTTCCAATTTACGGGTACCACGCCTGGTGCATCCATCCCCAGCTTTGAAACCGTGGCCAGGGTTAACCCCAATGGCGTGGTCAGCTTGGAATATAACGGCGCACCCCGCAGCGCTATTGGTGGGGCTTCCCTGCCTGCACCCAGTATTCTTCCCCCTGTTCCCATTGCAGTTCCAGAGCCTAGCGCCCCGCCTACCGTACTTCCCCTAGTGCCTTCTGATGGGCCACTGCCAACCGCAGGTGCGATTACCCCGCGCTCAGTTCCTGCTGAGGGAACCATCGGTGCATCTCGTACTGCGATCGCCTGGGTTGATCAAGATGCCTTTTTGTCTAGAGCCCAAAACCTAGCGCGACAGGCTGCCATTCGTGCAAATGGAGGACTGGCGACCTACCGTCCAGAACCGACGATGTTTGGCCCTTCTGCCCAAGCCCCCTTCCGAAGAAATCCAGATGGCAGTCTGACCTTTTCCTTTAAGGGTGGTGCACCGGGGGCATCAATCCTGACCCTAGAATCTACCGTGGTGGTGAGCCCCAGCGGTAGTGTTGAAATTCAGTACAACGGCCCTATTCGCTAGGCGATCGCCCGATAGGGCAGCGGATCTTCCAGTCCAAGAGAGGCAAAAGCCGCCAGCCTGAGCTGACAGGAATCACAAACTCCGCAGGCAGCAGGGGGTACTTCACCGCCCCCATCGCTATAACAAGACCAAGTCTGGTGCCAAGGGACGCCCAATTTCTCTCCAAGCCGCACAATATCGGTTTTGTGCAAGTTGACTAGCGGCGCGACAATTTCAATGGGCGTTCCCTCCCGTCCTTGCTTGGTGCCGAGCTGAAAGACCATCTGCATCGCCGCCAAGAAGTCAGGCCGACAGTCTGGGTAACCAGAGTAATCTAGCTGATTTACGCCTATATGTACCTGCTGTGCGCCAATGGCCTCAGCATAGGCCAGCCCAAAACTCAGAAAAATCGTATTGCGGGCAGGCACATAGGTAATGGGAATCTCAGTTCCCATCTCCGCCACGGAGCGCTGAGTGGGAAGCTCTAGCGCTAGGTCGGTGAGCGCCGACCCGCCCCAACTGCGTAAATCAAAGCGAAGGGTTTGATGTGCAGACACGGCCGCAGACTGCGCTAAACGAACCGCCGCGTCGAGTTCTTGACGGTGGCGCTGAAAATAGTCAAAGGAGAGCGCATAGCAGTCTAGACCTTTTGCCTTGGCCGCATAGAGTACCGTTGAGGAGTCTAGCCCCCCAGAGAGCAGAATCACTGCCTTCATGCCTGTTTTTTTAGTCCTTATTTTCTCTAGATTTCTACGAGTGAATAGAGCATTGTCCCCCGCAATATGACGCGCTTTACCTTTAGGCTGTACAGGAATGTCAATCTCTAAGGGGCTCATCCGTTGTGAAAGCTGCTTGCTATGGTTGGGGCGATCGCAGTTCAGCCCCAGCATTGGTTGGGCGATCGCCGCGTGGGCACTATTCTCTCTCGGTGTGATCGCTACGCACCAAGAGTCCGCAATCGTGAAAACCTCAGTATCAGGGATTGCCGTTGCGAAAGCAGTCAATCGCCATGGCGACAGATGCATTTATGGCTGACAGCAATCAGTCTATGGTGTAATCAGTGGAACCTTTGGGAAGTAGGTTCGGTAACGCTTTACATCTCGTGTTAACAAAGGGATTTCAGCAACCAAAGCGTGAGCACCAATATAAAAATCGGGCAGGGGAGATCGCCGTTCTCCTCCGCGACGACGGTATTCTAAAAAGCCTTGCCCAGAGAGGAATGCTGCCTCATAGGGCAAGGGATCGCGGCGGAAAAAATCTGCGGGGATTGCTGATTCTAGCTCTTGTTGCTGACTAAAGCCAATGGAAATTTCAGCGTAGATGATGGGGTTTATGACCAATGCTCCTCGATCTGCATATTCTGCAAGTTTTTGGGCAGACCATTCAAACCATTGGGGGTCTTCGGTCAAGACGTCAAGGATGATGTTGCTATCGACTAGGATATCGGTCATGAAGGGTCGCGGGTGAGCTGCATAATCTCGTCGGTGCTTAAGTTTCGGGTTGCTTTACCGCGCATGACAGCAATAATGTTTGCGCATCGGGTTGGGGTTGGCTTGCGAATTTGTAGGGTATCGCCAATGACTTCAAGCTGAATTTCTGTGCTGGGGAACAGTCCGAGCTGTTTTTGAATATCAGGGGGAATGGTGATTTGGCCTTCGGCGTTTATTTTCATAGATGTAGAGTCTTTATTAAGGCTGCACAACAAGTCTAGTCCTTAAATCCCAACGATCACCCTCTACACCCCAATGCGATCGCAGTTGCAAAAACAGGCGATCGCCTAGACCCAAATCACAGCTTTGGCAAAGTGTATGTAGATTCCTGAGATCGCTGACGCAAACGAACAAAAAATTAGGCAGATGGTTGCGAAAAAACGGATTTCAGATCTCTATAGCCAGAAGCGTTCACCAGCTTCAACATTTACAGTCAAAAAGTAATCCAGAATTTCATCTAAATCTTGGTTGGCAGCTTCGGTAATCACATACTGATTCATGCCTGGGCAGATCGGGTCTGCTCAATTTTTGCCTGAAGGCGGGTAAGCACAGAGTTTGAGTCAACAACTTTGCCAAGCTCGATTTATTTTAGTCCAGTTGCCACTTTTTGACGGGTGATGGCAAGCCACTCACCGTGATCTTGCTGCCAGTTTTCTAGAAGCTAAAAGGCTTGACTAATGAGTTCATCTACGTTGGCATAGCGACCGCTCGCAAGCTGGTTCTGGATAAATTGTTCGTGTTCGGGACGCAAAGAAATGGTCATGAGTTGACCTTTAGATGAATTTAATTGGATTGTAGCGTTTAGCGCCTCTTGCGTCGAAACGTTTATATACAAAAATGGCGCCTAAACCGTGGGTCTAGGCGATCGCCTTTACTCAAATTACAGCTTTGGCAAAGGGTATGCAGATTGCTCAGGTCATTGGTGCCGCCTTTGGCAAGGGGAATAATGTGATCGATGTGAAGTGGTGATTGTTGAGCAGAATTACCGCAGCTCTGGCACTGATGGCGATCGCAAAGCTCTAGCTTGTGCAACTAGCTTGTGAATATGGCATGGACTAGGGACGCTTCCAGCGCCATAGCTCTCCTACGACGGGTTGGAACTGTCCACCATACTTAGCGACAAACTCGCTTCTGAAGTAGTCGGGCAAATTAAGTAAAAAGATGGGTTGAGCCGTATTAGAAAGGGTCGGAATTTCCTTGGAAAGCCCTACTTCTTTAAGGAGCAGGAGCTTCACGGTGTCGTTAAGTAAGTAGCTCAGGGAGACGACATTGGCAGGGTTATAGCCAAAGGCATCGGTCATTAATAGAGGGCGATCGCTGGCGTTAAGAACTTGAGCAATTTGGGGATGGTGATAGCTCATGACTTTATTCCACCAAGTATTAGCCTGGGCATAGGTGCCGTAGGAGGTCAGTCCCGCGATCGCCAACGCAATCGACAGCGCAATCCCAACAACTTGTTTGGAGCGTACCGCCGTCAAGCACTCAGAAATCAGGTAGGCGACAGCAACTTGGAGGCAAAGGAAAAAAGGCAGAAAATAGCGCGTCACCGTTGAGCGCTGCCCACCGAACAACAAATCTGGGACAAGGAGGGGAAGCGAAGTCCCAATCAGTAGGGCTACCACAAACCACCAAACAGACCGGGGCGCTTTTGTAATCAAAAAGTAAAACGCATAGATTTCCAGGAGTACGATTGGAATAATCACAACCCAGTTGAGCTGAGCATCGGGTGAAAACAAATCGATATCCCGATCAAAAAAAACGCGGGTTAGGTTCAGCATCCACATCTGGAAAACCATCGGCAATGGAAGCGAAACGTTAATCCAAGCGGTAGATGCTTTAAAGACCTCAGAATACGTTCTCAGGAAATAAATCCAGGGGGTAAAGGCGAGGACGGCGATCGCCCCGGTGAATAAAAAGTCGATCACGGTGCGGGTGAGCTGCCACTGAAGTTGAAATCCATCCTTGATTTTTTGGATATGGATGGGATTAGATCCCAGCACATACAGCCCATGCCCTAGGGCCACAAGTGCCGAAAAAACCGCTGTGTAGAAGGACAGAATTAACGTAACGCCATAGAGCGCCCAGGATTGCCATTGCTGGAGGCGGACTGCCCGAAGCAGTGCGGCGCTACTGAATAGCGTGAGGGCGGTGAGCAAGCTATACTCTCGTGCTTCCTGGGCATAGACCAGATGAATGGGAGAGAGCGCTAAAAGGGCGATCGCCACCCAGCCCACCAGGGCTGAGGCAAACAATTCTTGGCACAGCCAATACATCGCCGGAAACACCAGCAGACTGAGGAGTGCGGCAAAGCTGCGGGTGACGAGGATGGAGTCTCCCCACCCGCGCATCCAGAAATGCAGCAGCAGATAAAACAGAGGGGGATGCTGGGGATCTTCACTCCCTAACCCAAACACCAACTGGGCTAAAGTTCGAGGGGGGTCAATGCGCTGAAAGGCTAGTAAAGCCGAGGGTGCAGTTTCCTGCCCGGTAAAGAAGGTTGCCCGCAGCTCCGAGGCCGTGTGAGCCGTAGCTTCCATGGAGGTAAAGACCTCATCATGCCAGTAGACTTTCTGTCCCAAATGGCTGAAGCGAAACAGGATGCCAAGGGCAAGCAGCACAATCACAACCCACTTGACGAGCGCAGGCGGAGGCTTGGCAATTGGCTGGAGATTCTCCATCAGCGGCATCCTCGGTAGGGCGATACCGAATCATTCTAGTCCTCGCGGACTTTATCGGTGGGATGGCAACCATAAACGCAGCCCATGACCTTAGATCCTTGGGGGCGCAATGAGATGTCGCTGCACCGCCACGGCAATGGCCTGAGCGCGATCGCTAACCTGCAGCTTGTGCAGGATGGCATGGACATGGACTCGCACAGTTCCCGGCGTAATATACAGATCTGCGGCAATCTCTGGGTTGGTTTTGCCCGTGGCCAGGAGCGCCAAAATCTCTTGCTCTCGTTGGGTTAGGGGGCTACTGGAGTCTTGCTTAACCGCAATGTCCTGGAGAGGCTGAAAGGCGGTTTGGATGGCCTTGGTTGCTGCGGAATCCCACCAAGAGGCACCCGCTGTCACAGAACGAATCGCCAAAAGCAGCTTTTCTGACGCAATGCCTTTGAGGCAGTACCCTTGGGCACCCGCCTCAATCAGACGATTGATCAGACTGGGCTGGGCATGGGACGTTAAAACCAGAATGGGTAAATCAGGACAGCGCTGCTTAATCTGGCGGCAGGCTTCAATGCCACCAATCCCAGGAAGGCCCACATCCAGCAGCACCAGATCAATCTGCACCTGGCTGACAAGCGCGATCGCCGCTTCCCCATCTTCTGCCTCTGCTGCAATGATGAGTTCAGGTTCTTGCTCCAGCCGCACCTGTAGACCGAGGCGAAACAGCTCATCGTCTTCAACCAGCAAAATGCGAAGCGGTGCGGAACTCATGTCAGACACGCTGAGAGAATGCAGCCGACAAAACCGGTAGCTTAAATCCAAAGGTCGCACCCTTGGGCAGCCCTTCTTGGGGGGACGGTCGGTTTTCTGCCCAGATTGTACCACCGTGGGCTTCAACAATCTGGCGGGAGAGATACAGCCCTAGCCCAGAACCCTTTGCCTGGCGATCACTGTAGTGTCCCTGGTAGAAGCGCTCAAAAAGCTGGCTGAATTCCTCTGGGTGCAGACCTGCCCCTGTATCTAAGATTTTCACCACCTGATAGGACGGCTGGGATTCTAGCCGAACTTCAATGCGATCGCCTCGGTGGGAGTGATTAATTGCATTGACCAGTAAATTGATCAGCACCCGCTGAAGCTGTAGGGCATCGCCTTGCACCCAAAGAGACTGACGGAAACCAGACGCTCCGTAGCTAAAACCAATATGAATCCGCCGCGCTGATGCCAATTCTCGGAGGGTACTGACGGCTTCTTCGGCTAGGGGGATTAAATCAAGGGGCTCTAGCTGGAGCGTCAGCCCCTCTGTGTCGTTGCGGTACACATCCAGAAGGGTTTCCAGGAGCTGGAGGCTGGTCTGATGGCTACGGGTGAGGGTCTCTAGTACCTTTTGCTGGGCGGATTGTACAATGCCAAACCGTCCTGATTGGAACGCTTTTAGGGTTTCAATTGCGCCCAAAATTGGGGTCTTAAGGTCGTGGGTGAGGGTAGAGGCAAAGTCTTCTCGGAGCTGCACGAGCTGCTCTTGCGCCTGGAGCTTCGTCTGCTGCTGGGCGATCGCCGTTTCGTAACGACGATTGCGATCGCTCAGAATGGCGGTCACAATCAGGGCGATAACCGCAATAACGCGGCTGGCGATCGTTGAGGGGTCAACCCTCTCATGCCCCGGCAGATGGATATTGAGTAGCGTTAACCCCACCGCAATCATGGTTGAGAAGATCGCGGGTTTACGCCCCAACCGAGAGGTAGTGAGCAGAATAGGGCCAATATAGAAATAGCCAAAAATATAGTCTGGCGGCGTTGCAAACTCTAAGGCAAAGATGCCGCCAAAAAAACTCGCAATGAGCCAAACGATGCCAGAGCGAGGGTTTAAGGTCAAGAAGACAGGCTGAAGTTTGAACAAAGTTTAGAAGAATAAATCGATCCTAATCGCCGTGAATGTTTTCCAAATCTTAATGGAGTAAATCGATCAGTTCACTGTCTAATAGCGCCCATTACCCGCCGCAGACAGTTCCCGAACATCGCCGATCACTTCTAACGATCAGGTGGATGAGCGTTATTAGGTTGCGGAATTAGAACGCGGTAGATTGTTGAATTTATTCAAGATTAAAATGCTGCTTAGATCTAAAATCTAAAGCTCTTTCATACATTACTATGAAATATTTTTCTAGCTTTCCATTATACTTTTTATGTTCATCAATGATTCGATTCAGATCGCTGTCGCTCAAGAGGCTCTCAAAAAATAACCAACCTAATAAATGAGCCGTGGTCTGCACCTTATGATGAGTCAAGACTTCTTCAGCAAGATTTCTTGCGCCTCTATCGTCAGTCAAGAAGGCTAGAGGCGTTTTCTTTGCATAAGCAATAGATGCTAGTTCGCCCTTACCAAGCTTCTTACGCTTCTGTAGTAAACCAATTTCTTGTAGATCTTCAATATCAAGAGGATAATGCTGAAACCTCCCATCTTCCATTTCTTGTCTTAATAAATTTTGCAGTGCAATATCTTCAGACTTAGCCTTTGTTCTGGGTTTGTATAAGCATTCGTAATAAACAAAGTCAGTGCAGCAAAAAGAGCATTCTGCAAAATAAGCTCTTGTACGAAGAAGTTGAGACGAAATAATATTCCAAATCGCACAAGAATCTACGACATTAAGCTTATGAAATCTAGATGGATCACGCTCAGTTGCCATACATTAAAACTCTCCCATACAGGTCTGCCATTTCATTTAACTCACGCTCACTTACTAAAAGCATTTCTGCCAATCGACCTGCTGATATAAAATCTTGTTCATACGCTTCAAAGCAAAGATTAACGTAAAAGGTTGACAATCCTCTTTTTAATGATTGTTCTCGGCGCAGTCGAGTTGCTGGAGATAAGCTTGCTGGCAACTCTGGATCAATCTTTCTATCTGAAGGTACTTTGACAGCCTTAATTTGTATCGCAGTAGATTGTGATATAAGATTTGCATTTTTTAAGGCGTTTGCTAAAGCTTCAGTGCTCACTTTCAATCTATTAGCCCAATCAATTGCTTTATCAGTAGTCCAATTACTTGAGTCTGGAATATTTCTTAAAAAATCTGGTGGCATAAGATAACGAGATGCGAATGTATTTGCTCTAATCTCTACAAGGTTACTTTTATCCCATACAAAAGAAACAATAAAATCTTCTTCTTCATCTAAAATTGCATGAGCTGATTCATGGGCAGCCGTAAACCTTTGCCTGTATACATCTTCGCTATAATTGACCAATATACATTTTCCAGCAGTAGGATGTTTAATATATAAACCAGAAATGTTTGAATTGCCTAGCTGACGACGAAATATATGAAATCCTAAACGGCGGAAATCATCATAGATATCACTACCTACTTGAATGGAGGAGTAACCAAAATGCTCTCTAAGTTTTGTTGCTGCCTGCTCACCATGACCTTTAAAATAATCTCCAACTTTAGAAAATCTAAAAGGTTTGTAATCTCTTCTAGGAGGAGCGTTAAGCAGAAATTCCTCACATTCACATAGAAATAAGAATTCTTGTATAGTCCAACGATCTTCTTTAGAAAACTCATTGCCATGTCTTCTATATAGAGTCTCAGTCTGTTCAAATGGAGCTAGCTTTTCATTAGAAATAAAAAATTGGTAGTCACATTGATAGTAGTCAGCCAGAATAAGAACTTCATCCCCTGTAGGTCGCCTCTTTGCATTTTCTAGAGTAGCTAGAGCTTGAGTTGATATACCTGTTGCGGCTGAAACCTCGTCAAGAGAAGTTTTAAGTTGTTCACGATATTTTCTAAGTTTTGAACTGAATAGGCTGAGATCGAACGTCATAGAAAAACACATCCTTGGAGGATTCTTGCTCCAAGATAACTCTACAAAAGGACATTAAGCTACTGCGCTCGCAACTCAACTCTCAACACCCTGCCAAGAGCTTTTAAGGACTTTCCCAACCAATAGTCTCAAGCAACCTAACAATTATTTCTCAGTCGCAATAATGTGTAAATCAATATGTTGGCGGTGAATCAGCCGCATCAGTCGCTGGGTAAAGGAACCCTTGAGGAGATGTTTCCAGCGGGACTGCTGACTTTCGCCAATGATGATTTGGGTGATGTGGTAGGTCGCGGCAGCTTCGGCGATCGCCTTGGGCACATCGCTACTTCTGACCCGCAGAAATTCGCCGCCAAATTCTTTGCAGAGCTTTTCGCAGGTTTCCACATGGAGGCTTTCGGCTTTAGAGAGAAAGCGATCGGAGGAATCCACCAAGATGGCGTAGAGCGGCGCATTCATGTAGCCAGAGAGCCGTGCCCCTCGTCGCAGGAGCTGTACAGAGTTGGGGTAGGTTGAAAGACACACCAAGACCCGTTCGTGGATATTACAAATCTGCCCCGCCAGCAGTAGACCATTGGCTTCTTCTTCGACGGTATCCGCCACTTCTCGCAGAGCAAGCTCCCGTAGGGCAATGAGATGGCGACGCTGAAAGAAATTGGCGAGGGACTGCTGAATTTTGTCAGGGGCGTAGATTTTACCCTCTAGCAGCCGCTGCTCCAAGGTTTCGGGGGTGACATCGACCACAACGACCTGATCCGCTGCTTCCAACACGCGATCGGGGATGCGCTCTCGCACCACTACGCCCGTAATTCTTGCCACGAGGTCATTCAAGCTTTCGAGGTGCTGAATATTGACGGTGGAGTACACATCAATTCCGGCGTTAAGGATCAGTTCAACATCCTGGTAGCGCTTTTCCCGTGCAGAGCCAGGGACGTTGGTATGGGCAAGCTCATCAATGAGGACGAGCTGGGGCGATCGCGCAATCACGCCCTCGATATCCAGTTCGAGCAGACCAAGTTCGCCTACGGCAACGCTAGGGACAATCTCTAGGCCAACAATCTTATCCGCAGTTTCTTTGCGTCCGTGGGTTTCCACCACCCCCACCACCACATCAATTCCTTCTTGCTTTAGGAGATGGGCTTCTTCCAGCATTTTGTAGGTTTTACCCACCCCAGGAGCCATGCCAATGAAGATTTTATGCTTTCCACGACGAGCGATGTGGGGATAGAACAGGTCGGCAGAGGGGTGACTCATTCTCAATCAAATGTATTTTGATCGCATATATTTTGATCGCATGTATTTTGATCACAACAGCTCAATAACCGCTGGTAGCAGCCCAATACTCCATGCCAGTTCTTTCCTCAAGATACAAGTCAGCCAGATGACGATGTAAATAGCGCTGAAATTTTGGCCTGCATTCGGGCTGTTTCACTCTCGTTATTCACCTGCTCCGGATCTTCTTTCATAAAAGACTCACCAATCAGGACGGCATGGGCACCCGCATCCGCAACGGTTTGGAGATCTGTGGCGGTGTGGATGCCAGATTCGCTAACAATCACAATTTCTTTTTGCAGGAGGTCTGCTTGACGCTGCTGAATCAAGCCAAGGGTCGTTTCTAAAGAGACTGAAAAGTCTTCTAAATTGCGATTGTTAATGCCAATGAGTTCAGCGTCTAAGGCTAAAACCCGATCCAGTTCTTCTAGGGTATGTACTTCTACAAGGGCGGTCATGCCCAGCAATTTTACAATCTTGAGAAAGTAGGTCAGATTTTGATCGTCCAAGATTGCGGCAATTAGCAAAACTGCGTCCGCACCGCGCGATCGCGCTAAAAAAATCTGGTACGGGTATAGGACAAAATCTTTGCACAACAGCGGAATCTGAACGGCTGCGCGAATTTGACTTAGGTATTCAAAACTGCCCTGAAAAAATTTCGTATCGGTTAATACGGAAAGACAGCTTGCACCAGCGGCTTCGTAGGCCTGGGCGATCGCAACGGGGTCAAAGTGTTGCCGAAATACCCCCTTGCTGGGAGACGCTTTTTTGACTTCAGCAATCAATGCGGGAGAGGTTTTGCCTTGGCGAAGTGCGGCCAAAAAATTGAGGGGTGGTGCAGCCTTTTCGACCTGTTTTTTTAGCTCCACCAGGGGCACTGCCTCGCGTCGCTTGTCCACCTCGTACTCTTTATGCCACACAATCTTTTCAAGAATATTGCGGGGTTCTGCGTCCTCTGCGGTGATCTGATAACTCAGGGATTCAGAGACGATGGCAGGATTGGGAGGACGACGGCGAATTTGCATAGTAGTCTCAGACAGGTGAATGATGATCCAGGCAGATGATCAAGGTAGATTGCCCTGAGCTTTAGCCTAGCAAACCCTGTCAGGGTTAAAACGTCTGAGAGACTAGACTCAGAAGGTCAACCCAAAAGGCCAACCCAAGAAGTTAACCCAAGAGGCTGGCCCAAGCGTTGAGTAAAATCTTCAAGGACAAACGGATCACCCCTGAGACATTGCTCGTGATGCCCAAAACAGGCATACTCAATCAGCCTTGGATTCAGCAGTCCTGGATCAGCAGTTCCGAGTTAGTGGTTCATCTTGTTGAGGGGTCAAGTCATGACGAATCCCCGCGTTTCTGTGCTGAAAACGGCGGTAGGGCTTCAGTGTTTTCTAGATCGCTGTTTTTTAGATCAGGAGACAAGAAGCTCTAGCACCCAATCGACCCCTTCCTTGGCGTTAATTCAAGAGTTCGGTCATCTAAGGCCACAGGGATTAGGGCTGGTTCCCACAATGGGGGCACTCCATGCTGGCCACTTGAGTTTGATTCAAAGGGCGCGTCAAGAAAATGCCGTGGTTGTGGTCAGCATTTTTGTGAACCCCCTCCAGTTTGCGCCAGGAGAAGACTTTGCACGATACCCTCGCAGCCTAGCGGCAGATCTAGAGCTATGTCAGTCGGCTGGGGTGGATGCCGTTTTCATGCCGGAAGCTTCTGACCTGTTGAGCCAAGAACCCATGACGCAGGTGATGCCGCCACCACACCTGACGGATCGGCTGTGCGGGCGATCGCGTCCGGGGCATTTTGAGGGTGTGGCCACGATTGTTTTAAAGCTGCTTAGCCTTGTGCAGCCGACCCGCGCCTACTTTGGGCGCAAAGATGCACAGCAACTGGCCATTTTGCAAACAATGGTGCGGGATTTGAGCTTATCCGTAGACATTGTGCCCTGTCCCATTTTGCGAGAGCCGAGTGGGTTGGCCTATAGCTCTCGAAATCAATACCTAACCTCTGTTCAGCGACAACAGGCGGCTGTCCTTTCTCAAAGCCTGACTCAAGCCCAGGCGCTGCTCCGTCAGGGATATCGAGATCGGGAAACCTTGCTTGGTGGCGTCCGGCAGCATCTCGCCCAGGAACCCGCTGTGCAGCTAGAATACTTAGAGTTTGTTCATCCAGAAACTTTAGCGTTTCTTTCTGAGGTTAAGCACACCGGCATGATTGCGATCGCAGCCCGCATTGGCACTACTCGACTCATTGATAATGTTGTTTTAGATGGCCGCCGCCCGATCCTGGCGATCGATGGCCCCGCTGGCGCAGGTAAGTCCACCGTGACCCGCCGCAGCGCTGCCAAACTGGGGCTGCTGTATCTGGATACGGGGGCGATGTATCGGGCGATGACCTGGCTGGTGCTGCAGTCTGGGCTGAGCTTTGCCGATGAAGTGGCGATCGCAGATTTAGTCAGTCAGGCCAACATTGAGCTGTTCCCCGGCGCACAGCCCACAGACCCACTTACCGTGCGCGTCAATGGGACGGACGTAACCGCCGCTATTCGCTCCCTAGAAGTCACCTCTCAAGTTTCTACCCTTGCCGCTCAGCCTGCGGTGCGTCAGATTCTAAAGCAGCAGCAGCAGGCCTTTGGTCAACAGGGCGGCATTGCCGCTGAAGGTCGGGATATCGGCACCCATGTCTTCCCAGATGCGGGACTTAAAATTTTTCTGACCGCGTCCCATGAAGAACGCGCCCGTCGCCGCTACCAAGAACTTCAGGCTGCCGCAGCCCTCTCCGACACGCCCTCGAAAACCCCCTCCATTACCTACGAGCAGCTTGTGACGGATATTGCCGAGCGCGATCGCAAGGATAGCCAGCGGGCCGTTGCCCCCCTGCGCAAAGCAGAGGACGCCGTGGAGCTTTTGACTGACGGCCTATCCATTGATGAAGTTGTTGATGAAATCGTGACACTCTATCACAAACGATGCGCAGACCCATCCTATGGGGTGTAGGATGCCAATAGAGGGTTATTTAGTGTCCAATTTTACAAAATGACTGGTTGATGAGCGGTCTGTCAGGTAATCCAGACTCGCTCAGGACGGGATTCATCTTGAACAGGGAACGCTAGGAGAAGCCCGAAGCGAGTTGAGGTAGGGTGTTGGTTCATTCCATTTCGAGAAAAAGCATGAAGGTGGCGGACAGGATTGCACAAGTACCTGCATCCATGACCCTGGTGATCGCTGCTCAAGCTAAGGCGATGAAGGCGGAGGGGCTAGATGTATTGGGGTTTGGTGCGGGGGAGCCAGATTTTGATACGCCAGACCATATTAAGGCCGCTGCTAAAAAGGCGCTGGATGAAGGCAAAACAAAGTACGGTGCGGCGGCTGGAGAAATGGCCCTGCGCGAAGCGATCGCCCGCAAGCTGAATGAAGACAACCAACTTCCGTATCAGCCTGAGAATATTCTGGTGACCAACGGCGGTAAGCATTCGCTTTACAACCTCATGCAGGCCATGGTAAATCCGGGGGATGAGGTCATTATCCCGGCACCTTACTGGTTGAGCTATCCCGAAATGGTGAAGCTAGCGGGCGGTGTACCTGTGCTCGTGCAGACCGATCTGAGCAGCGACTTTAAGATTACCCCCGACCAGTTACGTCAAGCCCTTACGCCGCGCACGAAGTTTTTTATCCTCAACTCGCCCTCGAATCCCACAGGCGTTGTCTACACGCCCAGCGAAATCAAAGCCTTGGGCGAGGTGCTTCTACAGCATGATGTGTGGATCGTCTCGGACGAAATTTACGAAAAAATTCTCTACGACGGAGCAGAGCAGGTCAGTATTGGCTCCCTGAGCCGAGATCTCTTTGAGCGCACTTTTGTCAGCAATGGATTCGCCAAAAGTTACTCCATGACCGGATGGCGCGTTGGCTATATCGCTGGCCCCCTAGAAGCCATCAAGGCCATGACCCGCCTGCAAAGCCACAGTACCTCTAATGTCTGTACCTTTGCCCAGTACGGCGCGATCGCCGCGTTAGAAGGCTCCCAAGACTGCGTGGCGGAGATGCTGGCGGCGTTTGCGGGTCGGCGACGTATTATTCTAGAGGCGATCGCCGCGATTCCAGGGCTAGACTGCCCTAGACCAGACGGGGCATTTTATGTCTTCCCCAGCATCCGCAAAACAGGAATGACCTCCCAAGACTTTTGTGCCGAGCTGTTGGCCTCCCATCAAGTTGCAGTGGTGCCCGGAATTGCCTTCGGTGAAGACAGCGCCATTCGCCTCTCTTATGCCCTCGATGAAAGTAGCCTGCTCAAAGGAATGGAGCGACTAGAGCGCTTTATGCGATCGCGCTTTTTCTAGACCCTGTGCTTTTGTTCCGCTCTAGTCGCTCTCAGGCCAATTGTCACGAAAGCGTTACATTAGTCCATCCATCATTGGGACTAGAGCAGATACCGTAATGATCAATACTTCCTGCTCTGGGCAAATTGCCTAGGCTCTTGAGAGTACGCTCGTTCTAATCGTTCGTTCTAATGTTGTTCTCATTAGAACAAGCTAGGGATAGCTAAGAACAGTTCAGATAAGAGCATTTCAGTCAGAGCATTAGGAGTCAGGGATTCATGGCCGAACATCGCCATCGCGTTGTGATTGTGGGAGGTGGCTTCGGTGGTCTGTATGCAGCCAAGTCCTTGGGGCGCGCCCCGGTGGATATTACCCTCATTGATAAGCGAAACTTTCACCTGTTTCAGCCCCTGCTGTACCAGGTGGCTACGGGTACACTTTCCCCTGCGGACATTTCTTCTCCCCTGCGCGGCATCCTGAGTCAGCAGCGCAATACCCAGGTATTGATGGATCACGTCATTGACGTGGACGCCAAGCAGCAGCATGTGGTGACGCCCAATCGCGTGATTCCCTACGACACGCTGATTGTGGCGACAGGGGTGCGCCATCACTATTTCGGCAACGACGACTGGAAAAAAACCGCTCCTGGACTGAAGACCGTTGAAGATGCGCTCAACATGCGGCGGCGAATTTTCCTGGCCTTTGAGGCTGCTGAAAAAGAAAGCGATCCAGAAAAGCGACAGGCACTGCTAACCTTTGTGATTGTGGGCGGTGGCCCTACGGGGGTTGAGCTGGCCGGTGCGATCGCAGAATTAGCCTTCAAAACCCTCAAAAACGACTTCCGCAATATTGATGTGCAGCAAACCAAAGTGCTGCTCCTGGAGGGGCTAGATCGGGTCTTGCCCCCCTATGCCCCAGAACTATCGGGGAAAGCAGCCGCCTCCTTACAGCGCTTGGGCGTAACTATCATGACCGAAACCCGCGTCACCCAGGTGGATGCCAATGGTGTGACCGTGCAGCGGGATGGCCAAACTTCTGTGATTCCCTCAGAGACAGTGCTGTGGGCGGCAGGGGTTAAGGCCTCTTCTGTGGGCAAGCTGCTCTCGGAACGCACGGGGGTGGCCCTAGACCGAGTGGGTCGGGTGATGGTTGACTCAGACTTGAGCGTGCCGGGATACGGCAATATTTTTGTGATTGGCGATTTGGCAAACTTTTCCCACCAGCCCACGACCCAGGGCAAAGATAGCGCAGCGCCCCCTCCCTCCCTCCCTGGGGTGGCACCCGTAGCCATTCAAGAAGGGCAGTATGTGGCCAGCAAAATTTGTGCCCAGCTTGCTGGGAAGCCAAAAGCACCCTTCCGCTACAAAGAAGTGGGAAGCCTTGCGATCATTGGCCAAAATCTGGCCGTAGTTGATCTGGGGTTTGTAAAGTTCTCTGGCCCAATTGCTTGGCTAGTCTGGATTTTTGCCCATGTTTACTATCTCATTGAGTTTGATAACAAGCTGCTGGTTCTGCTCCAGTGGGGCTGGAATTACTTCACTCGCCAGCGCGGAGCCAGACTCATTACAGGGGAAGCAACGCTTTCAAGTCCCGTTCCTAGCGCCTCTCCCAGCCCTGGGAAGCAAGGGAGTGACGCGCTGAATGATCGCGTTTCGGTTGAGGTGAGTTAGCGCTCAATCCTAGAGGTCAATCCTAGAGGTTGTTGATCCTAGAAGTTGGTCGATATTGCCTGAACGGGGCAGGTGGGCACGCACTGCTCGCAGACAATGCAGCGCGATCGCGTGAAGTTAAGCAGAAAGGTTTTAGAGTCCAGGGTGAGGGCTTCCGTGGGGCAGGTGCCCGTACAGAGTCCACAGTGGACACAGGCTTCTTCGTTAATCAAAATTTCGCGGTTGGCGAGGGATACGGTGATCTCTTGCGATCGCATCCAGTCTAGGGCTGCATCGAGCTGGTCAATATCGCCAGCCAGCTCCACCACAATCTTGCCCACTTGGTTGGGTGCCACCTGGGCGCGAATAATATTGGCGGCAATATTAAAATCTTTTGCCAGCCGATAGGTGATGGGCATCTGCACCATTCGTCGCGGAAAGGTGAGAGTCACGCGCTTCTTCACAGGGTTGTTAGCTCACAGTGTTTGGATGCACAGTTTTTTGATTCACAGGGTTGTTAAGATTCACAGGGTTGTAAGGACAGGGTTATAAATCTCGACAAAATTGCCCCTCTCTTCATCTTAGCAAGCTCGCCAGCATGACTCAGCGGAGCATAAAAACGCGCGCATTGAACCTGGAAATTGAGCCTAGCCTAGAGGTTGAGCCTAGAAGTTGAACCCAGAAAGCTTATCCTGTTGGCAGTAGCTCCGCCGCCGTCAGCCCAGCGATCGCGGATTGGGGATTGCCCCAAAGAATGGTTTCATGCTTGTAAATGACCATGCCGGGTTTTGCCCCTTTGGGTTTGTAAATGTGCTGGGGCTGGGTATAGACCACCGGCACCTGATGGCTTTGACGAGCACGGCTATGGTAAGCCGCAAGATTGGCTGCATACTGCAAGTCTTCGGGGGTGGGGCTAGCGCCTGCCTCCAGCCGCAGCAGGACGTGACTGCCAGGAATCTCTTGGGTGTGAAACCAAAGATCGTAAGTGCTGGCGGTGCGAAAGGTGAGCAGCTCATTTTGGCGATTGTTGCGTCCAATGAGGATCTCTAGGCCGCTGGGGGTGCGAAAGCGATGGAAGTCGGCTTGTGCTTGAGCGGGGGCGCGGTAGTCTGGGTCGGCGAGATATCCTTGCTGAATTAACTCTTCTCGCACTTCGGCCAAAACCTGAAGATCGGCGCTGGTTTGATAGTGCTCAAACGGCTGAAGGATCGTTTCCACTTGCTCTAAGTAGTCGATTTCCTGCTGGACGGCGGCGAGCAAGGGTGTCACGTAGTCACGGGCGCGCTTGAGCTTTTGGTGGCGCTTGTATAGGGCCTGGGCATTTTGGACGGCGCTGCGTTCTGGGTCAAGGGCGATCGCCACAGGCTGTCCTGTCTCGAAATCTGGGAGCTGAATTTGTTTCATGCCGACTTGCCAGTCCTGCAGATGCGCCATGAGCAGGTCGGCTTTTTGACGGTAGCTGTCGGCTTTGGCAGATGCATTGAGCTGTTTGAGGAAGACATCGGCTTTGGTGCGCAGTTTGGCTAGCGCCACCCCTAATTTTTGCAAAAGCTGATGGCGAAGCTGACTAAATTCCTGCTGATTCAGGCGATCGCTGTAGTATTGCTCCACTAAGTCCTGCACCGACTCCGCAGACTGGTCTATCCCCCAACCCAATACGCTATAGCCATCGGGTGATCGCCGTCCTGGGGTAAAGGTCTGGGTGGCGATCGCCGTGAGCCAGCCCTGCCATTTCTGGAATAGTTGCGACCATTCTGCTGCCGTGAGGGTGTCAACCGAGCGGTTGGGATCAAGATTTGCGGCCTCCAGCATCGCCACCACTAGAGCTGAACTCACGCCTCGATAGGTTTTGAGCAGTACGGACTTCAGCGGTGCTGGCACAAGGACAAGGCGTTCTTGCCAAGATTCTTGAGATTCGCTCAGGGTTGGCGTGGGGCCAGTAAGGGCAGGCGGTAGAGTATAGGGCTGTCCGGTCTGAATAGGGCGGACGCTGGACTGAGTAGCGCTAACCTGATGGGCGGCGGTCACAATCGTATTTTCAGCAGTCGCCAAAATAACGTTGCTGTACTTGCCCATAATTTCAACATAAAGGTGCCACTGGGCTGGCTCTTGGGGTCGCTGGGCAAACTGTAGATCAATCACCCGCTCCCAGGGCGACAGTTGCTCTACGGCCACCAGCACCAGTCCGCTGAGCTGATGGCGTAACTGCTGGCTAAAGGTAAAGGTATCCGGCGATCGTGGGGGGGCAGCGCTTGTGCCCAATCGGGCGGCCTGTGGGTGCCAGCAAAGGGTCAGCCAGCCCCGATGCTCAAGGGTGCGCAGCGCTAGCTTAACCGTAAAGCGATCGCATTGATACACCTGCTCCAGCCTTGCCGGAATCCACTGCGATCGCACCTCCGCACAGAGGGCGATCAGCGTTGTCAAATCAACCTGCTGCATGGTTTTATGTTTAAGTTTTATGATCCCTGGCGTTGCAGAGGGGATAGAAAAGAACGGCTCAAAAGCCCTTGTCGTCAGGAAAATCAGGCTTTATGCCCAAAAAACTCCTATTTATAGTTGTGGCTGCTGGATGTTTGCCGATAGGATGACTGAAGAGACACGGGGGAAACCCAGCCTCGCTTGGCTGGCCTGTGGGGGGCCATTCGATACTCTGTATTTAGGACTGAGATCATGGATAGTATTAAGCTCATTAACATCGGGTTCGGGAATATTGTCTCTGCCAACCGCGTCATTGCCATTGTGAGTCCAGAATCCGCGCCGATCAAGCGCATCATTACCGACGCGCGGGAGCGTGGACAGCTAATTGATGCAACCTACGGACGCCGAACCCGTGCTGTTATTGTGGCAGACTCAGGGCACGTCATTCTATCCGCCATTCAGCCTGAAACGGTTGCGAATCGTTTTATGGTCAGCAAGGATGCCCATGAGAGCGAATAGCTGAATAACGTGAGTTCGATGATGCACTGGAAGCCCCTCCTCCCAAACCCCTCTCCCAAAGGCGAGGAGCTTAAGAAACTTGGCTTTTAATTGCCCCTCCTTCTCCCTAGGGAGAAGGAGGATGGGAGGATGAGGGGCCGTTGTGTTTTGTCGAACTCACGTTGAATCCCTTATCGCTTCAGAATAGATGTGGTAGGTGTGTTTTTTTGTAATTTGTAGGCTGATGGGTGACAAACCCCATGAGCGTGCCGAACACACACCATAAGACTGGTGGATAGCAGGTGGTTGTAGGCTCCTTTTGGAGCACTGTTCAACCGAGCAGAACTGGCTGAGGGTTCAGCTCTTGTAAAAGACTATGGTGAAGTGCATTAGCGCTCATTCAATTCGTGCTCATATATTACGTGCTCATGTATGAATGGAGGACACTTTATGACCGCGATCCAAGTCCGTCAGAGCAGTCCATTGCCCCCCATTACCTGGGAAAAACTACCGCCGGATTTTGAGTTGCCAGATGAACCTGTGGAAAATAACCTTCAACCCTTATTGGCCGCAGCTTTACGAGAAGCGCTGGAATTGGCGGGCTTGATTCTTGAATCTGCGTTGATTGCCTCAAATTTTGGAATTTGTGCCACGGTGGGGGCTAAGACGCTTGTCAAAGCTCCAGATTGGGTCTATGTGAAATCTGTGCAGCCCCTTTCAGAGGGGGAGGTAAGGCGGAGCTATACGCCCCATGTGGAGGGAGAGGTGCCTGCTGTTGTGATGGAGTTTATCTCGGAATCTGAGGGGGGGAAATATTCTATTAACCCTCACTATCCCTACGGGAAGTGGCATTTTTATGAATGCATTCTTAAGATTCCGGTGTATGTCATTTTTCACCCCAGGACGGGGGAACTTGATGTGTATCGCTTGACGGAGGGTCAGTATAAGCAGCAGGTGCCGGATGAGAATAATTTTTACTGGCTTGAGGAAATTGGCTTATTTTTGGGGCTATGGCGCGGCAAGAAAGCGGAAATGACCGCGACTTGGTTGCGCTGGTGGGATCAGTCGGGGAATCTCTTGTTATGGGGGAGTGAGCAGATTGATCAGGAACGACAACAAGTTGAGCAGGAACGGCAACGGGCTGAGCAGGAACGGCAACGGGCTAAAACAGCTGAGGTTGCGCTTGAGCAGGAAAGGCGCTTAAATGAACGTCTTGCACAGAAGTTAATGGAGCTTGGGGTTAGTTCTGAGGCGTTGGACGGATAAATTACGAGCATAAAGACTCGCCACAAGCCTAACCCCTCAGCGACAAAAGCCTGAAACGACGGAAGTAATGCCTGAGCGTATATGTCTGAGCAACCGCGATCGCCCTTAATTTTTCCCAAGTCCTCCCAAAGTCCTCCCCTGGCTGCACGGCCTGGGGCAGAGCAGACGCTGATTGTCTTCACTGGCCCCAGTGGCGTTGGAAAGGGAACGGTACTCCAGGCACTACTAGCGCTTCATCCAGAACTGAAGGTATCTACCTCAGCGACAACTCGTAAGCCCAGAGATGGCGAAGTGGATGGGCAGCACTACTTTTTTTTGACGCGATCGCAGTTTCAGGACATGGTGGCGCAGGACGAGTTTTTGGAATGGGCTGAGTTTGCGGGCAACCTCTACGGAACGCCCCGCCTGCCCGTATTTGAGCGGATTGAGCAGGGGCAGCGGGTCATTTTAGAAATTGAGCTAGAGGGGGCCCGTCAGGTGCGCAAAACAGCCCCCAGCGCGCTCCAGATTTTTGTGCGACCGCCCTCTCTGGCAGAGCTAGAGGCTCGGATTCGCAAGCGCGGCCAAGATTCTGAAGAGGCGATCGCCCGTCGTCTCGCCCGTGCAGAAATTGAGCTGGCTTCAGCAGATGAATTTGATATTTGCCTGACCAACGACTCCCTTGAACAGACTGTTGCTGAGCTGGAAAAAATCCTGTTTCCAGGGCATTCCTAACCTACAGAATGGTCAGTACACATCAAAACATCCTGAGCGGGTTGGAACGTGAAGGCTATCAGCGCCTATGATCAACGCCCATGATCAATACCCATGATGTAAAGCAAAAAGCCCTCAGCATTGGGTTCCATAAGGTGGGAATTTCCGGTGTTTCTAACGGGACGCCACCCCTTCAGACCAGCGCCCAGCGGCTCCAAAACTGGCTTGACCAAGGAAATCATGCTGACATGGCCTGGATGAAGGATCCTAGACGACAGGATATCCTTCAGGTCATGCCGGAGGTACGCTCTGTAATTTCTGTCGCGATGAATTACAATACCCTACCCCATCACGCTCTGCCCCAAGACTCTCCTGGGAGTTCGGCCAGTGGCCTGCAAGGGCAGCGCGCTAAAATCTCGCGCTATGGCTGGGGGCGAGACTATCATAAAGTATTGCAGAAGCGCCTTAAGGCGCTCAGCACTTGGCTCCAGGAGCAGGGGGAAGGGATTGAAGCTCGGTACTATGTAGATACGGGGCCGATTCAAGAAAAAGCCTGGGCGCAAAATGCCGGACTGGGCTGGATTGGCAAGCACAGTAATCTTATTACGAGAGAGTATGGCTCCTGGGTGTTTTTGGGAGAGGTGCTGACTAACGTAGCGCTAACGCCGGATGCGCCCCACCCAGAACACTGCGGTACCTGCACCCGCTGTATAGATGCCTGCCCCACACAGGCGATCGCTCAGCCTTTTGTGGTAGACGCCAATCGCTGTATTGCATACCACACCATCGAAAATCGGTCTGCGGAAATTCCAACGGTGATCGCCCCCCATCTCCAGAACTGGGTGGCGGGCTGCGATATTTGCCAAGAAGTATGCCCCTGGAACGAACGCTTTGCCCAAGAGACTGATATTGCGGACTTTCAGCCCTACCCCCAAAACCTAGCCCCACCGCTGGTAGAACTGGCACACCTGTCAGAGCAAGACTGGGATCAGCGCTTTCGAGCCTCAGCGCTGCGGCGGATCCGACCGGATATGATGCGGCGCAACGCCCAGGCATCTTTGCCAAACGAGAACCCCTACACTGCTCATGAAGCCAGCCCTCTTGAGTAACACGATGCCCATTTGATAGGGGTTTAACGCTAAGATTGAGTTTGCGGTGAAAATAATTCACATTACATTGAAATTTCAGTGTTTTTACATTGGATATATTCTCGTTTCAGTATTAATGTTGTACTGGAGGTAGAAAAATGTCAGCTTTAACAGCCAATCAAGCAATCTTAAATTTGCAGCCAGGTCCAACCTGGACTTCATTTGAGCAGTTTCGCAGACATGGCGGTAGTAGCTTAGGCTCTCTTGCCAGCGGTCAAGTTGCAACACTACAGACTAAGACAGGACAGTATCGCATTATCAAAGAACAAGACTTTCAGCAGCTCTATGGCTTAGCGCGTGATGTCGAACGGCTGCGGGGGGGCTTTAGCTGCATACTGAAGGCGGTTAAAGTTGTTCAAAAGCATAGTGACTCAGAGAGTATTGAGTCGTTAATTTCCGTTGTCAACATGATGGGAAGTATTCCTGAGCTTCCTACCCGAAGTGATTTTGAACCTCTGACTCCTGAAGGATTTGAGCTTGATCCTGAAGACGCGGTAGAGCTTGATTTCGCGAAGATTTCGCGTCCTCTTGGTTAGATCGCTGTCGTATTGCACATCTGTATGGAGCGAGTCTCGCATCAAATGAACAATCCCCCAAGCAATTTGGCTGAGCTTGAGGCTTGTTTGCAAGATCTTTCCCATGATGAGAAGGCAGCAGAACTGATCCGAAGCTTTGCCAAGTCCATGGAAAAGTCCAAGCGTCTGAGTACCTTCAATCAAGAAGGAGCCTTGATACGAAGACCTATTTTGCACAATCAAGTCCTGGAACAGCAGCTTATTGGTGCTGAGGAAGATTACTTTTCCTTGCTACAAGGGGATATTGTTCAGACAGATTTGGGCTATTTTTTGGGTGAGCGAATTGTAGATGCAAAGTTTGCGATTGCTACATCCACTTGTGACTTGGTTTCTGGCCGTCGAGCCTACGCGGTTTTACTACGTGTTCAGCCGATCAAGCAGGATGATAAAAATGTCCAGAGCGTAATTGGGCAGCTTTTAAAATTTGATTCAACGCGAAGGATGTATCTTCCACCTTTGCCTGGCGATCCTCAGGAGGTTGTTGCGAATGCTATTTTGTTTGATGGGTTAATCCAGATTAGGCTTGATGACTTACTATTGGCGAGTCGATACGCTAGTCTGAGCTTAGTGGGATGGCGCATTTTTGGTTCACTCATTCGTAACACTATCGTGCGGACAAGCGAAAGTGAAGTCAGAATGCGGATGAGTCTGAGCAAGGCATAGAGATCTCGCTTTCCAGACGTTACCTCCTAGACTGGTAGTGAGATTTGCCTTTTTAAGCAGAAATTTGCGGTGAGCTACGAACCCCTTCACCATAAGTATCGTCCCCAAACCTTTGCGGATTTGGTGGGGCAGGAGGCGATCACCACCACCCTCAGCAACGCCATGCGCCTGCGCCGTATTGCCCCGGCCTATCTGTTTACAGGGCCTAGAGGGACGGGCAAAACCTCCAGCGCTCGTATTTTGTCTAAATCCCTCAATTGCCTGAGTAGCCCTGTCCCCACGCCAGAACCCTGTGGGGTCTGCGATGCCTGCCAGTCAATTACCAGGGGGGGTGCCCTAGATGTGATTGAAATTGACGCGGCCAGCAATACTGGAGTTGACAATATCCGTGAGCTGATTGAACGCGCTCAGTTTGCACCTGTGCAGTGCCGCTACAAGATCTACTGCCTAGACGAAGTTCATATGCTGAGTACGGCGGCCTTTAACGCTTTACTCAAAACCCTAGAGGAACCCCCCGATCGCGTGGTGTTTATTCTGGCCACAACCGATCCCCAGCGGGTGCTGCCCACTATTATTTCGCGCTGCCAGCGGTTTGATTTTCGACGCATTCCGCTTCCGGCCATGATCCAGCATTTGACCATGATTGCCCAGGCGGAAAACGTTGCGATCGCCCCAACTGCGGTGGAGCTTGTGGCGCAAATTGCCCAGGGCGGCCTGCGGGATGCAGAAAGTCTGCTGGATCAGCTCAGCCTGCTAACGGGCGAAATTACCGTAGATCGGGTCTGGGATCTGGTGGGTTCCGTGCCCGAACAGGATCTGATGGCCCTGTCTAAAGCGATCGCCACCGCCAACCCAGAGATCATTCTAGAGCGCACCCGCCACCTCCTCGACCGTGGCCGCGAACCCCTGATCGTGCTACAAAACCTCACGGGTTTTTATCGAGATTTACTCATTGCTAAAACCGCACCCAACCGCCGCGACCTCGTGGCCGTCACCGAACCCACTTGGAACACCCTCATTGAATTTGCAAAAGAGCTAGACCTTAGCGCAATTCTGGCAGGACAGCAGCACCTTCGCACCTGCGAGGTTCAGGTCAAAAATACAACTCAGCCGCGCCTATGGCTCGAAGTCGCTCTGTTGGGACTCATTTCCCTCCCCTCCACGATTAACACTAGCCCGCAACCCCAGACTGCTGTCGTCCCAACTCGATCCGCCCCTACTCTTCCAGTAACCGTTCCCACCTCTCAGTCTTCAAATGCCTATGCAGCAAATGCCTATGCAGCAAACTCCTCTCCAGCCAACCCTTCTGAAACCCATCCGGCGATCGCAGAGCCTGTCTTTTCTGCGGAATCACCGTCCCCATCAACGGCTCGCCCTAGAGTCGTTCCAGTCACCCCTTCAGGGTCTCTCGATCAAAACGATGCGCCTTGGCCATCAGACCCCCTAGCGTCTGCACCCATTGAAGAGACAGCCCTCCAAGCACAGCCCATTTCCCAAGAGCAGCCAATCCCCGCAGAGATTCCACCTGCTCCAGCGATCGCCAAAGAAGCGATCGCGCCGGCTTTTCCAACTCAGTCCGAAGCAACTACCTTTCCTACCGCTTCTCCCGTGCAGTCCGCTGAGAGCATCGAGCTAGACCTGGCTCAGCTTTGGAAACAGGTGCTAGGGCAGCTTAACCGCCCGACCCAAGCATTACTCAGTGAGCATGGGCAGCTACTTTCCTTTCGAGGCCGCGAAGCGCAGATTGGTATTCGGAACGCTTCCCTGGCGCGCCTCGCCCAAAATAAACTGCCCGATGTAGAAGCAGGCTTTTTCAAGGTTTTTAACCGGAAGGTCGGCGTCAGCCTTCAGATTATGACCGCACAAAGCCATCCGCCTAGCGCCGCTTCCACCCCTTCTGCCTCAACCCGCCCTGGATCGACCCATGCACCCACTCAGTCCCCCGTCCATCTGCCAACCCCCTCACCTACCAACGGGTCAGCTAATGGGGCAGCAAACGGGCTGAACCACGCGGAACCCTCACTCTCGTCGGTGCCGCAAGCGATCGCATCCCCTGTCCTAGCCGATCAAACCCTTCCCCATTCTGATACGGGATCTACTTCTGGATCGACATTTGGGACAGTGCCCCAGTCGTCCCAATCATCCCAGTCGCCCCAGCCGTATCCAAGCTCCAATGGAACGGCTGCGGCTTTACCGACCGCTGTCTTACCAACCGCTCCCCCATCTTGGGAAACCTATGACGAGCTAACCCATTCCGCCAGGAATTTTGCCCAGTTTTTTAACGGCTCTCTCGTTAATTTAGACGGCAGCGAACCAGAAGGAGGCGAGCCCCTGAGTGAAATCTTGCCTGCTGCTGAGATATTGACCAGTGAATCGATTGATGGGCCAGAGTGGGAGGATTCCGAAGAAAAATAAACAAAATGCTATATTTTTAACAGCATTTAGCTTCTGAATAGCGTTTGAGTATACAGGTCATCACAGAACAATGAAAATTTCTGTTAGGCTTCCTCGGCGTCGCCAGTCGAGCCGTTCCGGGCTGTATTTCATTCTCTGTGGCGTAACGCTGGCAGTGCAGGCCGTGTTTCTGACACCTGCTCAAGCCATTCAGGATAAACTCACCTTTGCAAGCCGAGACATTAACGAGATGTGGGCGCGGCAATTCCAGCAGCTTGGCCGAAGCTGGGTCAGCCCTAGGGTCTATATTTATTCGGGCCGTATCCAAACGCCCTGCGGCGTCATGAACAACTGGAATGCGCAATACTGTCCCCGCAACCACTCAATTTATCTCAACGAGCCCTTTGTTCGCCGCATCAATCATCAGGTGGGTGATTTTGCGGCAATTACAGTGCTGGCTCATGAATACGGCCATGCTGTCCAGCGCTTGCTTGGACTCTCGACCGTGAGCCGCTATCCAGTCCAAGATGAACTCCAGGCGGACTGTTTTGCTGGGTTCTATGCCCAGGACGCCAACCGTCGCAAGCTCCTTGACCCTGGCGATATTCCAGAAGCGACTGCCCAATCCTACGCCAGCGGTGATCCAGCCTTTGACCTCAATGCTCACGGAACGCCCAACCAGCGGGTACGGGCTTTTCACCTGGGCTTTGACCAGGGATTTCAGTCTTGCCTCAGCTATTCAACCTGGCACCAGCGCTTTAGGTAAGGTTAGGACGACTCAGGCTGAGTAACGGGTCAGAAAGTTTGTCGGCTAGGGCCTGGAGTAGCCGAACATTCTCAGCCTCGGTTCTGACGGCAACGCGGAAGTAGCGATCGCCCAGTTCTGCAAAACTCATGCAGTCCCGAATAAGCAGCCGCTGCTGTAGAAGCGCCTTTTGGAGCGCCAAAACAGATGCGTCACAGTGGACGAGAAAGAAATTTGCGGCACTGGGCAGGGGTGTCAGTCCCGATAGTGCCGCCAGCCCTGCCTGAAGCTGCGGCTTGGCTGCGGCTAACCAGTCGTAGGTCGCACCCTGAAACGCGATGTCCTGCAGTCCTGCAACCCCGGCCTGCATCGCTAACACATTCACAGACCAAGGGTCACGCCACTGCTGCCACTGAGCCAGCCGATCTGGATGGGCGATTGCATAGCCGAGACGCAGCCCTGGGATGCTGTAAAACTTCGTGAGCGATCGCAAAACCACTAAATTGGGATGCGCCTCAATTTCACCCACTAGGCTATAGGCATCTTCCTGGGGCAAAAACTCCATGAAGGCTTCATCCACAACCACCTGACTAAAGCAATCCAGGAGGGGAAGTAGATCTGCTTTTGTGGCGATTTGCCCCGTTGGGTTGTGGGGATTATTCAGCAAGAGTCCGCTCGCAGAAGCCTCTTGCGCATCAAAACTAGGATCGCTTAAGAAGGCCGCAAGCGATCGCAACAGAAAATCCTCGGATAGATCCGCCCACAACGCCACCGAACGAGACGGCAGATCGATAGGAAGATTGAGATTATGGGTCAAAATTTTTGCCCCAAACGCTCGCAACGCTCGGCCATAGTCGCTAAACGCCGGAGTTACGAGATGCACCTGCTTCAGCTCGCTTAAGCTACGGCAGGCCCAGGTCAAAAGTTCCGCCGCACCGTTGCCGACTAAAATCCAGTCCATCGGCACTTGGTGGAGCTGACTGAGCGCCTGTCGAAGAATCGTTGAGGCTGGGTCTGGGTAAGATGAAATTTCGTCTAAATGTTGCCGAATTGCCTTCAGCACCGACTGAGGCGGCCCTAGGGGATTAATGCTGGCTGAAAAATCTAAAATTTCTGTGGGAAGGCAACCTGCCTGAGCCGCTGCCCAGGACAGATTACCACCATGCTGAGGTCGAAAAATAGACAAGCTGCTTGCGGCGATAGGGCTGAACTTACTTCGCCACCTTTTCTTTAAACAGCTTCCCAGCAGAAAATGCAGGTACTTTTGTGGCAGGGATCTTCATTTTAGCCCCAGTTTTGGGGTTTCGTCCTTCACGAGCTTTACGCTCACGGGACTCAAAAGAACCAAATCCGACCAGCGTAACCTTATTGCCCGAAGACACAGACTCCACGATCGTTTCGAGTGCAGCGGATAACACTGCATCGGCCTGCTTCTTCGTGACGCTTGCCTTATCGGCGATCGCGTCCACCAGTTCTCCCTTATTCATGCATGAACTCCTCTATGCATTCACCATTTACGTTTTAAACTCGCGTCTATCTAAATCTGGTTTGAGTAGATTCAAGGAGAAGTTCTGAGTAGAATCCTAGCTTGAATCTGCCAGAACCTAGACGGACATCGAATTTCAATGGTTTATTCTAATGCCTATCCCTAAAATATCAAACTACAAAACTCATAAAATATCGCAGTTTCAGGATGTTCTAAGGGGCATAATATTCCGATCTACTGCTGAAGAAAATTATCTGACTTGACAAAATAGCTGAAATCATTGCCTAGAAAGCTTTTTGGCCATTATCTCGTCCTGAGGAGAAACGCAAAAATGTAGCATTTGAACATTAGCGCCAAAGCGTTGAAGAACATGAGCTTTGGCGCTAATGCCTGTTTATATGAAGAATTCTTAATAAACTTCCCCTTAAGGCCATTCTTTTCCTGAATCTTCTCTGGAAGATGGCTCGGCCAAGCGGGAGAAAGTCGACAAGTTTAATGCTGTCAGCAGCCGATTTCAATTCCTGACCACCCTGACTGCCCTGACTGCTTCTCTGGCTTTACCTCAAGAGTCAGCCAGCCTTGACTCAACACAGCCTTGACTCAACACAGCCTTAACTCAGCACACATTGAGGCATGCTCACGACACATTGAACACACATTGAGGCATGCTCACTTCGGGATTTTGATGCTAGCTTTAGCGCATAGGTTTAAAAACACGATTAAAGTTACGGCTTTAACATTGACAGACAAACAACATCAACATTGACAGACAACATATATCGGGAATCATCTGGTAATCATCTATGGACGAGCTAAGAACAGCGCTTGAGCTGGCAACGGAGGATGAGCTACAGGATCTGACGCAGATTCTTTTTCAGCGGAAGTTTAACCCTCTGGACTACCTAAAGGGCTTAGACCCTGTGCATGTGCAAAGTCGCGATCGCATCCAGTGGCTAGACGCCCTTGAAGAACGGTTCCGATTTCTAGCCGCCGACGGCCTGACGGTTCTGCGCGGGGGGTCTCAGTCTGTGACCTACCGCCAGGTCTTGGTACGGGTAGGAAAGTATCTCAAAATTCGCCTGTCCCCCAGCCTGTCCACCACTGACCTAGAGGCAGAGTTATTTTTGAGTCTGCTTCAGCGCACCTGGCAAAAAATGCCTAAGCGTGATCAGCAGGACTTAATGCAGCGGGTGCAGATAGCCCTTCAGAAGTCGAGTACCGAGCCGCTGCCCCTGAGCTGTCACCCTGATCCCCTGCGTTTGATTGTGGAGGGGGGTGGATTTTTAGCCTTAAGTTCGGTGCTGAGTCCGCTGATTGTGCGCCAGATCGCTCAGCAGTTTGCCCTTCACTTTGCAGCCCATCAGGCCGCCGTTAATCTAGCGGCGGGTTCTTTGAAAGTGGGTTCTTTACAGCTTCAGCGACAGGTAATGGCCCAAGCTGCAAGGCAGGGCATGAAGTCAGCCGCTATTCGATACAGCGCCACTCGCGGCTTAATTGCTGCGGTGGGAAGCGCCCTCTGGGTAGGCTTTCTTGCAGACTTAGGCTGGCGGACAATCTCTACAAACTATGGCCGGGTCATCCCCATTATCTTTACGCTGGCTCAAATTCGTTTGACTCGATCTGAATGGGGCTATGCTGCTTGAGTCTAGTTTTTTGAGTCTGGGCTGTGTGAGATGAAGGTGAAGCCCGCATCATTTGCCCATTAACGAATCACCTAGCCTAGAATAAGTTTGTTCAGCGACGGGTCGTGAAAGCGATCGCGTCGCTTTGGTTTGAGTTCTTCCCAGTAAGGGTTATGCCCTTCCTCCACAAGATCCTATAGCATCTAACCCTATGACCATCGCCTCCCCCACACCCCATGATTGGCTTGCGCCATCCCACTTCATCATGTTGGGGATGATTGGTTTGTTTGGGCTGGCCCACAGCGGACTGGCGGCACTCCGGCTAAGTGCCGAAAAAAAGATCGGCCCCCGCCCCTACCGTGTCCTGTTTGCCCTCGTCAGCATTAGCCTCGCGATCGCCCTGATTACCTATTTTTTAAATCATCGCTATGACGGAGTGCAGCTCTGGCAGCTTCAGGGACAGCCCGCTTTAGAGCCGCTGGTCTGGACGCTCTCCGCCGTATCGTTTATCTTTCTCTACCCGTCAACGTTTAACCTGCTCGAAATCGCGGCCATCCAGCAGCCTCAAGTCCACCTCCATAATGCAGGGATCATTCGGGTGACAAGACACCCTCAGATGGTGGGGCAGGTCATCTGGTGCGTGGCTCATACCCTATGGATTGGCACCACCTTTACCCTCGCCACTTCCCTAGGGCTGATTGGCTATCATCTCTTTGCCGTCTGGCATGGCGATCGCCGTCTTAAAGTCCGGTATGGCGCAGCCTTTGAGGCTGTCCAAGCACAAACCTCTGTTCTGCCCTTCTGGGCCATTCTTCAGGGGCGACAGACCCTAGTCCTCCAAGAATTTGTGCGGCCCGCCTATGCGGGGATCGTCGCCTTCGTATTGTTATTCTGGTGGCTCCATCCTTGGATGATGAGTGCGGCAGCGAACATTCGCTGGTAGCATGTGCCTAGGCACTGTAAATATTCATCGGGCAAGTACGATCCCCATGATTGCAACCATCAATGAACAAGCTTTTAAGACAGAAGTTTTAAATTCTCCAAACCCAGTCATCGTCAGCTTTTCGACACCTTGGTGCGGGCCTTGCCGGATGATTGAGCCCCTATTGCTCACCCTCCAAAAAAGCGAAGAAAAGCCTGTCAAGGTTTTCAAAGTGAATGCAGACGAGAACTTTTGGCTAGCAAAGCGTTATGAATTGACCACAATTCCAACGGTGCTGCTTTTCCATCAGGGCGTGCCAGTCTATCGCCTGGAGCAAATTGGCGATCGTACAGAGTTTTTGGGCAGCCTTAAAACAGCCCTAGACCGTATCCCCGCTTACTCCCTTGAAAACTCTTTGACTCCATAATCGCCTACGGGAGTCATCCCAGACCCTTAGAACTTCTTAGAACAGATTTTATAGATCTAGTCTAAAAAGACTAGGCTTAAAATTCTGGCCTGCTTTGGCGCGAGCTGAGAAGTGGCCTGGGAAATGGCTGGCCTGGGAAATGGCTGGGCTATGACAGCTTGGTTTGAAAGCTCTAGTCGACCCATCTGGGACAGAATATTGATTGCCTGAACACCAGAATGTAAGGTCAACATCTTCTTTATATAGAAGAGATGTCCTATGAAGAAGAATTCTCTATGAAGAAAATGTTGGGTTTTTGAAGAGTGTGTCACAATTGAGACTGTTTTCTGCCTAGAAACCCATGTTGATGTTTCAGCAGCATAAGTGATGGAACCCTTGTATGAATATGCCTGGCTGATTCCAGTGTTTCCCCTTCTGGGAGCCATGCTGGTCGGTTCAGGTCTGATCTCGTTTAATCGCGCCACTAATGCACTGCGTCAGATGAATGCAGTGGTCATCATTTCTTTCCTCGGCGCAGCAATGTCCATGTCTTTTGCGCTCCTGTGGAGCCAAATTCACGGTCATCCAGTCTTTCTTCGTACTTTTGAATGGGCTTCGGCGGGTAGCTTTCATTTGACGATGGGCTACACCATTGACCACCTGACCGCCATGATGTTGGTGGTGGTGACGACGGTGGCCTTTTTGGTCATGGTCTATACCGATGGCTACATGGCCCACGATCCAGGCTACGTTCGGTTCTATGCCTATCTCAGCCTGTTTAGTGCCTCAATGCTGGGCTTGGTGATCAGTCCTAATCTGGTGCAGGTCTATATTTTTTGGGAGCTGGTGGGGATGTGTTCCTACCTGCTGGTTGGCTTTTGGTACGATCGCAAGGCTGCGGCCAATGCCGCCCAAAAAGCTTTTGTAACCAATCGGGTGGGTGACTTTGGCCTACTTCTCGGTATTTTGGGGCTGTACTGGACGACGGGAAGTTTCGACTTCCAGATCATTGGCGATCGCCTGCAGGAGCTGGTAAGCAGCGGCCAGATTAGCATCGTCATTGCCAGCATTTTTGCCATTCTGGTCTTTCTAGGCCCTGCCGCTAAATCAGCGCAGTTTCCGCTCCACGTTTGGCTACCCGACGCGATGGAGGGCCCCACACCGATCTCTGCTCTGATTCATGCCGCCACGATGGTTGCGGCAGGAGTCTTTTTAATTGCGCGGATGTTTCCCGTGTTTGAGGGCATTCCAGCCGTCATGAACTTGATTGCCTGGACGGGAGCCTTTACCGCCTTTTTGGGTGCCAGTATTGCCATTACCCAAAATGACATTAAAAAGGGCTTGGCCTACTCCACCATTTCCCAGTTGGGCTATATGGTCATGGCCATGGGCATCGGTGCCTATTCCGCAGGGTTATTCCACCTCATGACCCACGCCTACTTTAAGGCCATGCTGTTTTTGGGCTCTGGCTCCGTCATTCACGGCATGGAAGATGTCGTGGGACACAATCCTGCCTTAGCTCAGGATATGCGCGTCATGGGCGGACTGCGAAAGTTTATGCCCCTGACCGCGACCAGCTTTTTGGTCGGCTGTCTTGCCATTTCTGGAATTCCGCCCTTTGCGGGGTTCTGGTCTAAGGACGAAATTTTAGGCAAGGCTTTTGAAGCCAATCCTGCCCTGTGGATTCTGGGCTGGCTCACGGCTGGCATTACGGCCTTTTATATGTTTCGGATGTACTTTATGACCTTTGAGGGGCCATTCCGAGGCAACAGCACCCAGGCCAAAGCAGAACTGCTGAAAGCACCTGCCCTAGCCTTTGGCCCTGGCGCGATGGATCCTAGGGAGCTTGAGCAGGGGCATGACGGCCATGATTCTCACGATGCCCATCACGGCAGCGAATCGCCCCACGAGTCTCCTCTAACCATGACCCTGCCGCTGCTGATTTTGGCGGTGCCGTCGGTTTTGATTGGGCTATTGGGGACGCCATTTCATAACTACTTTGAAGCCTTCATCTACTCTCCCAATGAGACTGCGGCGGAAGCACTCCAGGCGGCTACAGAGGCCGACCTGTCGGAGTTTTGGGTGATGGCAGGGAACTCCGTGGGCATTTCGCTGATCGGCATTACCCTGGCTTCGTTGATGTATCTGCGACACAAAATTGACCCGGCTGCGATCGCCGCCAAGATTCAGCCGCTGTATCAGCTTTCGCTCAATAAATGGTACTTCGACAATATTTATGATGCTGTCTTTGTACGCGGCACTCGTCGGATTGCCCGTCAGGTGCTCGAAGTTGACTACAACGTCGTAGATGGAGCCGTTAACTTTACTGGTTTTCTGGCCGTCATCACAGGAGAAGGTCTGAAATATTTTGAAAATGGTCGGGCGCAGTTTTATGCCCTGATTATCTTTCTTGCCGTTTTGGGCTTTGTCATCGTGGCCGTTTAAGTCTCAAGGATTAGCCTCAACGGTAAGCTTCAAGGCTAAGCTTCAAGGCTAAGCTTCAGGGCTGAGCTGCAGTGCAAACCTTAAACCCAGCATCAACGCGAATCCGCTGCTGTTCCCGCAACGACTCCCATCCCGTCCTCTGCCAGTGCAAAGGGTTATTCGCCTATGACATTCGCTAACTTTCCGTGGCTAACCACCGTCATTTTCTTCCCGATTTTGGCCTCTGCTGCCATTCCCTTTATTCCTGACCCCTCCGAAAAGGGTAGAACGGTTCGCTGGTATGCTCTCGTCATCGGCCTAATCAATTTTGCGCTCATCGTCACGGCCTTTTATACCCAGTACGACTTTTCTAGCGCCGAGCTTCAGCTAGTTGAGAGCTACGACTGGATTCCGCAAATTGGGCTGAAGTGGTCGGTGGCGGCAGACGGGCTTTCCATGCCGCTGATTTTGCTGACGGGCTTTATTACCACCCTGGCGACCTTGGCCGCTTGGCCCATCACCATGAAGCCTAGATTTTTCTACTTCTTGCTGCTGGCGATGTACGGCGGACAAATTGCCGTCTTTGCGGTTCAAGATATGCTGGTGTTCTTTCTGGTCTGGGAGCTGGAACTCATTCCGGTGTACCTGCTGTTGTCCATCTGGGGTGGCTATAAACGGCTCTATGCCGCAACGAAGTTTATTCTCTATACTGCAGGCAGCTCGCTTTTTATTTTGGTTGCGGCTCTGGCCATGGCCTTTTATGGGGGCACCATTACCTTTGATATGCATGAGCTAGGGCTGAAGGACTACGGGCAAACCTTTCAGCTTCTCGTTTATGGTGGCCTACTCATCTCCTATGCGGTAAAGCTTCCCATTATTCCACTGCATACCTGGCTTCCGGATGCCCACGGGGAAGCAACGGCACCCGTCCACATGCTGCTGGCTGGCATTTTGCTAAAAATGGGCGGGTATGCGCTGATTCGCATGAATGTTGAAATGCTGCCTGCTGCCCACGCATTTTTTGCGCCCGCCTTAGTGGTCTTGGGGGTCGTCAACATTATCTATGCGGCGCTGACCTCCTTTGCCCAGCGTAACCTCAAGCGCAAAATCGCCTATTCTTCTATCTCCCACATGGGATTTGTGCTGATTGGCATTGCCTCCTACACCGACCTCGGCATTAGCGGTGCCGTACTGCAAATGGTGTCTCACGGACTCATTGGTGCAAGCCTTTTCTTCTTGGTTGGGGCGACCTACGATCGCACCCATACACTCATCCTTGAAGAGATGGGCGGGGTGGGGCAAAAAATGCCAAAGATTTTTGCCATGTTTACAGCCTGCTCGATGGCGTCTTTAGCGCTGCCGGGGATGAGCGGCTTTGTGGCGGAGCTGATGGTGTTTGTTGGGTTCTTTACCAGTGACGCCTACAGCACCACTTTCCGACTGATCGTGGTGTTCTTGGCAGCGGTTGGCGTTATTTTGACGCCCATTTACCTGCTATCCATGCTGCGAGAGATTTTCTATGGCTCGGAAAATAAAGAGTTAGTCTCCCACGAGGCGCTCATTGATGCAGAACCCCGCGAGGTGTTCATTATTGCTTGTCTGCTGGTTCCAATTATTGGAATTGGGCTTTACCCCAAGGCCTTGACTCAAATCTATGATGCTAAAACTGCGGCGCTCAATCTCAGGATTCGAGCTGAGGTGCCTTCCCTTAATGCAGCCGCTAAGCTCACGGCCCCTGTGGTGGGAATGGCGTCTGTGAAGGCTCCGCTTCTAGACTAAACCGACTTCCCTCAAACCTCTCTTGAGGCTGAGACACTGTTTATCAAAGGCGACCCGTTTCAATGCGGGTCGCCTTTGCACTAGATGGGCGATCGCTCGATGCGCCAAGAATCTAGCCCAATGCTCGAACCCAACGGCCTAGCCGTGAGGGGATGTGCTGCTCGTTTTTGACAACCAAGATTAGACTAGAAGGCAGCGTAAGCGTTCTGTTTAGTCTGAAGGCTAAAGTCGTGGTATCGGTCAACCGTATTGAGAATGAAATTCAGCCCAGTAGTCCAGCGGATAACAGCGCAGCGGATAGTCCCGCCGATAATATTCAAAGCCGCAAAGCCGATCACATCAGAATTTGTTTGGATGATGTTGTGCAGTGCAAAGTCGCTTCTAGCGGTCTTGAGCGCTATCGTTTTCACCATTCCTGCCTGCCGGAACTAGACTATGACGAGATTTCCTTAGCAACTTCCTTTTTAGGGCACGGGCTGGGTGCACCCTTACTGATTTCTTCTATGACGGGCGGCACAGAGCTTGCGAAAAGTATCAACAAGCGCCTTGCCGTTGTAGCTCAACAGTTTGGCCTTGCGATGGGCGTTGGTTCCCAGCGGGTTGCCATTGAAAAACCTGAAATTGCCGATACCTTTGCCGTGCGTCAATCTGCGCCGGACGCCTTCTTGATGGCGAATTTGGGAGCTGTGCAGTTGAACTACGGCTACGGGATAGACCAATGCCGTCGCGTCGTGGATGCGCTAGAGGCGAACGCTTTGATTTTGCATCTCAACCCGCTCCAGGAATGTGTGCAGAGTCATGGAGATCGCAATTTCAAGGGGCTATTCCGCAAAATTGAGTCACTTTGCCAGCAGCTTACCGTTCCGGTGGTGGTTAAGGAAGTGGGCAACGGCATCTCCGGGGCGATCGCTCAGCGACTGCTAGAAGTGGGCGTGAGCGCCATTGATGTGGCGGGCACTGGAGGGACATCCTGGGCCAAGGTTGAAGGGGAGCGTGCTCTAGATGCACAACAGCGCCGGCTGGGCGAGACCTTTGCAGAATGGGGCCTACCGACCGCAGACTGTGTGAAAGAAGTACGGGCGATCGCCCCGACGGTTCCTCTGATTGCTTCTGGTGGGTTGCGGACTGGGCTGGATGTAGCCAAGGCGATCGCCCTAGGTGCAGACCTTGGCGGCATGGCCTATCCCTTCCTGAGTGCAGCCCACGAATCAGAGCAAGCCCTACAGCAGTTGGTTGAAAGCATTCTGGCCGAGCTAAAAACGGTTCTGCTCTGCACCGCAAGCGCAACGCTGCCAGAGCTCAAGCAGGCCAAGCTGAAGGCACTCTAGATTCATGCGCTATTAATACCCTAGGTTTATACCCAAGAGCCATACTCTAAAAACTCCCCAGGCAAGATTCGAACTTGCGACCAATCGGTTAACAGCCGACCGCTCTACCACTGAGCTACTGAGGATTGCGTATTTCATATTAACGACTATCAGGGGAATTTGGCAAGCCTCCGCAGTCGTTTTGAGCAATCTCGTTCAAGCCAACTCATGGAGCGATCGCAACTACAGCACTCAGAGAAGAACATCTCTATCGCAAAAGTCTGCCTATCCTCTAAGAAAGGTGCTGAGCCTATGACTACCCCAAAAGGGGGTTAGCCGCCATAAAGCCATCATTTGGGTTTAATTGGGAGTTTTTTAAGGATTTGAGGAGACTTGGGCTCAAAAATGCTCTCTATAGGCGACGATGACACAAAGAATGGAGACATCAAGCTTATAATCTTGAAATACATCTTTATAAGAAAGTTTTTATCTTTGCAAATCCCCACAAACCTTCGTCAAACAATGGTGTTAAGCAATAAAGTCATGATGGGTTGAGGCCCCACCTCTCAAAATAAGAAGCCCGTTAAATCCAAAACATGCTAAACCCAAAACACGTTAAATCTAAAACACGTTAAATCCAAACGTTAAATCCAAAACTTTCGACCCCTTGAAGATTGAGTTATACAATGAAGCCTCGTATTTTGGTCATTGATGATGATCCTGCTATTGCGGAACTGGTTGCTATAAATCTAGAAATGGCTGGTTACGACGTCACCCAAGCGACCGACGGAATGAAGGGACAGGCGCTTGCCGTGCAGCTTGTGCCGGACTTGGTCATGCTCGATCTCATGCTGCCCAAGGTGGATGGGTTTACCATTTGTCAGCGTCTCCGCCGCGATGAGCGAACCTCAGATATTCCCGTTCTGATGTTGACGGCGCTCAGCCAGACGCAAGATAAGGTGGAAGGCTTTAATGCAGGGGCTGACGACTATCTGACCAAGCCATTTGAGCTAGAAGAAATGCTGGCGCGGGTCAGAGCCTTACTCCGCCGCACGGATCGCATTCCTCAAGCCGCTAAGCATACTGAAATCCTAAGCTACGGCCCGCTGACCCTCATTCCGGAGCGGTTTGAAGTACTCTGGCAGGAGAAGGTCATTAAGCTGACCCGCCTTGAGTTTGAATTACTGCACTGCTTGCTTCAGCGTCATGGCCAGACCGTATCGCCCAGCGAAATCTTGCAGGAGGTCTGGGGCTATGACCCCAATGACGATATTGAAACCATTCGGGTGCATGTGCGGCACCTGCGAACCAAACTAGAGCCTGACCCCCGACACCCGCGCTTCATCAAAACCGTCTACGGAGCTGGGTACTGTTTAGAGCTGCCTTCTGACAACCCAGACGCGATCGCAGATCTAGATGTAGCGATCGACAAAACAGCCTTGGTGGAATAACGCTGTAGCGCTTAAGCCGCTGCCCCCTCTGCCCCTCAGGACTTTGTGACTCGTGGAACTTTACGACTCATGGGACTTTACGACTCATGAGTTTGTTGGGTCTGCTCTCGAATAACGGCGCTCCAGTTATCTTCATTCATGGCGGCTGATAAATCTTTCCGCTGTTCTGTCGCAGTCTGAACAGTTTCTGCATGCAGGGTATCATCGGCCATGGCGCGCCGCAGCTTCAGCTTCTTCTCTTCGTAGGCTTCTCGCTCGGCAGCAGACATGACCTGAACTGCGGCTTCTTTGACCGTTCCAGCCCAGGTGCCGTCTAGGTTGCCGGGGGGTGGGCTAGGCAGTGTGGCGATCCATTCATCCCGCAGCTTTTCCATCTCGTCCCGTTTTGGGAACTTAAAGGGCTGCACCGTCACAAAGGCGCAAACCTCCGCTCCCATTTGGGTTAAGTGACCCCGTAAAGACAGCACGACGTTGCGCGAGTAGCCAATGAATTGGGTCTGGCGATCGCCATTCAGCACCGCATAGACGCCTGCAATCTTTGCATTTTGTCCATTCTCACACCAGACCTCAGTCGGGACTGGACTGTTCACATCGGCGGCTGACATCGGTGTATTCACCGGACTGGCGACATGCTCATCCGCCGAGCTGTATAAAAAGTCATGCAGACCCTGGTGTGCTTGGGGGACGTTTTGGTGCTCAATGGGCGCTGGATGTTTGGGATTCACCGGTATTGCTCGCTGGAGGGCTGGTTCTGGCTCCATTATCGCTCATAGATCTCAACCCTCATCGATCCTGGCCGATTGTTCTAGAATGCGAAAGATGCGGATGGTCAAAGATGTGAATGGTCAAAGATGAGGATTGTCTCCAGCCTTCAGATCTAAAATTTATGATTGTGATTTAGGATTCCGCCGAATCGTTGCCGAATCGTTACGGATCTTGAAATAAAGGGCAATTGCCAGGTATGCGGCCAAGTATGCGTCAGTCTTTGTTAGGAAATCTCAAGCGTTCTTCTCCCTTGCTGCTGTCTATGGGATTGGGTGGTCTTGTCGTCATTGGGTCGCTGTATGGCCTTTCTCGACTGTGGCCGCAGCAGCCAGCCCTATCCCCGCCACCAGCGAGTGAAAAGCCAGTTGAGTCTGCTACTTCTCGTGTTCAGTCCCTTTCCTTTCAGACTGCCGCTGTCCGCAGACCCACCTTAGAAAACCTCGCGCGTCAGGGAACCCCCACGGAACAAAACCAGGCGCGCTACCTGCTGGCTGCTGATGCAGTGCGTCAGCAGAAGGGTGCTGATGCTCTGCAGTGGCTAGATGGACTGGAAGCGCGCTATCCACTCCTTGCCCCTAGAATTTTAGGACTGCGCGCCCAAGCCTACACCCTCAATCAGCAGGAGGATCAAGCCAAGCAGACCTGGAAGCAACTCCTCACGCAGTTTCCCAAAGATCCCGCAGCAGGGGATGCCTATAGCGCCCTCAGCAAAATCGATTCTAGCTACCAGGGCCAGGCGATCGCCAATCTTCCCGCCCATCCACGCACGGTTGATCTAGCCGTTGAGCGCCTAAAGCAAGCGCCAAAGGATCGGGACATGCTGATGCTGGTAGCGCAGTACGGCCACCACCTGAAAGCCTACCGCACCTATCTCGATGCGCTAGTGAAGCTGGGGGCGCAGCTCACCCCCCAAGAGTGGCAAAAGGTCGGCTTTGGTTACTGGGAAAAACAGCATTATAAAGAGGCAGGTCTGGCCTATAGCCGTGCACCGGGGACGTCCCGGAATGCCTATCGCGCCGCCCGTGGGCTGCAGCTCGGCGACGAAAATCAATCGGCTCGATCCGCCTACCAACGGATGATTGCCGCGTTTCCCCAAGCGCCTGAAACTCCTAAGGCCTTGATTCGGCTGGCAGATCTCACGGATGACTCGGCCCAGGCGATCGCCCATCTTGACCAGGCCATGCAGCTCGCTACTCAGCTCAAGCGCCCTGAAGATAGTGGCGATGCGATCGCCCGTAAAGCCCGACGGCTCAAGGCCATTAGCCCCACCCAGCAGGCCAGCACCGAAGCCCAGCTCCTTAAGGACTGGAGCCAAACCGCCGCCGCTGCTGAGCTGCGCTGGAGTCGCGCCTGGGCAGCGGCCAAGGCGCAGCAGTTTGAAACCGCGCGACAGTGGGCGCAGCAAATTAGCCAGAGCAATCCAGACAGCCCTCAGGCCCCCAAGGCCCTCTTCTGGTCTGGGAAATGGGCTGAGCGCCTCCGAAACCCCGCCGCTCGCCAGAAAGACTTTAATCAGCTCTGGCAGCGCCACCCAGAGTCTTACTATGCCTGGCGCGTGGCGTCTTTGTCCGGCCAGCCCGTTGGGGATTTTCAGTCTCTGCGCTCCCAAGTGCCGATCCTGAGGGTGCCTACCCAGCGCTTACCCTTGCGCGCGGGATCTGCTGCACTTCAGGAGCTGTACCTGTTGGGCGAAGGGCGCGCTGCCTGGGAGCAGTGGCAGGTGGAGTTCCAAACCCGCGAAACCCCATCTATTCCAGAACAGCTTACCGATGGACTCGTGAGATTAGAGGTGGGCGAATACCTGGATGGACTGTTTATGCTGGACAATCTGCGCGATCGCGTCCTGACCGAGCCAGAAAATGCGTCCCAGCGTGACGCCATTCTGGCGCTCTCCAAAAATCCCCTGTATTTTCAGGCGCTTTACCCAATTCCCTACTGGGAAGAAATTCAGCGCTGGTCGCAAGCCCAGTCTCTAAACCCCGTCCTCGTGCTGGGACTCATGCGCCAGGAGTCGCGCTTCACCCGTGATATTAAATCCGTCGTCGGCGCAACCGGACTCATGCAGCTCATGCCGGAAACCGCTCAAGAAGTAGCCGGGGCGCTGAAGCTCAAGACCTATGATCTAGAGAACCCCAGCGACAATATCCGGCTGGGCACCTGGTACCTTAACTCAACCCACGAAACCTTTCAGGGCAACTCCCTCCTGGCGATCGCCAGCTATAATGCCGGCCCCGGCAGTGTCGATGGCTGGCTTAAAACCCTCGATACATCTGACACCGATATCTTCATCGAAACGATTCCCTTCGATGAAACTCAAAACTACGTCAAAACAGTGCTTGAGAACTACTGGAACTACCTACGTCTCTATCAAGCTCCTGCTTAAAGCCTGAGTTGAACCAATGTTGAACCAATCTCTGATTTGCTGGCGCTAGGCCAGTAGTCTAGACTGCTGGCTCTAGACTACTGGCGAAAGGGCGGACGACTACGCATCTCGCTGAGATGGGTCTGGGAAGAGGGGCTAAATCCTTGGGAATTGGCAATTTGGGAGGGGCCTGGAGCCTTTTTGGTCACAAGCTGCCTTGCCCACACCACCAGATCCGTACCCTGTACCTGATCTACCCAGCCCAAGAGCTTCATCCTGAGCTGTCCATGCTCACACTCCATTCCCTTGAGGGAATACCAAGTTTCCTTAGACCCAGATAGACCCTTCCGCCACACCAGCAAATCCATTGGGATGCCGGAGCGTAGACCAATACCGCGCCCCCAGCACGCCCTCCACAGCTCTTTTGCCGTAGCGCACTGAAGCTCATAGCCCTCTGGCGCTTCGCAGTAGCGGTAAATATAGCAGCCTTCTGCTGGCGCTTTAGACATGGGGTAAAATGACTGTGCCCGCAGGATGTCGTGCATCAATTTGCCAGACGGCGAACCATGACGTACCACAATCTCCATGGGCGTTGTCTTCAGCTTGGCCGTGGCAATGATGCCCTCTTTTGTGGAGAGGAGCTGCATACTGTCAAATAAAGGCTCGGTTCTGAGGTGATGATTAGACAGCAAAACGGTCTGTCCATGAAAAAACTCTTCGATAAAAGTTTGAATCAAAACCTCATCGGACATTGCCTCGGAAGGCCGCGTAGATCTGACTTCAGCGTGACTCACCATAACAGGCTCCTGCTGTGCACTTTGGCTATGACATCCCCCGCTAAGCTATCAAGCTTAACAAACCAGTTTTTGAGTGGCCACTCTATTGGCTTTACTTTGACTATATCCTTTGATTTTTAGCGTCAGTTTTGACGAACTTTCCTGACGAACTTTTTGCTACATACTCCTTGCTATATACAAGTAGCCCAATATATTTAATAATGCCCTATTTTTTACGTCTCTGCCAACACAGGACTTCTGATAAACCTCCCCTAGAATGAAGCCTGGGTGATCGCCTTTTGTTGGGCGGGTTGGTTCGTGTAATGCGTCAACCTTAGCGGGGGAACTGTACTGCCGCCAGACCCCTGAATTTCCCAACGGTTTAGGCTGATCGCCTGATCCGATAGGCCCATTCATTTAGCATCTATTCACCCAACATTTATCCACCCAACATTTATCCACCCAGCAGCTATTCACTATTTACCTTGAGCCTCTCCATGCTTCAACCAGCAGATTGGGTTGATCTGCGGCTTTAATTGACCGGCTTTCCTAATCTTGATTTGCCTTCTTTTTCCTATGCAAAGCTCTACCGTTCGTGTATATCAGTTGGCCAAAGATCTCAACCTAAGCTCTAAGGTGATCTTAAAAATTTGTCAGGAAAGACAGATTCCCGTCTCTGCGGCCACCAGTTCGCTGTCGGTGCAGCAGGCAGAGGAGGTTCGCGCACTGGTGAAGGCAGAGTCTACTCCGGTCTCTCCAGAAGCGATCGCGAGCTCTACCCCAAAGGCTCAAACGATTCCCGCTGCACTCTATAGCGCGCAGTATTATTTCAACCGAGAGCTTAGCTGGCTCCGGTTTAATGAGCGTGTTCTGCATGAAGCCTTTGACCCCAGAAATCCGCTGCTAGAGCGCCTGAAGTTTATGGCAATTTTTAGCACTAACCTGGATGAGTACTTCATGGTGCGTATTTCTGGGCTCCAGCAGCAGGTGGCTGCTCAGGTGACTCAACGCACCCAAGACGGCATGATGCCCCAGGAGCAGCTAGACGCTATTCATGCAGAACTGAAGCCTCTGGTGACGCGACAGCATCGATATTTTTGCCATGATCTCACGCAGCAATTGGCCAAAGCAGGGATTCATGTCTTGACCTATCAAGATCTCAATGAGAAGCAGATTGATAACCTGCAAACTTACTTCCTAGAGCAAATTTTTCCCGTCTTAACGCCCCTGGCCGTTGACCCAGGCCACCCGTTTCCCTATATTTCTACCCTGAGTTTGAGCTTGGCGGTGGTGGTTCGCGATCGCGAAAGCAATGAAGATCATTTCGCACGGGTGAAGGTGCCGGATCGTCTCCCTCGGTTTGTGCCGGTGACCAGCTCTAAGGATGAAGATGAGGACGGGAATAAAATCCGCTGGTCTGGGGTGCCGCTAGAGCAGGTGATTGCCCATAATGCCTACAAGCTCTTTCCAGGAATGGATGTAAAGGCCTGCCACCCCTTTCGGATTACGCGCAATGCGGATTTTGAAATTGAGGAGGAGGAGGCAGATGACCTCTTGCTGGCCATTGAGCAGGAGCTGCGTAAGCGCCGATTTGGATTCGTGGTGCGCATGGAAATTCAGGCAGGGATGCCTCTGGAGCTTCAGCAAACGCTCATGAACGAAATGGGGCTAAAGGATCAGGATGTGTACGCGGTGGAAGGGTTAATTTGCCTCAATGATTTATTTTCCCTGAGTAGCCTGCCATTTCCTGAGCTGAAGGAAAAATCCTGGACGCCTGTGGTACCTGCGGCATGGAAGAAGCTTGCGCCGCTGACCCTAGAGGATGACCCGAATGTGGGCGATCGCCCTTCAGAAGATAGCCCGTCAGACATTTTTTCCCTGATTCGCTCGCAGGATTTGCTGGTGCACCATCCCTACGAGTCCTTTACCGCCACCGTCCAGCGCTTTATCGCGGAGGCCGCCTACGACCCCGATGTTCTAACCATTAAGATGACCCTGTACCGCACCGCCGGAGACTCACGGGATGCCGCATCTCCCATTGTCAACAGCCTGATTGCCGCCGCCGAAAACGGCAAGCAGGTGGTGGTGCTGGTGGAGCTGAAGGCGCGGTTTGATGAAGAAAATAATATTCTCTGGGCGCGCAAGCTAGAGAAGGTGGGGGTGCATGTGGTCTATGGCCTGGTGGGGCTAAAGACCCACACCAAAGTCGCCCTCGTGGTGCGCCGCGAAGGCCAAAAGCTACGGCGCTATGTCCACATCGGCACGGGGAACTACAACCCTAAAACGGCTCGGCTCTATACGGATTTAGGCCTCTTTAGCTGCCGCGATGATTTAGGCGCAGACCTGACCGATCTGTTTAACTACCTAACGGGCTATGCTAAGCAGCTTTCTTACCGCAAGATTCTAATTGCCCCTGTCAACCTCCGGGACCGCATGATTGAGCTAGTGCGACGAGAGGCAGAGCTACAGCGACGCGGCAAGAAAGGGCGCATCATCATCAAGATGAACTCGCTGATTGACCCAGACCTGATCGCGGCACTCTATAGCGCCTCTCAAGCTGGGGTGCAAATTGATGCGATCGTGCGGGGTATTTGTGCCCTAAAACCCGGACTGAAGGGCATTAGCGACAATATTCGGGTCATTAGTATCATTGGCCGCTTTTTAGAGCATGAGCGGGTCTTTTATTTTCACAACAACGGGCACCCCAAGGTCTTTATTGGCAGTGCCGACTGGCGACCCCGCAACCTAGAGCGTCGCGTGGAGGCGGTGGTGCCCATTGAAGATCCGGCCTTGCTGATTCAGATGCAGGAAATTCTAGATCTGTATTTGGCGGATAACCGTCACGCCTGGGATCTACAGCCTGACGGTCAGTATATTCAGCGCCGTCCGGCCAATGGCGAGCCAGAACAAAGCTCCCATCGCCTGCTTATGAAGGTTGCCCTACAGCATGCCCACACCCTCACTTGATGCCGCACCAACCCTCGTGAAGACCTACTTACTCTACCGTGACGGATTTTGCGAGGTTGCGGGGCTGATCGACATCCAGTCCTCGGAGGGCAGCAATATGGTAGGCCAGGAGCTGGAGGGGAATCACCGTTAGGACGGGGGAGAGCAGCTCATCAATTTCTGGGACGGGCAATAAGGTATCGAAGGTGTCCTGGGCGTCCTGTTCGTTCATGGGGGTAACGCCGATGAGCTGGGCATCTCTGGCTCTGGCTTCTTGGGCATTGGAGAGCACTTTTTCAAAGACTGTCCCCGGCATGGCGATCGCCACTACGGGCACTTTGGCATCGAGGAGCGCAATGGGGCCATGCTTCATTTCTCCAGCGGGGTAGCCCTCGGCGTGGATATAGCTAATTTCTTTGAGCTTGAGGGCACCTTCGAGGGCGATGGGGAAATTGATGCCGCGACCGAGGTAGATAAAGTCGTGGGTATCGAGGAAATTATGGGCGAGGGTTTCCACATAGCGCTCTTGGCTTTCTAAAATCTGCTCGACTAGTGCCGGAAGCTGGCGTAGACCTTCCACAATTTCGCCCATGCGCGTTGGGGTTAGGGTTTGGCGATGGTGAGACAGATCCAGCGCCAGTAGATAAAAGGCAATGAGCTGAGCCACAAAGGTTTTGGTGGCCGCCACCCCAATTTCAATGCCCGCATGGGTGTCAATGACGTGGGGAATCATGCGCCCCAGGGAGCTTTCGGGGCGATTGGTGATGCCTAAAAATCGGGCGCGATAGGTATCGGTTTTGTCGGCGCGGCGCTTGCCCTCTAGCTCTAGGGCGGCTAGGGTGTCTGCGGTTTCACCGGATTGGGTGACGCCAATCATCAGGGTGTTGGGGGTGAGGGGCGCAGGCGCGTAGCGGAACTCAGAGGCATAATGCACTTCTGTGGGGATGCCCGCCACTTGCTCTAGTAGGTACTTACCAACCAAACTGGCATGCCAGCTTGTCCCACAGGCCAAGATATGGATTTGCTGAAGGTCTGTGTACAGGTCTGCCGGAAGATTTAATCGAATGGGGCTTTGAGATGGGCTTTGAGGCTGGCCGCTTTGAGGCTGGCCGCTTTGAAGCTGGTCGGGCTGCCAAGCGTCATCTAAATAGTTTTCGAGGCAGGTGCGGACCACACCGGGCTGCTCATAGATTTCCTTGAGCATGAAGTGCTTGAAGCCCTGTTTTTCTACCATCACAGGGTTCCAGCTTAGGGTTCTGGGGGTTTTGCGGAGGCGATCGCCATTGAAATGATAGACCTCAACTCCGGTACAGGTGAGTCGGGCAATTTCGCCATTATCCAGGGGCAGAATGGTTTGGGTATAGGCAATGAGGGCGGGGGTATCGGAAGCGCAGTAAAATTCGCCCTGCCCATAGCCAATCACCAACGGAGCCTGCTGTCGCGCCACAATGAGCTCGTTGGGGAAGTCTGCTGAAATGACGGCGATCGCAAAAGCGCCCTGGAGCTGATTGACCGCTGCGCGCACGGCACGAAGGAGTAGAGAGGCGTGATCGGCCTTGACCACTGGTGCCTCCGCAGAGTCCGACTGGAACTGCTGGAGGTGATCGGCAATGAGGTGAGGGATGACTTCTGTATCGGTTTCTGAGCGAAAGGTGTAGCCCTTTTGCTTGAGGAGTTCGCGGAGTTCTCGATAGTTTTCAATAATGCCGTTCTGCACCACCGCCAGCCGCTCCTGTTCATCACGGTGGGGGTGGGCGTTGTATTCTTCGGGCTTGCCGTGGGTGGCCCAGCGCGTATGGCCAATGCCTAGCGAGGCTGGATATTCCCAAGTGGTCAACTTATCGGCCAGGTTATGGAGCTTACCTTTGGCGCGGATACAGTGCAGCTCGCCCTCCCAGATTGCCGCAATCCCCGCAGAGTCATACCCGCGATACTCTAGCTTCTGGAGGCCAGAGAGCAGAATTTGACTGGCTTGCTGGGGGCCAATATAGCCAACAATTCCACACATACCGCAATTCCTTTGCTGTCACGATCAGCCTAATGGAGAAGAAGCACATCTATATCTAGGCGCTGTACTACAGTCTAGGGGACTGGGGCGAGCTGTTTGAGCCAGTATAGTTTCTAGACCCTGAAGTTTCTAGACCCTGCTGCTCAGCCTTGCATCAAGATCCTCAATAACGTTTACAGCGCCATGCTAGGCGAGGTGGTTTGCTGGGTCTGCAAGCTATGAACCAAATTTTGCATTCGATTCGTGATCGCCTGCCAGTCCCGCTGCTGTACCGATGCTGGGGGAAATAGATCCTCGGCTAACCCCAAGGCGATCGCCCCAGCCTCAATAAACGCTCTGGCGTTCTCCAGGGTGACGCCACCTGTGGGAATCAGTGGAATGCGATCAAGGGGTGCCTGAAGGCGACGAATATAGTCCACGCCGCCCACCGCGCCCACGGGGAAGACCTTGACGGCACTGGCCCCCGCATTCCAGGCGGTGACAATTTCTGTGGGCGTCAGGGTGCCCGGATGCATCGGAATCTGGCGATCGCGTCCGTACTGAATCATCTCCGCGTCGGTGTGGGGCATGAAGGCAAACTGTATTCCCGCCAAAATTGCCAGCTTCAGATCGGCAAGGCTGAGCAGCGTTCCGCAGCCAATCAGACAGTGGGGCAGTTCGGTTCGCAAGGTTTCAATTAGCGTTCCAGGGCGATCGCTGTTCCAGGTGACTTCGATAAGGCGACAGCCCCCTGCTGCCACCGCCTTTGCCATATCGCGTCCTAGGGCAATATCATCCGTGCGGATCACGGCGATCGCCCGATGGATTTTCAGAACTTCTAGCCAATCCTGATTTGCGAGGTGAGGCTCCTGGGGAAAAGCTGCACCGTTCGGTTTTAGGCTTGATTCTAGCTTCGGTTTTGAGCGCCGCAATGGCTTAACGGTTGGCATAGGCCGCGATGGGTTCTTTGATCCAGCGGATATAGAGATGCTTAAAGGTGGACTTTAGAACACGGGGCGCACCAAAGTCGATTGGCATCATCTTTTCGGGCAGCTTCCAGCCGGCGATCGCCAAGTCCTGGGGCGTCAGCAAGGGGTAGCTTAGCTCGGCCTCGTGCAGCCCCAAGCGCTCAGCAGCGCGCTGGGTTGGAATTTGGTTAGGGTCAACCTGAAGAATCTCCACCATCGCCCGATCCAGGGCAAATACATCGCGGGACGCGCCCAAAACGCCCAGTAGGCGAGGCTCACCCCCGCTAGGGCCGTTGCCTTCGTGTCCCAAAATGCCGTCCACAATCGTTAAGTCTGGCGCAATGGTGCGCGCTGTTTCGACCAGCATGTCGCCAAAGCGATCAGCATCTTTACCAGCCTCTAGATGCCACCAAGCCTTCATTTTCCCTGGGACGCAGCCAAACAGGTTTTTGACCCCCAACGTTACCGTGAGCTGCACATGGGATTTAACTTTGGGCAGGTTAATCACCACATCCGCATCCATGGCTTCTTTAGAAAGACGCAGATGGTCAAAGCTCTCCCCAACGGTTTGGTAGCGGCTCCCGTGGAACTCCACCACCGGAATGTCAAGATCCTTGAGCAGCCCCAAATATCCATTGGCCTTGGCCACACCGTAGGCTGACCCAAAGGCTGGCCCATCCCCTAAGAAGGGTTTGCCCCCTGCTTCTTTAACAAGCTGAGCCACACAGTACACCAGCTCTGGCCGTGTCGTACATTCCTTGGTAGGGCGCGACCCAGTGAGCAGATTTGGCTTAAGCAACACGCGATCGCCAGGATTGACCACGGCACCCATACCGCCTAACGGCTCTAGCAAAGCTTCTACCGTCCCACGCAGGAGGGCTAGATCGTCGTAGCTTTCCGCGCGAACTAAGCAAACGGGGGTCGTGGATAGGGGTTCGGTTGGCGTGATGGCTGCAGGCATGGACAACCTTTCCTAAGGAGAGACTTCTGGAGAGGATTCGGCCGTAGGTTCTTCTGTTGCTGGTGCTTCAGTCGTCGGGGCTTCGGCCTTGGCAGCGGCGGCGGCCAGCTCCTCGGCGCGTTTTTCCTGACGGCGACGTTCCCCTTCAATAAATTCAGCCACGGCCTTGCGCGCCTGCTGAAGTTTATCCAGGTTACTGCGGTATAGCTCTAAATCTTTTTGAATGCGGCTGGCCGATAAGTTGAGCGGGGCCGAGAGCTTATCAATCACTTCATTGCGCTTGGCTTCTTCGGCAACGAGGGTGCTGTCTGCGGTTTCTAGGAGGTTATAGAGCCCCACGGCAAACAAACGACTGTACTTAAAGGTTGCGTTCTGGGCAATGTCTTTTAATGTGGCGGCGAGGCCGTCTCCCCCCGCCGTAGCGGAATCGGTGATCCAGGCGATCGCTGATTCTCCTGGGTGATGCTGAATCGCGGCGATCGCGGTCTGGGCATCGGCACGAAACTGCTCTGGGCTCATTTCTTCAGCGTGAATGAGGGCGCTAAAAATAGAGTCGCGGTCGGGCGCTGGCTCGTAGCCCTCCATAAACCGATCAAAGGTGCTGACTACGCCCAAGGCAAAAATGGGATCGTAGCGGAAATTTTCGTTAACGTGAAGCAGATGGATTTCTACCATCAACTCTTCAACCACTCGTCGATAGACGGACGAAATGGGTCGAGTGTGAAGGGTATAGAAAGCCCTCTTAGTATCGGAGACGGTACGGACGGTATTCACAACGCAGAACGCTTGATAAACTGCTCTTATTTTCTCACTCTATCGTGTTCGCTGCTACTGTCTGCAATTCCTGTCTGCAATCTATGCACCTATTATGCCCTTACCTACGGTCATCTTGCCGGGCTATCTGGCCCCAGCTCAAGACTACCTTGCCCTACAGCAAGCCCTGATTGAGCAGGGGTTTCCGGCTGTCATTGTGCCACTGACCCGGAAAGACTGGTGGGTGACGCTAGGGGGTAGACCCGTGACGCCCATCCTAGATTTTTTGGATCAAACCCTCCGCCAAGCACTACAAGACCACCAAGCTGAGCAGGTTAACTTAATCGGCCATTCGGCGGGGGGCTGGATTGCGCGGATTTATCTGGGTGATATTCCCTACTATGGCCGCACATGGTCAGGGCGATCGCGGGTTAAAACGCTCATTACGCTGGGCACGCCCCACACCAGCCAAGAGCGCTGGACGCGCACCAACCTTGAATTTGTCAACCGCGCCTATCCGGGAGCCTGTTGTTCAGACGTTGAGTATGTTTGCGTTGCGGGTAAAGCCACCTACGGCAAACCCAGTTGGCGATTAGGCGACTGGTTTACCTACCAAAGCTACCAGCTCACCTGTGGCCGGGGCGACTGCTGGGGCGATGGCATTACGCCCGTGGCGGCAGCCCATCTCGAAGGTGCGACAAACTTGACCCTTGACAATGTGCAGCATTCACCGCGCACTTCAACAAATTCGACTTCTCACCAGTGGTATGGCTCTCCAATGGCGATTTCCCAGTGGATTCCATATTTGCGTTAGAAGACTGGCGCTGGAAGACTTGCACAAGAGACATCGCGGACATTGATACATCGCGGACATTGATTCCGCTCCACTGCTCAACAATCCCAGAAATAATCCCTTAAACAATTCCTTGCTTTTTAAGATTGGGGCAAATGGTTTGTTGCTGGTAGGCTGTCGGCAGTGGCTCCTGCCAACCCGACAAAATTCCCTGCACTTCACGACGCAACAGGTCAAGCTGGTGAATTTGGGCCTCAATGTCGGCCACTTTCGTTTCTAGATACTGCTTGACCTGACCGCAGGGTAGCTCTCCCTGATCGTGAATTTTTAAAATGTCGTGGATTTCGGTGAGGCTGAGTCCTAGCGCTTGAGTCCGCCGGATAAAGGCCAAACGGTTTAGGACGCTGGATTCGTACAGTCGATACCCCGTTGGCGATCGCGCTACATGCGGCGTGAGTAGCCCAATATCGGTATAGTAGCGAATGGTTTTAATCGGCAAGCTGCTGCGCTTTGCAATTTCTCCAATTTTCAAACCACTCCCAACTTTTAAAGTTCTCATGGATTGGTTTTTGACCTTGGTTATTTGAGGGAATGAGTCGGCTCATAGCGTGCAAGGATTGTTAATCTCTCGCATACTTAGATTTTGGCCTACTGCTCCGTCCTAATCGATTGGTTCAATGGGTTTATTTGAATTAGTCCATCTGAATTAGCCCATCTGAATTAGCCCATCTGAATTAGTCCATTTGATTAATTCACTGCCATTTTATTTGTGATGAGCGAGCTAACCCCAGTAAATCACGTCTCTCCCTAATCTCCATACAAACTATGTCTAGTGAACCTTTCACCCTTCTTGATGGCAAGCAGCTTGCCCAGGAAATTTACGACACGCTCACCCATAAAATCCAGCAAATCCAGCCCCAGGTTGGTCGCCCACCGGGTCTAGCGGTGCTGATGGTAGGCGATAACCCCGCAAGCGCCGCCTACGTGCGCAACAAGGAACGGGCCTGCGATCGCGTAGGAATTGCGTCTTTTGGCCATCACTTTCCCGCCAATGTCTCGCAAGCCGAGCTGACGGCTGTCATCCATCAGCTCAATCAAGATGAGCGAGTGGACGGCATTTTGGTACAGTTGCCCCTGCCTCCCCATCTAGATGCCGAAGCGCTCCTCTATGAGATTGTGCCGGAGAAAGATGCGGATGGTCTACACCCCATGAACCTGGGCCGACTGGTGCGCAAAGAGCCTGGTTTACGGAGCTGCACCCCCGCAGGGGTTATGCGCCTGCTTCAGCACTACAATCTGCCCGTAGAAGGCAAACAGGCCGTCGTCATTGGCCGCAGCATCTTGGTGGGAAAACCCCTCGCACTCATGCTGCTAGACGCTAACGCAACCGTCACGATCGCCCACTCCCGCTCTAGCGACCTCAAGGCGATCGCGCGGAGTGCCGATATTTTAGTGGCGGCTGTTGGCCAGCCAAACCTAGTTCAAGCTGATATGGTGAAACCAGGCGCTGTGGTTATTGATGTGGGCATCAACCGTATTGAAGACGCCACGGGCAAGGCAAGACTCATTGGGGATGTAGACTTTGATGCCGTCAAGGCGATCGCCAGCCACATCACCCCCGTCCCTGGTGGGGTAGGCGCAATGACCGTTGCCATGCTGCTGGAAAACACTCTAGGGAGCTACTGCCGCGCCCTACTGCCAGAGGCGCAAAGCATCATACAATAGTTGAAATCTCAAGGGGTTGAAATCTAAGGGATTGAAGTCTAAGGGGTTGAAATCTTAGACATTAAAGCCCTCAGGGTTGAAGTCGAGCGCTGTAGCCGACTGAATTTCATGTCGTGAACTTAATCTCGTCTATTAATGCAGCCCCATATCTAGATTCAATCTCAAAGATTCACTACCAAAGACTCACCACCAAAGATTCAATCCCAAGCACAAAGTTATTTGATCTCGTAACCTTAACCCTTACGCATCAGTCCTCCCCCAATCGCGCCAGTGCCAACCTGCTTGACAGGCTTTATCATGACAGGCTCTATGTTTAATCCTTAGACTCAGGACTGTTGCAAGCTTCATCACTGTGCAAGGATTTTCTAGACAGCAAGGATTTTCACCATGATTTCTGCGGACCAAGCTTCTTCCACCTCATCGCCAGTGGCCAACCCCTCAGCGACAGATACCGTGAATCGGGACTTTGATCTGGGACGCTATCTTCAGGAACGACGCGAACAGGTTGAATCTGCCCTCCATTCATCGATCACGGTGGTCTACCCCGAAAAAATCTATGAGGCCATGCGGTATTCACTGCTGGCTGGGGGTAAGCGGCTGCGGCCTATTCTCTGCTTGGCGACCTGCGAGCTTACCGGCGGAACGCTAGAAATGGCGATGCCCACGGCCTGCGCCCTGGAAATGATTCACACCATGTCGCTGATTCATGATGACCTTCCCGCCATGGACAACGACGACTATCGACGGGGTAAGCTCACCAATCACAAGGTGTTTGGTGATGATATTGCAATTTTGGCCGGAGATGGGCTACTGGCCTATGCCTTTGAATATGTGGCCGTCCATACTCAAGGGGTTGCACCAGAGCGACTGTTGAAGGTAGTGGCAAGGCTAGGACATGCTGTGGCGGCAACGGGTCTGGTGGGTGGCCAGGTGGTAGACTTAGACTCCGAGGGGGAGACGGATATTACCCTTGAAAAGCTTAATTTTATCCATACCCACAAGACCGGTGCGTTACTAGAGGCGTCTGTGGTGTCTGGGGCAGAGCTATCCAGCGCCGATAGCGAGACGCTGAAGCAGTTGACGCGCTACGCTCGCAATATTGGCCTAGCCTTTCAGATTATTGATGATGTTCTAGATATTACGGCGACCTACGAAGAGCTGGGCAAGACTGCTGGCAAAGATTTGCAGGCACAAAAGGCAACCTATCCTAGTCTCTGGGGAATCGATGAGTCTAGACGACAGGCGCAAGCCTTGGTGCAGGAAGCGAAGGGCGCTCTGGCAGAGTTTGGCGATAAGGCTCTGCCGTTGATGGCGATCGCAGACTATATTACCGCCAGAAAGTCTTGAGGGTCGATGGAGACTAGGGCGATCGTCGCCCAACGGCCATCCCCCCAAACTATCCCCATAGCGGCATCAGCCAGTCCTGGACGAGTGAGAAGCGGGTATGCAAGAATTTAGCAGCATTATTCACAATGGCGCGCTCTGGATTGCCCTAGCGGCCAGCGCCGTTGCTCAAGTCCTCAAGCTGATCATCGAATATATCCGCAATCGTAAAATTAACTTCCGCGTCTTATTTGAAACGGGCGGTATGCCCAGCTCTCATTCCGCTTCTGTGACAGCGTTAGCCACCGGGGTAGGACAGCTCAAGGGCTGGGGTGGAACCGAGTTTGCTTTAGCCACCGTGTTTGCCATCATCGTGATGTTTGATGCGGCGGGGGTTCGCCAGGCAGCAGGTAAACAGGCGCGCATTTTGAATCAGATCATTGACGAGCTGTTTCAGGAAAGCCCTGTCTTTAACGAAACCAGGCTCAAGGAGCTTCTGGGTCATACCCCTATTCAGGTCATTGGCGGCTGTATTTTGGGCATTGCCCTAGCGGTTTGCTTTGGCCCTACAGGACTTTTACTGTCTCTCTAATACTGCCACTCTAATTTTTTACATCTGCTTTTGTTACACCTGCTCTGATGTCGCGGCAATTGTAAGGTTGTTCTGATTTTATTGTCCTGATTTTGTGGCTCTGAGCTTTAAAAGTTGTTCTGGTATGCGATCGCGCTAAACAACAGCAACAGCAGAGGCGACTGGATCAGGAATAGTGGGAGAGGGTGCTGAAAAAGACCCCATGATGACGTACTCTAGCCGCAGCTTTAGCCACAGAATAAACTGCTGATTGGTCGAAATGATCGCAGCAGAGGGCTGGGGGCAGCTTTTTTTGATATCCGCCATTTCGGGGGCTTCAAGGAAAGCGGGCTGCTTGACGAGCCAAAAGTCAACTTCTTTTTGGGTTTCACGATAGTTACGATACCGCTCATCAAAGACTTCTTGGAGGGGCTCTTCTTCTAGCAGAAACTTTTGGCTGGCTAGGAGATAGTGATAGGTCTGCATAAGAAATGTTTAAGCGACACGATAGAGATTCATTTCTATTATCCCAAGGTTTAGGACGTTTTTGCTGAGCCTATGGGTTACTGCTGATTTTTGCCGGAGGGCGTTGGCCTATCAGGCATAAAGGATTGAATGCGCTGAGCTTGGCCTGTTCTGCCTGCTGATCCAGAAGGTTTCAGCATGGAATTTCTTTGGCGATCGCCTGCACGAGACGGCCAGACAGACAGGTGCTCCATACTGGCATCGCTACTGGCATCGCTCATCATTGGTATCGCTAATAGATGATAATTGTGATTGTCTTAACAAAAATCGAAAGATTCTATGAATTAATAATGAGCCAGAGGCAGGCAGCTCCATGCCTTGGGTGAGAAAAAATCTTAAAAATGTCGGAGCATCTAAGATCTCCGCTTTCTTACTCTTTAGACTCTAACGATGATCCCCTAATAGAGCGCAAGGGCAGAGCACAATTAGCTGAACTATTTGGCAAAACTGCAACGAAATGAGCGATATTGAAGTTTTATAGATAAAATCTATTGTTTCTATTGCAAATAGAATCTTTTATCGATAGATGAGTCGCGATAAAGTGGTTCCAATCTATAGATAAACAGGTATAGATTTGATGCCTCAATTCTGGATTGAGACGGTTTGGCTTGTGCCCTGCTACTCGCTGCTGGGAGCCATTTTGACTATCCCTTGGTCGCCAGGGATCCTGCGCCGCACGGGGCCACGGCCTGCGGGCTATGTCAACTTGCTAATGACCCTAGTGTCTTTTGTCCACAGCGCGATCGCCCTTTCTAGCCTTTGGGGGCAACCCGCGCAGCACGTTGCCCTACCTTGGCTCCAGGTCGCAACCCTAGACCTAACCCTGCCCCTAGAGCTTTCAGCCCTGTCTGTGGGTGCCATGACCCTAGTGACAGGACTCAACTTGATGGCCCAGCTTTATGCCGTGGGATACATGGAGATGGACTGGGGTTGGGCGAGGTTTTTTGCCTTTCTAGCCTTTTTTGAGGGGGGAATGTGTGCCTTGGCCCTTTCTGACTCCCTGTTTTTTGACTTCATGGTGCTGGAGGTTCTGACCCTGGGCACCTATGTCTTGGTGGGGCTGTGGTTTAGTCAGCCTTTGGTGGTGACGGGGGCCAGGGATGCCTTTTTGACCAAACGGGTGGGGGACTTGTTTCTGTTGATGGGGGTACTGGCGCTGTACCCGATTGCAGGGACTTGGAACTTTGCCGAACTCACAGCTTGGGCACAAAGCCATCCCGCCTTAGCCCCCAGCACCGCCACCCTTTTAGGACTGGCGCTCATGGCAGGGCCGATGGGTAAGTGTGCCCAGTTTCCGCTGCATCTGTGGCTGGATGAGGCGATGGAAGGTCCACTGCCCAGCACCATTCTGCGAAATTCGGTGGTGGTGGCGACGGGAGCCTGGGTGCTGATCAAGGTAGAGCCGATTTTGGCCCTCTCCCCCGTGGTGATGACCGCCTTGGTTGTGGTAGGTGCTGTGGGTGCCGTGGGCGGAACCCTGATTGCGATCGCCCAAATCGATGTCAAGCGCGCCCTTTCCTACATCGTCACGGCCTATATGGGCTTGGTCTTTATTGCAGTGGGTACCCAGCAAAACGAAGCGGCACTGCTGCTGGTGCTGGCCCATGCGATCGCCATGGCCTTACTGGTCATGAGTACGGGCACTGTGGTCTGGTCAAACATCACCCAAGACCTCACCCAGCTTGGGGGGTTATGGTCGCGCCGCCCAATTTCTGGCATTGCCTGTATCGTCGGGGCGCTGTCGCTGATTGGGTTTCCGCCCCTGGGTGGGTTTTGGGCCTTGCTGAAGCTACTTGATGGACTTTGGGGCAGTCATCCTTGGCTGACGATCGTGGTTTTGGGCGTCAACGCTCTAACGGCCTTTAGCCTAACCCGCGAATTTGGCCTCATTTTTGGCGGCAAACCGAAGTCCATGACCGTCCGCGCCCCAGAGGTGCTGTGGCCGATGGTGGTGCCGATGACCGTTACCCTAGGGGTGGCGCTCCATCTTCCTTTGATTTTGCAAACCCTAGGGTTGTTGCCCGACTGGGGGTTGCTCAACCGAGATGCAGCGCTCGTCTTAACCTGGTCTAGTTTGTTTGGGGTAGTTCTCGGCGGCATTGTTTATCTGGGGTCTTGGATTCCCAAACCCGTACAGCTCCCCTGGCGATCGCTCCAGGACTTGCTGGCCGCAGACTTTTATACCCCGCAGATCTATCGCGCCAGCATTGTGCTGGGGGTTGCCATTCTCTCCCGCGTGACCGACTGGATTGATCGATTTATTGTTGATGGCTTTATCAACGCCATTGGCCTTGCCTCAATTCTGGGGGGCGAAAGCCTGAAGTTCAGCAACACCGGACAGTCGCAGTTCTATGTGCTGACGATATTGGTCGGCATTTCTGCCTTTGGGCTGATGCTGGTCTGGTCTGCACTACCCGGTGGTTTATAGCCTTGGCCCTAAATCCTTGGCCCTAAATCCTTAGTCCTAAAGTCTTAGCTCTAAAGTCTTCACCCTGAAGGAATGACCTTATGTTGAGTGCCTTGATTTGGTTTCCGGTTTTGGGTGCCTTAGGTATTGGGCTATGGCCCAACGCCTCGGCTCAGCTTATTCGCTGGACTGCGCTGGGCATCATGAGCGGAGTGGTGCTGCTGACCCTAGGGGTTGTGCTCCCCTTTGATATCAGCGCTGCTGGACTGCAGTTTCAGGAATTGCTGCCGTGGATTGAACCCTTGGGACTCAACTACCGCCTGGGGGTAGACGGACTCTCGCTCCCGTTGGTGGCGCTCAACAGCATTTTGACCTGGATCGTGGTCTACAGCAGCACCCAATCTCTCAAACCGAAGCTCTACTATGGGCTGATACTGGTGGTCAATGCGGGCGTGACAGGAGCCTTTCTGGCGCAAAACCTGCTGCTGTTTTTCCTGTTTTATGAGATTGAGCTGATTCCCCTTTACCTGCTGATTGCGGTATGGGGGGGCACGAAGCGAAACTATGCCGCCACCAAGTTTTTGATCTATACTGCGGCCTCCGGCGCGCTCATCTTAGCGGGATTTTTAGGCTTAACCTGGCTGGGCCATGCCGCCAACTTTGACTATGAAGCCGTTCAGCACATCGTAGACGCGATTCCCGCCGGACTCCAGGGGCTGATTTTACTGACCTTAATCGTAGGTTTTGGCATCAAAACACCCCTGGTTCCCCTCCATACCTGGCTTCCGGATGCCTATGTGGAAGCCTCACCGCCCATTGCAATTCTGTTGGGTGGGGTCTTGGCCAAATTGGGCACCTACGGCTTGTTTCGGTTTGGATTGGGGCTCTTGCCCGAAGCCTGGACGAGCCTCGCCCCCCTGCTGGCATTCTGGGCCGTGATTGTGGTGATATATGGTGCTCTCGCTGCGATCGCCCAGCACGACATCAAGCGCATGGTGGCCTACAGCTCCATTGGACATATGGGCTACGTCCTTCTGGGTGGTGCTGCCCTCACAGAACTGAGCATCGTCGGAGCTGTTTCTCAGATGGTCGCCCACGGCTTTATTTTGGCGCTGCTGTTTTACCTGGTGGGCATTATCGAAGCCAAAGTCGGCACCCGTGAGCTAGAGGCGCTCAACGGCCTGATGAGTCCGATACGAGGCTTACCCCTCATCAGTGCCCTTTTGATTTTGGGGGGTATGGCCAGTGCGGGTATTCCAGGACTGGTGGGCTTTATTGCTGAGTTTCTGGTCTTCCAAGGCAGCTACGCCGTCTTTTCTTGGCAGACCCTCCTGTGCGTCGTGGGTACAGGCTTCACGGCAGTGTACTTCGTCATTTTGCTGAACCGCACCTGCTTTGGTCGCCTCGACAACGCCCTCGCCTACTACCCCAAAGTGTTGTGGAGCGAACGGTTCCCCGCCCTCGCCCTCGCCGCCATTATTTTATTCTTAGGAGTACAGCCCCAATGGCTCGTCCACTGGAGCGAGCCCACCACTGCAGCCATGGCCCAAGTTGCCGCCGCCTACGAACCCTCAGCGGAACGGATTGGGTTTGGAACCATCACCCAGGCGATCGCCGAACTTACCCACCCTGCTGCACCTCCCACTCCCCTAGCCCTGATTCCCCCAATAGAATCGACATCCCCAGCGACATAACGTAAGCGCCCCAAAGATAAACCCCAGAGATAACAGCACCCCCCTCAGACCCTTGCCGGAGAAACCCATGCCCACCCTCGAAGCCTCCACCAAACTGCCCCCCTCCACCCACGAATTTGCCGAAGTCATCCACCGCCTCGAAGCCGGGGGTGCTATGCTGCCCGACACCCCGGAAAACCTGATGCAGATTATTGGCATCTACAAAGCCTATGCCGTCCCCATGGACTTCTACTGGCGCGATCTGCTCTACATTGCCGAGAACGTCTTCCTCAACCCCCTTCCTTTTTTCAAATACTTCTTACCCCAAAAATACCTAGACCTACCCAACCACTACGCCGGAGACAGTGCCGACCTCCGCATTTGGCGTGGAGCCGCCACCGCCCACCCCGAACTTCTGGAATTTATGGCAAAGGGGGAAACGGGCAAAATGCCCAAGCTGTTGCACCACCTTTTCCATGACCGCGTCAACATGGAATTTGCCGAAGCCTGTATGCAGGCTATGCTTTGGCACGGGCGCGACATGGGCTGGGGACTCTTCGACGGCTACCTCGACAGCGACGAATACCGAGCCAACGCCGATCGCGCCATCACCGCCTACTTCAAGTACAACCCACCCATGCTCGCCCTCTACAAACTCTTCCCAGAGATGTTTTTAGAGCAGTGCCGCATGATGTCCTACACCGCCAACCTAGGGCTATTTTGGGAAGTCATGGCACCCGTCTTCTTTGAAATGTCCGATATCTACGACGAAGGCGGCTTCAAAGGCGTCCCCGACGCCATGAACTTTCTGGTGAACGGCATTTTTGCGATCGCCGGACGCCCCATCTACCACCACGTTTACATTCGCGGCGAATGCTTTGAAATCATTCCCAAATCCAAAGGCTTCATGTGGCTTTACGAAGCCGCTCTCCCCTACGTCGAAGCCGTCTTCTACCGCACCGCACCCTTCCGAGGTACCAAATCCTACAACGCCCAAGCCAGACAAGTCCCCGCCGACCAAAAAGACTTCCACTACGGCATCCTCTACGCCGACGTCTTTCCCGTCGGCACCGCCGGCATTCCCCCCACCCTACTCATGCAGGATATGCTGCACTTCCTGCCCCCCTACCTCGTGGAATACTACCAGCAGCACTGCCGAGGCGAAGGCGACACCCTGATCCAGCTCGGCATCACCTTCCAGCGCTCCATGTACTGCGTCACCTCCGCCGTCATTCAGGCCCTACGTCAAGCCTTGCTATATCCCCTAGACGACCCCAACCCCAAACACCTCGCCGCCAACCGCGCCTTCTTTGAAGCCCAACTCGATCGCTTCAAACGTCCCGAAGCCCGCCTCCGAGATATCCAAACCCAAAGCTACCGCTAACAACCCTCAGCCCCAACCCCTCTCCCGCTGGGAGAGGAGAGCAAGATTGAGCATTTTTTATCGCATTTACATCTTCTTTTTTACTTATTCTTAGCCACCCACCCACTCACCCCTCTGGAGGGAGTTTGAGAGACGCAGCCGTCCCTCAATGGGGGTCGCGGGGGGCTAGCCCCCCGAAACCAAACAACCCGTCAGCCTAGCTACTCCGCCAACCCTGCCACCCCACCAAAGCCCATGCCCGACATTGTAGACATCGCCGTCAGCAACGATGCGTTCAAAACCCTCGTCACCGCCGTCACCGCCGCCAACCTAGTCGAAACCCTCCAAAGTCCAGGCCCCTTCACCGTCTTCGCCCCCACCGACGACGCCTTCGCCAAACTCCCCCCCGGCACCATCCAAACCCTAGTGCAAAACATCCCCCAACTTACCCGCATCTTGACCTTCCACGTCGTCTCCGGCAAACTCACACAAGCCGACCTAGCCAAACTTGGCACCGTCACCTCCGTCGAAGGTTCCCCCATCAAAATCAACTGCTCCGACGGCTTTGAAATCAAAAACGCCACCGTCCTTATCCCCGACATCGAAGCCGATAACGGCATCATTCACGTTATTGATACCGTCATTCTGATGGGTTAATATCCTCATCCAACCCCCAAGCCTAACGATTACGATTGGGGGTTGGACTGGTCAGTTCTTAATAGAGTCTACTCTGGGGACAAAGTAGGCAAAATATTTAGACTTAGGGTGGGATAATAGGCTGACGAAAGACTGCTGTAGGCCAAACATTGCGCCTCTAGCAGCCTCCTTATGCTGATTTGCACCCAAGACCTCTGAAGGGCGGTAGAGTGACCATGCACTTTTCTAAAATTCTGATTGCCAATCGCGGGGAAATTGCCCTCAGGATACTCAGAACCTGCGAGGAAATGGGAATTGCGACGGTCGCGGTGCATTCGACGGTGGATCGCTCGGCCCTACATGTTCAGTTTGCAGATGAGTCTGTCTGCATTGGTGATGCGCCCAGCAGTAAAAGCTATCTGAATATCCCTAATATTATTGCGGCTGCCCTGACCTGTAACGCAACGGCAATCCATCCTGGCTACGGATTTTTGGCCGAAAATGCAAAGTTTGCAGAAATTTGCGCAGACCATCAAATTCACTTTATTGGCCCTTCCCCCGACTCCATTCGCCGCATGGGCGATAAGTCCACCGCAAAGGAAACCATGCAGATGGCTGGGGTGCCCACGGTGCCCGGTAGTGACGGCCTAGTTGAAGATGAAGCGGCTGCCAAGGCGATCGCTGCTAAAATTGGCTTCCCGCTGATGGTGAAAGCGACTGCCGGGGGCGGTGGCCGAGGGATGCGCCTTGTTAGAGAGCCAGAGGAGTTAACCAAACTCTTTTTAGCCGCTAAGGGAGAAGCCGAAGCCGCCTTTGGCAATGGTGGAGTCTACCTCGAAAAGTTTATTGAAAAGCCGCGCCACATTGAGTTTCAAATCTTAGCGGACAGCCACGGCAACGTCGTACACCTCGGTGAGCGGGACTGCTCCATCCAGCGGCGTCACCAAAAACTTTTGGAAGAAGCACCCAGCGGGGCCCTCACGCCAAAACTACGCCAAAAGATGGGAGAGGCTGCGGTGAGAGCTGCCAAGTCGATTGGCTATAAGGGCGCGGGCACCGTTGAATTTTTGCTGGATGCCTCCGGCGACTTTTACTTCATGGAAATGAACACCCGCATTCAGGTTGAGCACCCCGTCACCGAAATGATCACGGGGCTAGACCTAATTGCCGAGCAGATTCGCGTGGCCCAAGGCGAGAAGCTCACCTTTACACAAAAAGACATCACCCTACGCGGCCATTCCATCGAGTGCCGCATTAACGCTGAAGACCCAGACCAAAACTTTCGACCCAACCCAGGCCGCATCAGCGCCTACTTACCGCCTGGTGGCCCCGGCGTGCGGGTGGATTCTCATGTGTATCAAGACTACGAAATTCCACCCTACTATGATTCACTCATTGGCAAACTGATTGTGTGGGGGCCGGATAGACCCACGGCGATCGCGCGGATGCAGCGGGCCCTCCAAGAGTGTGCGATTACGGGAGTACCCACCACCATTGGCTTTCACCAAAAGATTTTGGCAAACCCTGAGTTTCAAAAGGGACTGGTCTATACCAATTTTGTAGAGCAAATGATGTTGAATAAGTGATGTGTTAGGTCATGATGTTGCAGGCTGTGGTGTTTAAGCTTATGAGCCGCTAAATCATCCTCAGTATGCCCTGCTGCCCTAAAAGCAGTTCACGACAGAGGCTCACAATCCCAAACCAGAGAATGGGCGTAATGTCCACGCCCCCAATGGGCGGAATCAGCTTACGGGTAACGGACAGCAGCGGCTCCGTCGGCCAGTAGATCAGAATCCAGGGAAACGTTCCAGACTCAACCTGGGGATACCACGTTAGGACAATGCGGAACACGAATAGAATACTCATGATGCCCAGTAGGGGGCCTAGGGTCCAAATTAATACGGTCGGGGTATCCATGGGGCTTTTATGAAAACGGTTAACGATGGGAACGGTTATGGGCGCGCCTAGTTCTAGTCTAAGCCGTTTCGCTAAAATCCTTGAGCTGTTCCTTGAGCTGTTTTGGCTGAATGCTTCTCAAGGGTCAGTCCACGCCTTAAGATAGAAATACTGTTGTGATAGAAACGGTTATGATGCCTGTCTTAATGACCATTACGCCATCTCTAAATGGCTTCTTTATCGGAATCATTGCAGGGGCAGTGGTTTTATCCGCGATCGCCGGTGGACTTGTCTTGGTAAGTCAGATTGACAAAATTCAGCGCTCCTAATGGGTTAGATCAAAGCCAACAGCATGGGTTCTAGATGAGTTCTAGATGGGTTCTAGAAAACTCTATAAAACTCTCTTTTGTGTGATGGTTGTGCTTTTAAGTCTTGGGTGAGCGCTCATTCCATCATGTTTTAGTTGACGGCTGGAGTCTTTCAGCCGTTTTTTAGGTGAAAAATCTGCTGCATCAAATCGATATCCTCACCAAACCCGCTAGGATTAGGCTAAGTTCGTTAAATGGCAGAGCCAGTTTTGCGTGACCTAGGCCCATTCAACTAGGCCCATTCAACAAAGAGCCCAGTCAAGCATCTACACTCAGGCTTATTTAGGCCTACTGCTCTAGGCGTATTGCGTTAGGCATATTGCGGTTCTGTTGAATCGTTATCACATTAGAGGAATCCACTGTGAACTTTGGTACTCCTGTTCCGTTACTGGTTGGGATCGTTTTAATTTTGATTGCCGTGGGTCTGTTTTTTTTAGACAGATTTAAGCCAGGGTATAAGCGTGATTCCGATACGGTCTACTCAATTTTGTTTTTGACCGTCGGCATTCTTTCGCTTTTTCAGCTGAACCAGGACTTTATGCCGTCCTTTCAGATGATGATTTTTGCAGGAATGCTGATTGCACTAATGATTGAGAGTATTCAGCGTCGGACGCCAGGGGGACAGGTCAAACAGAGTGCGCCACCCTACCGAGAACCAGAGCGCGATCGCCCTAGCCGTGGCTATCGTGCAGGCTATAGCGAAAGTCCCAGGGCTGAGCTGAGGGTTGAGCTAGATGACGATCGCTTTACGCCAATCAACGATGAGCCTCCTGCACGACGGATTCGCGGGACAGGTGAACGGGACTTCTCTCGTGATCCTTACGCATCGCGGAATGATTTACGCAGTAATGAATTACGCGGCAATGATCTACGCAGCAATGAAGGATATAGAAACGATAGCTATGAGAAAGATAGCTATGGAACAGCGCTGACGGATGAGCCCCGTTCCTCTCGGCGCGGCAGTCGGCGGGACAATAGCTATGAGGATGAGCCACCATTTACAAGTGAAGGTGGCGAAGCTCGCCGCCGTCCCCTTCAGCTTGAGGGCGACGCCAATTCTGACTTTTCTAACCCCTATTCAGCAGAATCTAGATCAGCGGAATCTAGGTCGGCAGAATCCAGACGTCCACGCGGACGGGGTGTTCAGCCAGCCGATACTTTTACAGACACTTTTTCAGAAGAGCCAGTGGTCTCTAGCTCTCGTAGCCGGAGACGACGCCCTCGCTCTAATAATGGCGATCGCCCTTCGGATGAAACCTATGTAGACTATAAGCCCCTCAACCCGTCCGGCTATCCTGGAGATGGTGAGTTTGATAACAGCAACAATTTTGATGACGACCCAAAGTTTAGCTGAGGCCAGGTTTAACTTAAATAACTTGCCTGAAATAAATTAGCTGAGTCAAGCGGGCTGAGCTAGAGCAATCAAAACCCGCTGCTGTTGCAGAATTAGCGCGGGTTGCTGGCTAGTATTCTGGAAGATTCAAGCATTATCTTCAAGCATTGTCACAGTGCTACTTAATTAAAGTCCATAGCTGCTTGAGACGAAGCTTGAGCCGACTTTGAGACTCTTCTTTTGATGGAGAATGAACCCAACAGCGCTCTAGATACTCTACCTGCTGGTCTTCAGCCAGTTCATCCAGAAGGATGGAAACAAGAGAGCGCCATGCTGTCCCCAGCCTAAACCTAGAAGGGCTGGAGATTAGAGAGCCTAAGAGGATGGGAGAGGGTCTAGAAAAAGCTGTATGAAATGCTTGAGAAGTCTTCTGGAGGTTTTGTGCGCGATCTGATGGGCGATCTGAATAGTTCATGATGGTTCTCCTCAATCTTTGCATTGCAGGAGACACTTCTAAACCTGTCACCACAAGAGTATAAAAATCCCTGTGTCCGAATCTTTTTCTGTGTCTTACGTTACTTTTTAATTATAAGTCAAAAAATGTATTGCTGAGTATACATCCCAAGACATAGATCTACTCAATCTGAGTCTTATTCAGCTTCAGTCCATTAGTCGCCCTGGGATAAAACCCCATCTTCAAAGCGATCGCCAACCTTGAGCCGCAGTCCATTGGCGAAGTCCCAGCCGCTCTGCTGCCGCTTACCAGCAAGCTGCACAGACTGCAACAGAAGTAACCCTTCCCCAGTTTTGACGACGGGCCCATAGTTTTTTGCGACGAAAACAATACTTCCGTCGCTGAATTCATGGGGGGCAGCATCTAGCGCTGACGCTTCAGCAGAAACGGCCTGGATGTCTAGCGGGAGGCGATCTCGCCACGGAAGATCCAGCGGCACCGTTGCGAGAATCTTCAAGGATTGCTCCCGAAACTGGGCGGTACTGGGCGTAAAAGCACGGATTTGATTATGGAGGGCGATCGCGGGAGTTGACCAGTGGATCAGAAAATCAGCCTTTTCCAGAAGGCGAGCATAGGAGGCAGCACCATCATCCTGAGGCTCTGGCTCTATGGAACCTTGGTCAAGCTGCTGCAGAGTCTCTACTAGCAGCGTCGCAGAGACTTGCGCCAGCTTGCCCGCAAGGGTGGCGGTATTGTCCAATAGCTCCACTGGAATCACCTGCTTAAGCAGCATGGGGCCAGTATCCATACCTGCATCCATCAGCATGGTGGTCACGCCCGTTTCGCGATCGCCGTGGTAAAGGCTCCACTGAATGGGCGCAGCTCCCCGATAGCTGGGCAAGAGAGAGCCGTGGGCATTAATGCAGCCCAGGCGCGGCATTTCCAAAATTTCGGGGGACAGAATTTGGCCGTAGGCAACCACCACAAAGGCATCGGCCTGCTGCGATCGCAGTTCTGCCAAAACCTGAGCGTCTTTTTTGACCCTTGTGGGCTGCCAAATCGTGATGTCATGGGCCAGTGCGGCCTGCTTTATAGGAGAAGGAATGAGTTGACTGCCCCGTCCACGTCGTTTGTCGGGCTGCGTTACCACCCCGATGACATCAAACAAAGGATCGGCGATCAGCTTTTCCAAAGAGGGAACTGCAAACTGTGGGGTTCCCCAAAAAATGAGCTTTAGCATAGCGAATGGACAAAACCTGACTGACCTAAGCCTACTGGACAAACTACTGGATGGGAAAAGACGGCGTCCCATTGTCCCCTGGGTTCTCAACGCCCCCTGGCGTTGTCTGCGGCAGCGGCGCGGACTGATTAGACGAGGGCGGGCTTGCAGAAGGTGGATTAGTTGAAGATGGATTGATTGAAGATGGATTGGTTGAAGACTGGCCAGAGGCAGAAGGAGAAGCCAGCGGCTTGCTCAAGACTGGCCTAGAAATAGAAGGCTGCTCAGCCAGATTAACTTCAGTCAGCTGGATGAATTTTTCAACCCTAGTGAGGGTGGCCACACTGCCTTTAGCCTGCTGCTGTGCCCAGGCGATCGCCCTTTCCTTTGACCCCCGCGATCGCCTCAGGAGGGCACCCCACACCACTGCATCCGGTTCTCCTGGCATCACCTTGAGTACCGTATCAATGCGGCTCCCCAGTCGTCCAGAATCAGACAACAGCATTTCCTGAAGTTCTGTATGCAGGGTGCGGTCTGACTGCAGCACATCTAGCCCTGCGCTCCAAGACCCGTTGATGAGATACCCCATAACTCGCTGCACCCCACTCGCAGAGGGTTGAGCCGCCTGAGCCTGCGTCACCCGCGCATGAAGCTGAATTAAATCAAGCTGCCCCTGCGCGCTCAGACTCCAGCGCTGGGCATTCTCTTGCTTTACCTGGCTCAACATCTTTTGGGCGGGAGTCCAGAGGCCACTGCGAGCTAGGGCGAGAGCGTCTGCATAGCCAGGGGCATTCAGTGCAGGTTCATTGAGGAGAATCGGCCGAAGCTGCGCGGCAGCGCCATTGGATGACTGGATCTGATAGACCTGATACTGCGGCTCCAGTCCCACAAGCTGATTGAGCACCAGCTCAGGCTCTTGGTTGCCTGTCACCTGCTGCCACTGGGGCACCTCCCCCGGTGGGCTAGCCCAGTTGAGCATCAGCGCAAGCTGCTCACGAAAGGGGTTGAAGTAATAAACCTGTCCATAGGTTGAAACGCTGCTGCCTTGGGTCTGTAAACCCACGAGCCGGAGCCAGACGCCAGGTTGAGGAGCCTGGTCATAAATTTCGCTTTGGGTGAGTGGCAGAGACTGGTCTGAACCGAGGGAAATGAGCGGATTTTTTTCGAGGGCACGCAGGTCATGTTCCGATGGACCTTGGGTGGTAATGGTCTGAGTAAGCCGGAAGTAGGGGTCACCCTGAAAGATCCGAATCGCCAAGGGAAGCTGGAGCGCACGGTAAACGCGGAGCTGATAAATACTGCGGCAGGGCTCCTGGCAGGACTGGGTCGAGTTTTGCTTGAGGACAGGAATTGCAATATTTCCGGCGCTACCAAGGTTGCGCCGGAAAGTAAAGTCTGTTTTGAGGACGATGGGCTGTCCGGTGGAAAAGCCTTCTGCCTGGAGCGCTGCCTGAATTTTGGAGAGCCTGAGGGGCTGGTCTGCTTGGGCAGCACGCGATGGACTGCGCTCCAGTATGCCGCCTCGATCTAGCAAAAAGGCAACATCGGGGTTGATGAGGTATTCCAGGCTCAGCCAGAGCAACCCTGCGATCGCCACAAAGCTTCCCAACATCAGGAGTCTCGCCAGTCGCAGTCCAGCCTTTCCGGTCAACCTGGGCTGAGCGCGAGGGCTTGGCTGATGGGTAAATTGGGAACGGCCAGGCGGAGAGTGAACAGACTGCGAACGATCAGGAAGGGGAACGTACACAGCTTTTCCCTGCCGTACTTCCCGATGCAGCTTTCGACGTGAACTCACGGACGACCTTTGCCAAGGGACGGCGAATTAAGGTTGGCGGATTGAAATGAATGGGCGGCAGGTGAATGGGCCGCAGATAGATAAGCTTCAGGTCAAAAAGCTTCAGAAAAGTCTCAGATGCGTTTTTGAAAATCTTCAAGCAGATCGATCAAATTCACTTGACTTTGCATGGGCATTAGCTCAGACAATGGCAGCTCACGCTTTCCACCGCCGAGGGGAACCTGCAGGCTAGATAAAACCTGCATCACCTGCTGTTCGTTAATGGTGGACTCAAAAAGCAGCGGAGCGAGCTGCTCTGCCAAGGCAACATCAAGGTGCGCTTCGCTGAGGTAGAGGTGCCATTTTGCAACGTCAATGTAGATATTTTTCCCAATTTCTGCGATTAAACCTTCACGATCTGTGGAGGAAAGAGTATTGCTCACGGAGACACTGCCTCTTGAATTCAACTGTGGGCTTTGAATGGGTTGTAGACGGAGATTTCAATGGATTCTGAAAGGGCACAAAGCCTAGGGAGCAAAGGCACCAGCAAAACATTAGGATGCTTTTCCAGAAGTGCTGTTATCTCCATCGGAGCGGCTATAGTCTGCGATCGCAAAAATATACAGCCCGTGCAGGAACAAAACTCCAGCCCAGATGCCCGTCATCCAAGGCGTCCAGACCCAAGCCTGATTTTCGAGAATCCTAAAAAACCACGCCCCAGAGTTCAGGGTGAGAGCCAGCGCCACATGCACGGCAAAATTCATGCGATCGTCAAGACGACGATATTCAGGATCGTTGCGATCGGGTTCACGGGGCCAACGCGGCGGCATGGAGAATACCTAAAGTGGGGAAAATAGATTCTGGATCTAAAGAGTGCAGAGCAGAAGTCTGAATAGTTCTATCCTAGTCCAGACAAAGCGGGGAATCCAGACACAGATACAAATCCAGACGGAACGAGCTGCACGGGCTTTCTAGGCTAGTCTCTGCTGAATGGCTTGACGAAGATTTCCCTGGCAGGACTCCAAATGATGTTCTCCCGTTGCGGCATCTAGCCCTGTCCAGTGCATCAAGAGCGCGAGCTTTACCCGACGGTTACTCTTGTCCAGTAGCGATGCCGCATCCTCTCGACTGAGATCCGTCAGGTCTTGAATCATTCGTACCGCACGGTCGTAGAGTTTTTGGTTGGTGACGGCCACATCGACCATGCGGTTGCCATAGACCTTCCCTAAAAGCACCATCGTCCCGGTTGAGAGAATATTGAGGGCGAGCTTTGTGACCGTTCCAGCCTTGAGACGAGTCGAGCCGGCCAAAAGTTCAGGGCCGACCAGCAGGCGAATGTCCACATCCACATCCACTCCAACCTGCTCTGCAGGTACACAGGCCATAAAGATCGTGGTTGCACCCTGCTGCCGAGCCGCCTGGATTGCCCCCAGCACGTAGGGCGTAGTTCCCCCGGCTGTAATGCCCACCACCACGTCTTTTGAGGTGATTTTATGATCGATAATCGCCCTTGCCCCATCCTCTGGCCGATCTTCTAAGGCCTCTGAGCTGCGGAGGAGGGCTGGTGCGCCCCCGGCTAAAATGCCCTGCACTAGCTCTGGGGGGGTGCAAAAGGTGGGCGGGCATTCCGCCGCATCCAGTACCCCCAAGCGTCCGCTGGTACCCGCTCCGATATAAAACAGCCGCCCACCCTGCCGCAGCGCCGCCGCCGTTTTCTCTAGGGCAAGGGCTAAGTCTGCACGTGCCCCTGCGATCGCGCTAAGGAGCTTTGCATCTTCACGGTTAAATAAATCAACAATTTCGAGGGGAGAAAGCTGATCGAGGGTTTGGCTTTCGGGGTTCGCCTGCTCTGTGAGCAAGTGCCCCCGCTCTTGCACAGCGCTAAATTCTGCGCCTAGCTGCCTATCTTGCTCCGTATTTAATGCCCTGTCCAATTCGGGATCTAATTCGGGATCTAATTCTGCTGAACTGCCGCTCAAGGCTCTATCCGCCCTATTCTCAACATCTTTCCTACGGTATCACTCAGGCTGTCGAGTTGACGCGAGAAAGTCTGGGTCCAAGAAGGTCTGGATACGAGAAAGCCAGCGCGACATTAATCTTCAATCTCAGCGCCTTCCGCCATAGCCTGCTGCATTAGCTTCGGCCACAGGAGCAAAAAGAAGCCCATCCACGCCCCAATGGGTAGCGCCACCAATGCCGTTACCCAAACCCGATGCAGCAGCAGCCAGCTTCCGCCCGTCACGGTGATGCCCGTCAGCACAATAGACCAGGGCTGACACCACCAGGGTTTATGCTTCCAGGGGCTTTCTAGGGCAGCGGAAACACTAGAAGAAGGGACAACTTCGGGCGTGGGAGAGGCCATCGGATCGCCTAGGATGAAGTGCTAGAGGTAGATTTAGACGGCACCACCTGGGGTAAACCCATGCTGTAGTTCAGCACGCGGGCGTTGAGGTTATAGCCAATCACGCCCTTTTGTAAAAGCGATCGCACAAAATGCTCTAGATCAGACCCAATCCGCCGGAGATTATAGTCGGTTAGGTCTTCGCCGCTAGAGGCTTCCACCAGTTCATCAAACTTTTGATAGACCTGCTGGAGCACATCTTCGCTCCACACCAGTTCATTATCAGGGTCAACATCCAAAGTCAGAACCGTATCGCTAGGGACAAGCTGGTTGTCTTCAACCTCAGCCGTAAAGATATGGATATGTCGAGTGGTGGACTTGAGTAACATGGCGATGCATCAGCAGGATGTTCAGTATTGTAAACCTTTCCGCTGGATTGAGGAGAACAAAAGCGTGATAGCAGGTTTTTGACCAGCGGTCAGCATGGGTGCAGACTGGGTGGGTGCAGACTGGGTGGGTGCAGATTGGGTATGTGCAGATTGGGTGCAAATAATGTCCCGGAAATCATGTATACATCTATTAAGGAAAGATGTAAGGAAGCAAGAAGGGCGATCGCTGACTGGCATCCTAGTAGCACCTAAAAGTAAAGCCTAAAAAGATTCAAAGCACACTCAAGTCGCACTCAGGTCACACAAACAGTTTCGCCCATTGTTATGTAGCCCATGTTATGTAGCCCATGTTATGTAGCCCATGTTTATCCAGTTGATGCCAATCCACGCTAGGGTGAAGCGTTCATGGACATTGTAATGATCCGCCATGCTGAGTCTGTGGGCAATCGCGAGTACCGGATTCAGGGACGGGCGGACTATTTACTTTCTGAGCAGGGCGTAGAGCAAGCCCATGCCCTGGGCCAGTTTTTAGTCACGCAGCGCCCTAAGCCAACCCATATCTATACCAGCCCCCTGACCCGCGCTGTACATACTGCCGAAATTTTGCGCGACTACTGGGCAACGCGTGAATCTGTGGCTCAAGTCACCCTATTCCCCGGTCTGCAAGAAGTTAAAAATGGCGTTTTGGACGGGCTGACTTGGGCAGAGGCCCAAGCCAAATACCCGGAACTCTGCGCCGCCCTCGTGGCGTCTACAGACTGGGTTCCTATTCCGGGCGCAGAAAGTCTCAAAGCCTGCCGCGATCGCGCGGATCAGGTTATTCAATCGCTTCTAGAAACCCATCAAAATAGGGACTGTCTTTGGCTCGTGAGCCACGGAGGTTTTTTGCAGTATTTGGTATGTGCCTTACTGGGGAGCGATCACACTTGGGGGCTGTCCATTCCGCCCACCGCGCGCTTTGAGTTTGCCCTAGAACAAAACCAGTGGAATACAACCAGCCAAAATCGCCACAATGCGCTGCTCTGGAAGATTCGCTGCTTTAATGAGGTCTGCCACCTCAAGCAGCCTGAGCTGCAATAGCTGAGCAGATTGGTCGCAGCCGTGACCGTCAGCGATCCAATCAACCCATCAATCTCAGCGGTTCTTACTGTGATACCCTCCTTTGTGGCGATCTCTGAGGTAATTCCTCGGTAATGGCCCTTCCGTGATAACCCCCGTCCTCGACACCCTGTGAAAAAAGCCCCTTCCGTTCTTCAAGTGTTCGGTAGCCGCAAAATGGCCGCCATTTTGTCCCTAGGTCTGCTGTCTGGTTTACCCTTTGCCCTCACGGACGATGCCTTTCGCGCCTGGATGTCTAAGGTAGACCTAGACCTGTCCACCATTGGCTGGTTTAGTTTGGTGGGGCTGCCCTATTCCCTGAAATTTTTCTGGTCGCCCGTTCTGGACCGCTATGTGCCGCCCTTTCTTGGGCGGCGGCGAGGCTGGATGCTGGTGGCGCAGATAGGCTTAGTTGCAGCAATTGTGGCGATCGCCTTTCAGATGTCCCTCATTCCAGGGTTGGCGGGCGCACAGCGCACCCTCTGGCTCCAGATTTTGGCCGCAACGGCTATGGTGACGGTCTTTTTGAGCGCCACTCAAGATATTGCCATTGATGCTTACCGCACCGATGTTTTAGAGGAGCGTGAGACTGGCGCAGGGGCGTCTCTGTATATCTTGGGCTATCGAGTCGCCATGCTCTTAACCGGATGGGTAGCCTTCAACCTTTCTGATCGAGTGGGCTGGAGTTGGGTCTATGTTCTGATGGCGGGACTCATGGCCATTGGCTCCTTCACTTCCTTTTGGGCACCGGAGCCCACCCGTGACGAGCGTCCCCCCGAAACCTTTAGGCAGGCGGTGGTGCAGCCCTTTTTAGAATTTTTCCGGCGCTTGGGCTGGAAGCCCGCCATCTATGCGCTGCTGTTCATTATTTTGTTTCGCCTAGGTGATGCCATGGTGGCAAAGCTGGCGGTGCCGTTTTTGGGCGGAAAGGGTATTGGCTTTAGCGATGCGGATATTGGCAACATCCGTCAGGGGATGGGGCTGGTGGCCACCATCGTAGGGACGCTGATGGGCGGTGCAGCCCTCAGCAAGCTTGGCGTTAACCGATCACTCTGGCTGTTTGGCAGCCTTCAGGCCATTAGCAACGTGGGCTACTACATTCTGGCGATCGCGGGGAAGAGCTATCTCACCATGGTGATTGCCATTAATGTGGAGAACTTTTGCAGTGGTCTTGGCACCGCAGGCTTTGTAGGCTTCTTGATGACCCTCTGCAATGCGCGCTTCTCGGCCACCCAGTTTGCCCTACTGTCGAGCCTAATGGCGGTGGGGCGAGATTTGTTGGCAGGGCCTGCAAGCGGCATCTTGGCACAGCAAGTGCAGGTCTGGATGAATACAAATCCAGCATTGAGCAATAACCTTTACCTCGCAGGCGCAACGGGCCAGGGCTGGCCGCTATTTTTTCTCATAACGCTTTTGGCGGCGCTACCGGGACTGCTGCTGCTGCCAATTTTTGCACCCTGGAATGCAAAGCCAGCAACGGAAATGCCGCGCCCTGGCCTTGATGACCTCCTCTAACCAGATCGGAGAAGACTTCAAGCTAGTAGATGCGCCAAATCGGCGCTGAATTTAGTTGCTGAATATTAGAGTTGTTGCCTTATAAAACAGAAAATGGCTGAAAGCCTCTCTATGTATAGGTTTCAAGCATTTTTGGCAAAATTGGCTATAACCCATACGGTATAAGGCTTTTAGCGATTTTGAGAATTAAAAAGCAACAGGTCTATTTAGTTGCTGAATTCACGGCTGAATTTGTTGCTGCACGAGCTGAGCACACTGCACATTGCTATCGGGCACCGCAAGGCGTCGGGCATTCTCGGCCATTTTGGCAAGCTTGCTGGGCGATCGCACAAGCTCTAGCACCAGTGAGGCTAAGTCTTCTGCGGTGAGTTCGGCTTCACGGTAGGCATAGGCCGCCCCCCCGTCAATAAAGACCTTGGCGTTGAAGTATTGATGATCTTCTGCTGCGTAGGGGTAGGGCACCAGGATAGAGGGGGTGCCCGTTATGGCCAGTTCTGTCAGGGATCCGGCTCCAGAACGACTCACGGCAAAATTAGCCCGCTGGAGTAGCCCTGCCATATTGTCGAAAAAAGGACGCTCCAGGTAGTGCGGATGGGTAACAGTGCCAGCCTCTGGATCGCGATCGCCCGTGAGATGGACAATCCAAAGGCCAGCTTCCAGCCAGGTATCGGCACAGGTGCGCACCAGTCGGTTCAGCGCCCTCGCCCCCTGACTGCCGCCCATCACCACCAGCACAAACGCATCGTCAGGAATCGTAACCCCCAAGTCCACCGCACTCTCCTGGGAAAATGCCTTGCGGACGGGGGTGCCCACCACCTGCACAGGAACCCCCGGCAGGGCAGACTTTGCCACCGCAAATCCCAGCGCCACCGCGCTGCACCACCGACTTAAAAACCGCGTGACTTTACCCGGAATGGCGTTCGATTCATGAAGGACACTGGGAAGACCCAGCGATCGCGCAGCTAAAATTGCCGGAGCCGCAATATAGCCCCCCGTGGTTAATACCCCCTGAAACTGACCACGCTTGAGCAACTGCCGAGTCTGCCAGAGGGACAGAACAAACTTACCCAACACCGCCAAAGTTTTGAACCCCAGCTTTGTCTGAAATCCCTCCACCGGAATGATATGCAGCGGATATTGCTTGGGCACCAACTGCGTCTCCAGCCGATCGCGCACCCCCAGCCACTCAATGCGGTAGCCATTCTGCTCCAGTACCTCAGCAATGGCGATCGCTGGAAATAGGTGCCCCCCCGTTCCACTCGCAGCAACCAGTAGCCGAACGGATGCGGACGGGTTAGGCTGAAGGTCAGAATTCATAGGGACTCTCCTCAAAAGACCACGCTCACTCGCTAAACTAAATCCCTCTCGCATGGCCTGGATGGGTTTGGGCAATGGTTCTGGGTAATGTTGCCGGTTAATGTTTCTGGGCAATGGTCTGGGTAACGGCCAGCTTACACAGTCCCTGAACGCATCATCCATCCAAAATCAGGCGAACTGCGGTCATGATTGTATCAGTGGATCTATCCTCTTGTGTTCTGCTTAGCTTTGAGAGCGGGTTTCAAACTCAGTCCAGCCCAGAGCGAGCCGATATTTAACCCAAAAGCTTCAACCCAAAAGCTTCAGCCTAAAATCGATTAAAATTTCAGGATTGATGGATTTTCAGAACTTAAAGCTCAGAATTGAAAGCTCAGCATCTAAAGTTCAGCATCTAAATCTCACAAAACAACCCATAGGTGCGTTTTATTTCAGCATTGTCCTAATCAGGAAATAAATCCAGTGAACATGAGTCAATCCCAAGCCATGACCCAATTCAGCATCCAACCCCGCCAACCTCGTCCAGCGCATCCCCAACGGCTGCTCGGTCTGGCCTGTGCTGCCTTGGGGGTTGTCATGTTGTTTGGACAGCTCCAGATCCACGCTGCTGAGCCACCATCCCCAACGGCCTCTCCTAATGGTTCAGTTCCCAGCGGCCCAGCCCAGCCAGCTCCTCCAGAAATTGTGGCCATTCTCCGAGACCTGGATGCCGCCTCTAGCCGCCAAAATCTCAAGGCCGTCCTGAAATTCTATAGCCCCAACTTCACCCACGCCGACGGATTAACGTACAGTACGCTTCAGCAGGCCGTAACGACTTTTTGGAAAGACACCAAAAATCTTCAGTACAGCACCAAAATTGATAGCTGGCAGGCGCAAGGAAATGGCTACATCCTAGAAACCACCACCACGATTCAGGGAATTCAAACGGCGGCAGATCGGGACATGAAGCTGTCGGCAACCGTAAAAGCGAAAACTAAAATCGTCAATAAGCAGCTTGTCTCTCAAGAGATTTTAAGAGAGCAGACCCGCCTTAGCTTTGGAGAAAAGTCACCTGATGTTGATGTGAACCTTCCGGATCAGGTCAATGTGGGTCAAACCTTTAACTTTGACGTGATTGTTAAAAATCCGATTGGAGAAGACCTCCTGCTGGGGGCTGCGGTAAAAGAACCCATTACACCAGAGCAGTATCTTAAGCGCACACCCATTGCCCTAGAGCCCTTGGCCGCTGGAGGACTCTTCAAGATTGGTCAAGCACCCCAACAGCCTTCTCGCGAGTGGGTGTCTGCCGTTTTGATTCAGCAAGGGGGCATTACCATTGTCAGTCAGCGCCTGAATGTGGTAAGACCCATTGAATCTACTGCTTCTCCGCGCTAGCGCGGTTCTTACTGATGCAGGGGATAGGAGATTCTATTTGGGGGTGCAGTCAAGAGCGATGCAGTCAAGGGTGAGCTATGCAGTCCAATCGTGCCTCTGAGGCGAGTCTGTCTGAAACAAATTTGCCTGAAACCAGTTTGACTGGAATCAGTTTGCCTGAGGGTGAGCCGTCTGAGGTTGGGCTGTCTGAAGCCGAATTAGTCCAGGTCGAATTGGCCCAGGTCGAATTAGCCCAAGTCGAATTGGCCGAGATCTCAATATCTGAGCCTGAGCGATCGCATCTTAAGCAAGCCACTCCCCAACAAGCCACTTCCCAGAGTTCAGCAGCCCTGCTAGGGATTCAGTCAGGGAGGCTACCAGGAGTTCAACAGGCTGGGCTAAGCCCAGCCCTCCTCGCATCGCCAGCAGAGCGTGCCGCGCAGGGAGGGCATATTTTCTTTAAAGCTGAGAAAGGGGTGCTGTACCTCTACCTCCCTTCTAATCAAACGGCGGTGGAGTGGTCTGTAATTTGGGAGCAGCTCCAGCATCGTCTGGAAGCCAGTCAGCGCATCTGGCCACCCCAGACGCCCGTTTATTTAGTGGCCAATGATCGGCTATTGGATCAGCGACAGCTTGACCAGTTAGCCGTAGCTTTGTCGAATGCACATCTCATTCTGCGTCGCGTCTTGACCAGTCGCCGTCAAACCGCGATCGCTGCGGTGACGTCTGGATACTCCGTCGATCAGCAGTTGCCCACCCTAGGCCTTCCTGCGATCGCCAGTCCGGCCGCCTCTAGAGTGGCTGCCCTGACAAGTCCAGAGCTAGTCTTAGCAGAGCCGCTGTACCTTGAAACAACCCTGCGATCAGGAGGAGAAGTGCGCCATCCTGGCTCGGTGGTGGTGGTGGGGGACACCAACCCTGGAAGTGCGATTATTGCCGATGGTGATATTCTAGTTTGGGGTCGTTTGCGGGGGGTTGCCCATGCAGGGGCCCAGGGTGATCGCGATCGTCAGATTATGGCTTTGCAGATGGAGCCAACCCAACTGCGGATTGCGGATCAGGTGGCAAGAGCACCAGCCAAGCCGCCCAATCAGGTCTATCCAGAGGTTGCCTACACTACTCCAGAGGGCATTCAAATCATGCGAGCGGCTGATTTCGCAAAGCAGTATTCAAAACAATCTGGTAAATAATCTGCCAAATCATCTGCCGAATCATCTGTAATGTCCACAGCTATGTCTTAGGGCAAAACTGCCAGGGCAAAAACCATCCTGGGGTAGATGGAATGACAAGGCCTAAAAGTAGAGCGATTCATAAAGTAGAGCAATTAATCTAAGTCGTTCCTTTGAGCGAGTTATTGATAGGCGAATATTAATAAGCGAGTATTGAGCTAAGCGAGTTTTTAAAGCTATGGGTCGAATCATTGTAATTACTTCTGGGAAAGGAGGGGTTGGCAAGACTACCTGTACCGCCAACCTAGGGACGGCTCTCGCTAAGATAGGTCGCTCTGTGGCGCTGATGGATGCTGACTTTGGCCTGAGAAACCTGGATTTGCTCCTAGGGCTAGAAAATCGAGTCGTCTATACAGCCCTTGAGGTTTTAGCAGGGCAGTGCCGCCTAGAGCAAGCGCTAGTGCGGGATAAACGCCAGCGCGACCTCGTACTGCTGCCCGCCGCTCAAAATCGCAACAAAGATTCGGTCACGCCAGACCAGATGAAGCAGTTGGCCTATGCGCTCACAAAAAAATATGACTACGTGCTAATTGACTGCCCCGCTGGCATTGAGATGGGCTTTCAAAACGCGATCGCCGCTGCCGACGAAGCCATCATTGTCACCACGCCCGAAATTTCCGCCGTGCGGGATGCGGATCGGGTTATTGGCCTGCTCGAAGCAAACCGCGTCAAAAACGTCCGGCTGATTATCAATCGGATTCGGCCCGCCATGGTTCAGGCAAACGACATGATGTCCGTAAGCGACGTACAGGAGATTTTGTCTGTCCCGCTGCTGGGCATTATCCCAGACGATGAAAAGGTGATTGTCTCCACCAATCGCGGGGAACCCCTTGTGCTGTCGGAAGAGGCGTCCTTGAGCAAGCTGGCGCTACAGAATATTGTGCAGCGGCTAGAGGGCAAAGAAGTTGAGCTTTTAGATCTCAATGCACCTTACGATACCCTGCTCGCTAGATTGCGTCGATTTTTTAAGTCGAAATAGACTAAGTCTAAATAAGACTAAGCCGAAATAGACCGCTTGACATTAAGCGTTTTAGAGCCAGTCTGAGTCCCTTTCACTAGGCTGAACCCCTTAAAGCATAAGTTGGAATTCCTATGATTAGCGAGCTTATCGAACGGCTGTTTTTTGGCACCGATCACTCTAGTAGTCGCGATCAGGTTAAGCGTCGCCTTAAGCTTGTGCTGGCCCATGACCGCGCTGACCTGACGCCCGAAATGATGGAGGCGATGCGGCGAGACATTCTAGAAGTGGTGTCTCGCTACGTGGAGCTGGATATGGAGAGCCTGAACCTATCCCTAGAGTCTGATCAGCGAACCACGGCACTGATTGCAAATTTGCCCATCCGGCGCATTAAAGACTCGTCCAACAGCAATGTGGTTGAATTTTCTGATGACCTAGGTCTGGGGCCAGAGCGCAGGTTAGAGCAGGGTAAACCTGCGGCTCAAGACATCGATTTAGATCTGTAGCCCATAGCGCTAGCGTTAGGCTAGATTTAGGGTTCACCTTTAACTCTAAAAGCGATGCTAAATCCAGCAAAAAGAGCCGTGTTTTGAGCGCTTTTTATGCGCTTTTTTCTAGGTGATTAGGGCTTTTGGCATTAGGGGTAAAATCTGACCCGCAGGCAGGCACGGTTTTGGCAAAGCATGGTTTGATTGGTGCTCAAAAAAAAATAAGGATTCCTACGCCGAGCCGCTTTGGCCAATCTGTTAAGTGGCTATCTCCCGGCCTGTCGGTCAAGCGCTGGATGTTTATCAGCGCGATTGGAGTGCTTTGTACGGTGGTGGGGCTAGCCATCCTGGTTAAGCTCACCCCAGTTTTTTATGTCATTCAGGTACTGCAGCTGATCCTGCAGGTCATTACCCAGTACATGCCCAGCTATATCAGCGGGCCTTTGGTCATTGGGCTAGGCGCGCTGTTGGTGTGGTGGGGCCAGACGCGCACCCTTGGCTCCATTACAGAAGTGCTGATGCCAGAGGGGGATGAAGAACTGGTGGATCGTCTGCTGGCCCATCGTCGCCTAAATCGGGGGCCGAGAATTGTAGCGGTGGGTGGCGGAACAGGCCTTTCAACGCTGCTCCGTGGCCTTAAGGAATACAGCGCCAATATTACGGCGGTCGTGACGGTGGCCGATGATGGCGGGTCTTCAGGACGTTTGCGGCGCGAGATGGGAGGGCTCCCTCCGGGCGATATTCGTAACTGTCTAGCGGCGTTGGCCGATCAAGAAAAGCTGATTACGGAGCTGTTTCAGTATCGCTTCAGGATGGGGGATGGGCTGGCTGGCCACAGCTTTGGCAATTTGTTTTTGTCGGCCATGAGCGAAATTACCGATGGGTGGGAGCAGGCGATCGCCACGAGTTCCCAGGTGTTGGCGATTCGTGGGCAGGTCTTGCCCGCGACCCTCAGCGATGTGCGGCTCTGGGCAGAGCTTGAAGATGGCCAACACATTGAGGGTGAATCTCGCATTAGTGCGGCGGGGGGAAAAATTGTCAAAATTGGCTGTCGTCCTTCCCGCCCCCCGGCACTGCCCAGCGTGCTTGCCGCTATTCAAGAGGCGGACTTTATTATTTTGGGGCCAGGGAGCCTCTACACCAGCGTGATTCCCAATCTGCTGGTGCCGCAAATTGTGGAGGCGATCGCCCGGCGTACTGATATCCCCCGCATTTATGTCTGCAACATCATGAGTCAGCCTGGGGAAACCACCGGATATCGTGTTTCAGACCATATCAAGGCCATTGATGCCGCTACGGGTCGCCGCATTTTCGATGCGGTACTGGTGCAAAAAAAATCTCCCTCCGATGCTGCGATTAATCATTACGCCCAGCAGCAGTCCTACCCCATTCCTATCGATCGCCAGGAACTGCTGAGGATGGGGTGTCGCGTCATTTTAGCCAACGTCATGGAGGAAGATCTCAAAACCCATGTGGTGCGCCATAGCTCTAAACGTCTCGCACGGGTTCTACTGCGCTGGCATGGCCGAGTTGAAAAACTAGCGACGGAAACACCTCTAGACGCCTCAGACCCTAGCCCTCGCCTCGTAAGGCTTCGCCGCTCTAAGTAAAACGATTTTTATAAGGCGATCGTCGAATCTGCGATTGCCAGATCCCCGTTTACCAGATCCCTGCTTGCCAGATCTGCGATTGCCAGATTCCTTCTCACAGGAGGCCTTTGTCCTACTGGCCTATAGCTGATTCCATGAAACAGTCTTCAAAAATACTGTTTCGATCAAAATACTCTTAAGACTTATGAAGTCAAACTGAAAAAAATTTTGCGCCGCCAGACTGTAGGCCAGACCGTAGTGTAAAAGCTTAAGACTATTTCCGGTGAGGGTTCCAAACAGAATGCTGGGATCAGTTTCCTCCAGATTGGATTTCTGAGAAACCCAACCCACAATCTTTACGTTTCGCGTAGGTCGCGCTCTGGCACAATAGAAATTTGGATAAGGGGATCGTTGCAGAGCTGCGTTCTCATTTATGATTTGCAGGTTGTATAAAAGCTGTATTATTTGCAGGTTTAGCGCTGCATAGACCTTGTTTGCTCTAATTCACCTAACCTCACTTGCCTAACCCTATTGGTTAAAGCCCTATGACCCTCGGCTATCTCGCACTGGTTTTACACGCCCATCTGCCGTTTGTCAGACATCCTGAAAGCGACTATGTTCTCGAAGAAGAGTGGCTATACGAAGCCATTACCGAAACCTACGTCCCTCTGCTTCAGGTTTTTGAGGGGCTGAAACGGGATGGGATCGACTTTAAGCTAACCATGAGCATGACGCCACCCCTCGTCTCCATGCTCAGCGACCCCCTCCTCCAAGATCGCTATGACGACTATCTCACCACCCTAGAGGAACTGGCCACCCTAGAAGTTGAGCGCAATGCCTTTAACGGCCACCTTCGCTACTTGGCAGAGCATTATGTCGAAGAATTCCACAACATTCGCCAAACCTGGGAAAGCTACGATCGCAACCTGATTAAAGCCTTCCGGCAGTTTGTAGACAGCAACAACCTAGAGATCATTACCTGCGGCGCGACCCACGGCTACCTGCCCCTGATGAAAATGTACCCCGAAGCCGTCTGGGCACAGCTTCAGGTCGCCTGCGAGCACTACGAAGAACATTTTGGCCGCGCCCCCAAGGGCATTTGGCTCCCCGAATGCGCCTACTACGAAGGGCTAGAGCGGATGCTGGCGGACGCTGGCCTGCGCTATTTCTTGACCGATGGCCACGGGCTGCTCTATGCTCGTCCCCGCCCTCGCTTTGGCACTTATGCCCCCATCTTTACCGAAACTGGCGTGGCAGCCTTTGCCCGTGACCAGGAGTCTTCTCAGCAGGTTTGGTCGTCGGAGGTGGGATATCCGGGAGCCGCAGAATACCGTGAGTTTTATAAGGACTTGGGCTGGGAAGCGGACTATGAGTACATCAAGCCTTACATTATGCCCAACGGCCAGCGAAAAAACGTGGGCATTAAGTATCACAAAATTACAGGCAAGGGTCTAGGGCTGAGCGACAAGGCGCTCTATGACCCCTACTGGGCCAGGGAAAAAGCCGCCGAACATGCCGCCAACTTTATGGTGAACCGAGAGAAGCAGGTCAGCCACCTGCACGGCATTATGCAGCGTCCGCCCTTAGTGGTATCTCCCTACGATGCTGAGCTATTTGGCCACTGGTGGTATGAGGGGCCAATCTTTATCGACTATCTGTGCCGCAAGTCTTGGTATGACCAAAGCACCTACGCCATGACGCACTTGGCCGACTATCTGCGCGCCCATCCCAATCAGCAGGTTTGTCGCCCGTCTCAGTCAAGCTGGGGCTATAAGGGCTTCCATGAATATTGGCTCAACGAAACCAACACCTGGATTTATCCTCATCTGCACAAAGCAGCAGAGCGGATGATTGAGCTGGCCAAGCGGGAACCTGCGGATGAGCTGGAGTGGAAAGCGCTCAATCAGGCCGCTAGAGAGGTGCTGCTGGCGCAGTCTTCGGACTGGGCATTCATTATGCGGACGGGAACGATGGTGCCCTACGCGGTGCGCCGCACGCGATCGCATTTAGTGCGGTTTCATAAGCTGTACGACGATATTCTCGAAGGCAAAATTGACTCCGGCTGGCTAGAAAAGGTAGAGGCGATCGACAATATTTTCCCCAGCCTCAACTATCGGGTCTATCGATCGCTCTAGATGCAGGAAAAGAAAGCCGCAGGAAAAGAAAGCCGCAAGAAAACCAAGCAGATCCGCTACGGTAGGGCAATCCACCCTCGCTCAATGAGTCAAATTCACTACACTAAAAGAGAGTGAATCCGTAAAGCATCGCGATCAGTAGAGGAGAACCTATGTTTTTGCAAGAGCTGTCGCCCATTTTTCAAGAGCTTGTCCAGAAGCCCGTGGCGTTTATGGGGGGCTTTGCGTCTGGGGTTTTTCGGCTCAATCTATCGCAAGACCCAGTGAAGACCTGGCTAGATCGAGAGATGGGCGCGCCATCAACACCCTCTGGCAATGGCTCCTCAGACAACAACAACGGCAGCGGCCCCCAGTCCATTAGCATCGACTAAGAATCATGGACTCTTCTGGGGTGAGTTCAAGCCTATGGATACAAGAGCTCACCCCTATAGGCTCTGTGGGCCTATTTATGGATCTATTTATGGGTCTATTTATATGCAGCAATGCCGCGTTCTAGCAGGGCCTTCACCTTATCAACATCGTGCCAGCCGCGAATCTCAACCTTTTTCTTTTGCAGGTTTTTGTAGGTTAAGAAAAACTCAGCAATCTCGTCTAGGCGATGCTGGGCAATATTGGCCAGGGAGGTGACATGGACAAATCGAGGATCCTGGTCAGGGACGCACAGAATCTTCTCATCTCCTTCACCCCCATCAATCATTTCTAGGTAGCCAATGGGGCGGGCAGCAATCACGCAGCCCGGAAAGGTTGGCTCGTCCATAATGACCATCCCGTCTAGAGGGTCGCCATCATCCCCTAGGGTGTTGGGGATAAATCCGTAGTCGTAGGGGTAATGGACAGAAGAATAGAGAACGCGATCTAGGGCAAAGGCGTTCATTTCTTTATCAAACTCGTACTTGTTTTTGCTCCCCGCTGCAATTTCAACGAGGACATTGACTAGGCCAGCCTTTGGCTGAGCTGGGATTCTTGATAAGTCGACCATGACTCTCCAATAATGATTTTCGCCACAATAATTGAGTTTTTTGGGAGTGAGCGGCCATGAGCGGATCATAGAGTTTTGCTCTGGTTTGCCTACCTTGTCACGCTCCCCTAAGCATTTTAGAAGACTTTCGGTCGATCTCTTTGCCTTGCAGGGGTCTGAGTTGAGCGGTCTGAATCGACTCACAATTAGGGGCGTGCCATCAGTAGGCCTAACTGCGCTTTCTCCGGGATGGACTGACAGCGGCTGGCAAGTTAGCCGATGGGCTGGATGAGGCACTGGAATGGGGAGTCCCCTGGGCGGTGGTTGCTGGGCTGGAGAGTAAGATATCCACTTTGTGAACCAGGTGTTCCGGATTGACGGGCTTGTGCAGAAAGGTATCTGCCCCTGCTAAGAGATAAGGCTGCGGATCTTTTGCTGCCTCATGGGGGCCAAGCGCCACAATTTTCAGGTTGAGGGATTCAGAAAATTTCCGAAACTGCTGGATGAGCTTGAGGCTGTGGCTCTCTTCGTGGTCTGTACTAATAATGACGGCCGAAGGCTGTAAGAATCGAATTTGGTCACGGGCGGTGGAGTCTTCCACAATCCAAATAACGTGATAGCCTGCAGCGGTCAGCATTTCACAAATTAACGTAGCGTTTTCCTCGTTCTCTTCGAGCAGCACAATGCGGTTGCTGGAGGTGGTGACGTACTGCGATCGCAAGAGATCCTGGTGAGACTCTAGTAGGGCTTGGTTGGGTAGCTCTACGGTAAAGATTGTTCCCTGACCTTCCTCGGACTCCACTTCAATCCAGCCGCGATGCAGATCAATGAACTGCTTGGTGAGGGCAAGTCCTAAGCCTGTCCCCTCGTAGGTGCGACGGTAGGAAGTATCTAGCTGCTGGAACTTTTGAAACAGTCGGGGCTGCTGGCTGGCGGCAATGCCAATGCCCGTATCTTCGACTTGAAAAATGGCGGTATTGGGCTCAACCCAGACCCGAAGCGTGACGGTGCCTTCGGGGGGCGTAAATTTAATGGCGTTGGAGAGCAGATTAAACAGAATTTGCTTGACGCGGCGCGAGTCGGCCACAAAGTTGTCTTGGCCCTGGGGCACTTTGACATTCACGCGCAGGTCAATTTCGCCTTCTTCGGCTTTGTCGCGCAGCATCTGGACGCTTTGGTGGGCTAGCGCATTCAGGGAAAATTCGCTGAGGTTAAGGGTCGCTTTGCCAGATTCGGCGTAGGACAGCTCCAGAATGTCGTTAATCAGCTCTAGCAGGTGTTCGCCGCTGTCGTGGATGGTTTGGAGATAGCCGCGCTGTTTATCGTTGAGGGGGCCTAAGGACCAGCGAATTAGGGTGGCAGACATGCCAATGACGCAGGTGAGGGGGGTGCGCAGCTCATGGCTCATGGTGGCTAAGAAGTCACTCTTAACGCGGTTGGCGGACTGGGTTTCGACGAGGGCATCCCGTAGATCTTGGGTGCGCTGCACCACCTGCTGCTCTAGGGTTTGCTTTTGAATCTGAACCTGTTGGAAAAGCTGAGCTTGGTAAATGGCGATCGCGAGGTGTTCGGCAATCTGTTCCAAAAACTTCACGTCCCGCGCCTCCCATTCGCGGGGGCTGCACTGATGGGAGATCAAGAGGCCCCAGAGCTGGTTCTGGACAAGAATGGGGGTAATCAACTGCGATCGCACGTTGCCTTGATAGAGCAAATCAAGGGTTCCATCCAAGAGGTCGGCTGCTTTTTTGACCTGAGCGGTAGCTAGGGTCTGGCCTTGGGCATAGCGCCGACACTGTTTGGCCGTGAGCGCCCAGAATACTTCTTGACCTAGAAGGGACGGGATTGCCTCGTGGGCGCAAGATTCGTAAATCACCGAACCTTGAAGAACTGGCAACTCTGGCGAAGAAGCCTCAAACTGATTCTCAAACTGATAGATTAGGAGCCGATCCGCCTCTAGGAATTTACAGACCTTACTGACGGCCGTTTGCAGCAGCGTAGGCAGCTCTAGGCTTTCCCGAATCTGAGTGGTGACCTGCTCCAGAAGGCGCTCTTGCTGGCCTTGCTGGTGGAGTGCAGCCGCTACGATAGGCTGACAGCTCATGGCCGTGGGCTGACTTTGTAGGGACTGAACGGCCTGAGTCAGAGCGTTAAATAAATGCTGAACCAATCCAGGGTAAATGGAGGCGACCGAAATGGGGCGGCTATGAATCGTCTGCGCTAATTTAACCTGCGCGCTTAGGGTGGGCTGATGGATGGCGAGCGATCGCAAGGTTTTTAAAAATGCAGTAATTCGGGGCGTTTCTAAGGTCAAGGTGGGTAGGCTGAGGGGTTCTGTCGTCTCCTGGGCGTGCAGCAACCCGCGAAACTCAGGGGCCACAACCAGGACAAAAGGCGTCATGTCAGGATTGACCCCACGAAACGCTTCCTCGGTCAGCACGACACCTTCAGCCAGAAGGGGATGCCCCAGATCTAAAATTGCGGCCTTTAAGCGTTCAAATAGATCGCGGGAATAGGATAAATCGGGCATCATGGGCCTTTAGAAACGCTGAGAAGGTTTTTATGAGACTTTTTTTGCTGAGTCTTGCTCGCAAAAACTTTCTTCTCGCAAACTTTCCCTCTTCTGGTTCTAGCTCAAGGTCAGGCCGGAATGCTGGAATCCACCAGATTCTTTAAAGGTTGAAATCCGCAGATTTTAGCAGCGTTGCGGCTGAAATCCTTGTGTTGTAACCGCTTAAAGAGCGACTGTAGGCAGGTATGCGATCGCACCTCAGATCCCCTTCCGACGGGGAAGGCTCTACACTAAGGCTGAAGCAATATCGAAAAGTGCTTAAAGGCAAGAATTAAAAGCAAGAAACTAAAGGCGAGAAATATTTATGCACCGTTTGGCGGCGATCGCGGGAGGTTGGGAAGCAGGGGCCTCTCCTGAGGGCGTCATTTTTATTGAGCAAACCCCTGCACCGCTGGTGGTGTTGACGGCGGCCGATACCGATATTCAGCTTTTTGCGAAAGCAGCTCGTTTAACTCCAGAGAGTTCCACAGAGAATTTCCCAGAGAGTTTCCCAGGTAAGCACCCAGACAAACACCCAGCCGAGTCTACGGGTCTACGAATTGCGAGCTTACTTCAGCTTCAGCAGCAGTTAACCATCGATACCTATGCTGAAACCGTACTTACCCACGCTCAGGGCATTTTGATTCGCCTGCTGGGGGGACGTGGCTACTGGTCTTACGGGCTAGAAGTGGTGCGTGAGGTGGTAGCGCGCACAGGGGCCGTGCTGATTGTCGTGCCGGGGGACGATCGCCCCGATCTTGAGCTGATGAGTCACTCCACAGTGCCTCTCAAAGTGGTGGAGCAGTTCTGGCGCTATTTTACGGAGGGAGGGGTCGAAAACTATGGCCGCGCAATTCGGTCTTTGGAATTACTGTCCGTCAATCTAGGCATCAAGGGAGAAGCACTGGACAGCGATCGCCACCTTCCCACCCTTGAGGCGGCACAGACGGTGCCCAAGGTCGGAAGGTATGACTGGAACGGCCACTGGAGACAAGATTTAGAGCCGGACTTAGAGCGATCGCCAAAGCATTTAGAAGCCACTCCACCTCTGGGGCGTGCTGGTGGGCGCGCTGGGGTTTTGTTTTATCGTGCCCACTACCTAGCAGGCAACACCGATGCCGTGGATGCGCTCTGTGCGGCGCTGGCAGAGCGGGGGTTAGCGCCAGTCCCCATTTTTGTTGATTCTCTCTCCATTCCTCAAAGTCAGGCTCAGACGCTGGAATTGCTAGAGGGCGTGGATATCTTGCTCAATACCCTGAGCTTTTCAGTGGCCAAAATTGGCGCAGCGGAGCTGAACTTAGACCTGTGGCAGTCTCTGGATGTGCCTGTCCTCCAGGCCATTTGCAGTGGGGGTTCCGTGGAGCGCTGGCAGACCCAGACCTTGGCACTCTCGCCCAGGGATATGGCTATGCATGTGGTGCTGCCAGAGGTAGATGGTCGAATTATTGGCCGCGCCATTTCCTTTAAGGCGACCCGCCAGTTTGACCCGCGCCTGGAAACCGAGGTGATGGGCTATCAGCCCGTGGGCGATCGCATTGACTTTATGGCGGATTTGGCAACCCGCTGGACGATTCTGCGCCAGACGCCGCCTCAAGAGCGTAGGGTCGCGCTAGTGTTAGCCAACTACCCCAATCGGGACGGTAGACTCGCCAACGGGGTGGGGCTAGATACGCCGGCCAGTTGTGTAGAAATCCTGAGGGCGCTTCAGGAAGAAGGCTATCGGCTCTCGGAGCTTCCCGCTACGGGGGATGAATTAATCCAGTGGCTGACCGCAGGGGTGACGAACGATCCAGAAGGCCGCGATCTGCGCGCGGTGTATCAGTCGGTGTCCGTGGCTGAGTATGAGGCGTTTTTTCAGCGCTTGCCCCAGGCAGTGCAGGATGCGGTCTATGAGCGCTGGGGTGCGCCCCAGGCCCAGGCAGGCAAGGGAGGCTTCGCGATCGCTGGGGTGCAGCTCGGCTCTGTGTTTGTGGGGATTCAGCCTGCACGGGGCTATGACCTTGACCCTAGCCTCAACTATCACGCCCCTGACCTGGTGCCAACCCACGCCTATCTCGCGTTTTACTACTGGGTGCGCCAGGGCTTTAAGGCTCATGCTGTGGTGCATGTGGGCAAGCACGGCAACCTGGAGTGGCTCCCTGGCAAAAGCGTGGCGCTGAGTGAGGGCTGCTTTCCAGAAGTTGCCCTAGGGCCAATGCCGCATTTATATCCATTTATCGTGAATGATCCAGGAGAGGGTGCCCAGGCCAAACGGCGATCGCAGGCGGTTATTATCGATCACCTGACGCCCCCCATGACCCGCGCCGAGCTGTACGGGCCGCTTCAGCAGCTTGAGGCACTGATTGATGAATATTACGAAGCCCAAACCCTCGACCCAGGCCGTCTAGACGCCATTCGGAGCCGGATTTTTGCGCTCTTAGATCAGTCTGAGATTTATCGCGACTTGGGCCGTGACTTGGGCCTAGACTTGGGCCGCGACTTGGGCCTAGACTTGGGCCTAGACTGGGAGGGCAAGGGCGCTCCAGAGATTGCGGTGTCTGAGCTAGAGCAGTTTCTAGGACAGGCGGACGGCTATCTCTGTGAGCTGAAGGAATCCCAAATCCGAGATGGGCTGCATATTTTAGGGCAGTGCCCAGAAGGCGATCAGCTCCGAGATTTGCTGATTTCCCTAGCCCGCTATCCCGGCGCGGGACGCTTGGGCCTCACCAGGGCGATCGCCTTGGACTGGTTGCTCTCCTTCGACCCGCTGACGGCTGACCTAGCCGACGTGCTAGACCCGACCGATCAGGCTCAACTTAGCTCACGGCTTCCCTCCGATTCGCAGCCGTTACGCATTGTGGGGGACGCGGTAGAGGCGCTTGAGAACCAGGCTGCCCGTTGGATTGAGACGTTTTTGCTGGAGAGTGGCTCTGTGGAGCCATCTGGTCTATCCCTCAATCATCCAGGTGTTCAAACTCAGCAGGAACTAGACTGGATGTGTGATCGCCTCCTGCCTGCCCTGCGGCAAACCAACCAGGAAATTACGCACCTCCTCAAGGGATTAGGGGGGCGCTATGTCCCCAGCGGGCCTTCCGGTGCCCCCACCCGTGGCCGACCGGATGTGCTGCCTACGGGCCGAAATTTCTACTCCGTGGATATCCGCAGCCTGCCCACGGAAAGCGCCTGGAATGTGGGGCGCAAAGCCGCTGAAACCCTCGTTGAGCGCTATACCCAGGAGCAAGGGGAATATCCACAAACCCTCGCCCTTTCCCTCTGGGGTACGGCCACCATGCGTACCGGGGGGGATGACATGGCCGAAGCCTTGGCGCTTTTGGGTGTGCGTCCGGTGTGGGAAGGGATATCGCGGCGGGTGATTGGGACTGAGGTCATTCCACTGAGCACCTTGGGTAGACCCAGAGTGGATGTCACCCTCAGAATTTCTGGCTTTTTTCGGGATGCCTTTGCCAACCTCATTGACCTGTTTGATCAGGCGGTACAGGCGATCGCCAATTTGGATGAGCCACCGGATCAAAATCCTTTAGCGGCCAGAGTCAAAACTGAAACAGAAGAATGGCTGGCCCAAGGTCTTTCCCCAGTCATCGCCGAGCAGCGATCGCGCTATCGGGTGTTTGGCGCTAAGCCTGGAGCCTACGGTGCCGGACTCCAGGGACTCATAGAATCGCAAAACTGGACAACCGATGAAGATTTAGCAAAAGCCTACATGCAGTGGGGCTGCTATGCCTATAGCGCCCAGCCCGTGGAGCAGTGGAGTACAGAAGCCCTTGAGGACGCTACCGGAACCTTTGCGCCAGAGGCCTTTAACCAGCGTCTCGGCAGTCTTCAGATTGTGCTGCAAAACCAGGATAACCGCGAACATGATCTGCTAGATTCCGATGACTACTACCAGTTCCAGGGTGGATTAACCGCTGCGGTGCGCAACTGCCAAGGCCAAAACCCTACGGTCTACTTCGGCGATCATTCCCGCCCCGCCAACCCCAAAGTGCGATCGCTCTCTGAAGAAATTACGCGGGTGTATCGATCTCGCGTGGTCAACCCGAAGTGGATTGCCGGAGCCATGCGCCACGGGTATAAGGGCGCGTTTGAAATGGCGGCAACGGTGGACTTCTTGTTTGCCTACGACGCGACCGCCCACTGCGTTGAAGACCATATGTATCAGGGCGTGGCCGATGCCTATGTCTTTGACCCAGCGGTACAGGACTTTATCCAGTCTAAAAACCCTTGGGCCTTGCGCGATATGGCCGAGCGCCTCCTCGAAGCCCATCAGCGCGGACTCTGGGAGTCTGCGGCGCAGGAGGTGCTGGATCAATTGCGATCGCTCGTCCATCAGGCAGAAGGCATCATTGAAGGCATGTCTGCAAAGGAGACTCTTCGCCCTGAAGCCTAAGGCTGACATCCCCGCCCAAGGCCAAGCTAACCCTTGGTGCGCCTCCAAGAGACTCAGCCTGGAATAACGAGGTAGGGCTACTTGCTACGGCACGTTTTAGGCAAAGCGTACCCATTGCAGTGCGCCTGTCAAAAGTTCATCAAACTTGCTAGACTAATCAGAACATTATAAAAGTCTTATATTTTTCATTAATAGACTTTCTATATTTACCTTCACCAACTATCAATATTTTTAAATAAATTCCATAAAATGCATACTATGTTTAATCGCGTTTCCATATTTGTAGATGGGAACAATATGTTTTATGCGCAGCAAAGGAACGGATGGTTTTTTGATCCGCGAAAAATTCTAGAATACTTCACGCGCGAACATGATGTGCGATTGGTGAATGCATTTTGGTATACCGGATTAAAAGACTTCCAGGATCAGCGCGGGTTTAGGGATGCCTTGATTAGTCTGGGCTACACTGTCCGCACAAAACTCCTGAAAGAGTATTACGACGACAACTCCGGACGATATTCACAAAAGGCAAACTTGGATATCGAAATTGTCATCGATATGTTTAATACCGTTGAGCAGTATAACCGCGTCGTTTTGTTTAGTGGTGATGGTGATTTTGAGCGCGCTATTGAGCTATTAAGATCTAAAAACACGCACATTACGGTCGTCTCAACCGAAGGCATGATTGCACGCGAACTCCGAAATGTGACGGATCAGTACATTGACCTCAATACATTGCGAAGTGAAATTGAGAAGTCGGAATTCACATAAAGCCTGCGTAAACCAAGCCCTGCATGAAATTTAGATGTTCTACAGCGCAGCCCCACAGAAAAAGAATTTTGAGTCTGTGTAGGGTTGGGGTAGCCCTGCTGCTATTTTTTTCACTTGGGTCTTTTTCCGCTGGATTGGCTCAACAGCGCCAGCCAACCTCGTTTCCGTCAGTTAACCTACAGCCCTTTCAAGCCTTTCTCAATACGGCCAAGGAGTCTAGTGTGGCTTCGGGTTGGGTGCGGCTGGATGGGTATGCCCTCTTTGCGATCGCAGCCCCAACCGTCACAACCGACAGTCCTTCCGATGGGGCGACGCCCATTGAGCTGAGGCGTCAGGCGATCGAGCAGCAGCTTGACAGCATCATCAACAGCGGACTAGACCCCAATGCACTTTCAGTGGTGTCCACCCTGGATGAAAACAGCAGACTGCCCGTCATTTCAGTCAATGGCCAGTATCTAATGACGGTAACAGACTTAGATGCCCAGCTTCAGACGAGTGACGTGACTCGATGGGCCAACCAACTCACGGTGCTAGTTCGCAGGGCGCTCCTGAGAGCGTACCAAGAGCGTCAGCCGCGTTTTTTAATGCGTCAGGGCGCTATTTCTGGCGGATCAATATTGGCAATTCTCGTCTTGAGCCGTTTTTTGGTGAGTCAGCAGCGGCGTCTCAAAGCGAGTCGAAAAAGCATAGACGCTGAAAGCGAGGCTGCTAATGCTGTGATTCAGCGTCATCTCGTACCCAGTGGCCCAGCGCTGTCCAGCGCAACGGACTCCGCCGAGTTACCAGCGACGAATCTAGCCCCATCTCAGATCGTGCGGCAGCAGCGCAGGAATCTCATTGATCTTAGGCTGCGCGTTATTCAGATTAGCCAGGTGGGACTTTGGGGCGGTGGAGCCGTTGTCATCTTGGGGCTGTTTCCGCAAACCCGATGGCTGCGCGCATTCCTGCTCTCAACCCCGCTCCAGCTTTTAGGGGTGAGCCTAGGCACTTATCTCCTGATTCGGCTGAGTGATGTGCTGATCGATCAATTGTTTAAGTCGCTTCAGACCAATGAATTTATTACACCAGAAGACTCCCAGCGTCTGCTGCTGAGAATTTCTACGGTGGCGCGCGTGGCCAAGAGTACAGCGTCGCTGTTATGGATTGGGGTGGGACTGATGAGCTGCCTATCGCTGCTGGGGGTAGATTTACTCCCACTGCTGGCTGGGGCTGGCATTATTGGCCTAGCGCTCTCCTTTGCCGCCCAGAGCGTGATTAAAGATGTGATTAACGGATTTCTTATTCTTTTTGAAGATCAGTATGCGGTAGGGGATGTGATTACGGTCGGGAATGTGGGCGGGCTGGTGGAGAATATCAACCTGCGCATTACGCAGCTCCGCAATAGCGAAGGGATGCTCATCACAATCCCCAATAGTCAGGTTTCAGTGGTTCAAAACCTGTCTCAAGGGTGGTCACGGGTTGACCTGACGATTCAGGTGGGCCATAGTGCTGACCCCGACGCGGTGCTTCAGTCACTTAAGCATTTGGCAGAGGAGATGTACTGCGATATCCAGTGGCGCTCAAAACTCTTGGAGCCTCCAGAGATTTTAGGTATTGAAACATTAGATCATGTGGGAATGGCTATTCGGATTTGGATCAAAACCCAGCCGCTCCAGCAGTGGGTGGTGGCTCGTGAGTTCCGGCGACGCCTCAAAAAGCTGATGGTGGAAGAGAATCTATCCATTGGAATGCCCCAGCAGTCGCTATGGTTGAATGGTGACGCAGCCCCAGGGTCGAGGGTTACTGATCCTTGAGCTTTTGTATCCTGAGCTTTCGTACCTTGACCTTTCGCAGATGTTGCCATGCGCTTTACTCGACTTTTCCGTCTCTTGAGTATCGCCTTGGCGTTTGCTTTAATTCTGGGGGTTTGGCTAAAGCCATCGATCGCTCAGGCTGAGGTGAAAGCGTCCGTGGTGCTGGATGGGCGATCGCTCTTTGCCCTGAGCGCGTCCGGTCAGTATAGCGCCCAGGAGCGTGCATCTTTTATCAACGCCCAGCTTCAGGAAACCGTGGCTAAGCCAGATGCGGTGCAGGTCACTCTAGAGCAGCGCAATCAGCTCCCTACGGTTTTAGTCAATGACCGCTATCTGCTGACCGTCACCAGCACCGATACGATGCTGGGCAGTACGCCAGAGGCTCAGGCGGGGCAGTGGGCACAGACGATTCGACAGGCCATCCAGCAGGCTCAGCAAGAGCGTCGAGGAGAGTCTCTCCGGCAGATGGGAATTATGGCGGTTGGCCTGCTGCTGCTGGCGATCGCACTGCACTGGTTGTTAGGAAAAATTGCCGGACGCCTCTCGCGGATAGCCCTGCGCAAGATTCTGCCGATGGAAGATGCGGGGGCAGCGCCCACGGGGATGCCTGTGGTGGCCCAATCCTCCACGATGGTTGCCTTTAGCTTCAAGCTGGCCCTTGCGCTGCTGCGGCTAGGGCTATGGGTCAGCATGGTGCTGTATGGTGCCAACCTATTTCCCTGGACGCGCCAGTGGAGCTACCAGGCCATTGAACTGGTGCGCTCCAGTTTTTTGTCGCCCATCCTCACCCTCGGCACAAATCCCTATTCCTTAACGGATTTGTGCATTTTGGTCAGCGTCTTGCTGGGCTGGGTTGTGCTGGCCGGCCTTTTGAGCAATGTGCTCAAGACCCGCGTGCTGTCCCTTGCCGGACTGGGGCGCGGTGCCCAGGAGGCGATCGCTGTGGTGACGCGCTACCTGCTGATCTTTTTAGGGACGCTGGTTCTGCTCCAGGTCTGGGGGTTAGACCTTAGTTCTTTAACCATTTTGGCCAGTGCCTTGGGGATTGGGATTGGGCTAGGGCTGCAAAATATTGCCAAAAACTTCAGCAGCGGCCTCGTGCTGGTCTTTGAGCGTCCCATTCAGGTCGGAGACTTTATCGAAGTGGGTGCTTTTAAGGGCACCATTGAGCGCATTGGCCCGCGCAGTACCTATATTCGCACGCCAGACTTTGTGTCGATTATTGTGCCCAATTCACGGTTTCTCGAAGAAGAAGTGATCAATTGGAGCCATGATACCCCCATGTCTCGACTACATTTACCCGTAGGCGTTGCCTATGGCTCTGACCCCAAGGAAGTAGAAGCTGCCCTGATGGAAGTGGCGAATCTCAACGTTAAAGTGCTCCAAAATCCGCCACCTAGGGTGGTCTTTACGGGATTGGGGGATAGTTCTTTAGACTTTGAGCTACTGGTCTGGACGGAAGACCCCAGCAAACAGTTTTTACTCAAGAGCGATTTATATTTTCAGATCTATGAGATTCTTTGCCGGAAAGAAATTGAAATTCCTTTCCCTCAGCGGGATCTTCATATTCGCTCTAGTAGTTTATCCAAGAAGCAGTCGACGATCGCAGCTCAAATTTTGCTAGCTGAGGGTGAATTAGCACAAGAGGATTCAGATTAATTGACTCAGACTAATTGACTCAGGCAACGTGAATTCGATGATGCACTTAAAGCCCCTCACCCCAAACCTCTCTCAAAGGCGAGGGGCTTAAGAAGCTTGCTTTTTAATTGCCTTAGCGCAGGGTATGGCAGCTCACGTTTTTGTCGATTTTGCCACTGCGTACTGCTTTGCTTGAGCGATCGCTGTAGAGCACCGTCATCCAGGTGATGTCGACGGATGATTTCACTTCTGGGCTCGATGGAGTGCTGCTTGGTGGGGAAGACGCACTGCCATTTCCATTCACGGTTGGCGTTTGGATATTTTCGCTCTAGGTGGCTCCATACCGTGCTGAATAAGATCCTATTCTTGTCAGTTAGGATAGCATTTTGCGTTCTAAGTCACCTTAATTTTGACGAAGAAAAAGTCTCAGGATGCTGACATGAAGAAGCGTTGAGAATTTATAAGCAAGGTTTCTATATTTGTTTTTTAGATATAGCTTCTTAAAGAGAAGGATGATAGTATAGCTGCAAGCTTTATACACCTAAGATATTAGAGGCTGACAGGTAAAGTTATGTAGATCCCATTTTGGGTTCTACATATAGTTAGCTTTCAAATTATTAATAGAGCTGCCGTTGAATTTGCAACCATGAAACATTTTTGTGGACTATTTCAGAGTTTTGATACCGCAGACATAACGAGAAAAGTCAATTATAATTGATAGATAGGAAAACCATTTATGAGTCAGAATAACGAAGGAATTATTGTCTCAGGTGGCACCTTTAGTGCGGGGCAAGTTACTGTTGGTAAAGGTGCTCAAGCGATTCAAACGACTTACAACCTTGCTAGTGAGTTTCAAGCTGAAGGCAAAGAAGAATTAGCTAAGGCAATTACAGAACTACTTACTTCCCTTGAAACTCATCGACCTCAAGTATCTGATTATGACGAAGTATCTCAAACTGTTCAACAGATTGCTGAGGAAGTGAAAAAAGAGAAGCCAAGTAAATTGACTTTAAAGGGACTACTGAATGCTGTCAAAGAATCAGTAGGCTCAGTAGTTGAAATTGTCGAAAAAGTAGGACTTTTACAAAAGGCAATTGCAGTAGTTACAGGACTTTCTCTGCTGTAGCAGAGTATGTTCTGACACACCTATAAATTTAATCTCTAAGAGATTATTTTCCAAGTGATGAATCTGGTTGCACCTACTTCCCTGACTAGAGGAAACTCATGAAGAAATCTAATACCACGCGCTACTTGTGTGCTGCCGCTCAAATTGATCGAACCTTTCGGAGTCAGGTTCTAGAGAAGATTCTAGATGAAGAGTATCGTGTTATCAGCATTCCAGCAGGTGTTGATTTATTAGCTGTTGCCAAACACTGTCTTGATGCTAAACGTCGAAAGTTAATTCGGAACATTGTTCTATCTATCCTTTTTATTATAGCTTTGGTAAGTGCCTATGGACAAGTAAGCTATGGACTTGAATACGGCTATACCGATCCTATCTCCGCCTTCTTACGCAGCATCTTTTCATCTTTCTTTTCCTTCTATTTCTTATTATCTTGGGCAGTAGTTGTATTTGAGACTTGGATTACTCGGTATCAAATTATTGCTAAATCTTTGCTAAAGCAGAACTTCAACCCAGACGGCGTAACTTTAACAGATGAAGCTGAAGCTGAGATACGCCGTAAGCTTTCTGGAGTTATAAACGAAGAAGATTGCAACATAGTTATCTATAGCGGCTTTACACCTTTTGTCGGTTCAGGTACGGATATTGGTGGATGGTCTTTTACTTTGAATATAAACAAAGGGAAAGAGGAAATGAAAGTCGCCAAGAAACCTGAACCTTTTACTGTTGAAGAGTTATATTCTTATATTGATTCAGATATCAGAAAGCTGCATCTACAAGGAACAAGTATTCAAGACAAAATTTTTGTAAATGGTCAAGAAATTCGAGGTGACGAGAGATTTCTACCTGATCTGTTTCATCGTCCTTTAACGCAGGTCGATCAATCGACTTTGAAGGAGTTTATTGGAGGTCAATCAGATGGAATTAGGCACTATAAATGCATCCGTATAATTGGTTGGCAGGGAGAAATCATCTTGTCAGTATTTTTGCGCTTCCTTAAACTCCGTCAGAATCTATTTGTTGAAGCCAGTTACTTCTTCTTGCCACCGCTTAAGCAGGAATATCGCAAGATTGATGAAATTCAGCATAATCCTACTTGGCGACAACTGGTTCAGATGCTTCAAGAGACATTTATGAAAGCGTTATTTCTCTTTCCATTTTCCATTTTTCTGCTTAGTGGAGAACTATTTCGACCTCTTGCTCGGTGGAATCAACGAATATCTAACAGACGATTAATTCGTGAAAATCCAATGTTTGATTATGGTGCTTCAACTAGTATTCGGGAATTAGCAGCTTCCAATTTGTACAGCCACTATTTTCAGAAATTAGATAAAGAAATGTATCTGAAACTTATTGAACGCCAAATCTTAGATAGTATTGTCAATTTCCTTGATGCTCACAATATTGATACTTCTGATTTGAGAGCAAGACAAGACACAATTTTGAATAATGGTGTTATTGTTACAGGTGGTTCCGTTGAAGTACAGAATCTTACTGTAGGGGAACGTGCTAAATCAGTAATGAACAATGTGACTCAAGCTGTTTCTTCGGTCACAAGTACTCAGGCAAGTAGCAGTAAAAACTAGGTTTTTAGATAAAACACCTCAAGGTCAACTGGGCTAACAAGCGCTTGCACTCGGAACGGCAGCATACGCTATTAGCTGTGTCGTAAAGTCCAGTGCCGTCCGGTGAAGCGCCAGCCGTTAGATCGCTATTATTTCATTTCTATCGCTTCATTGCGGAAAAGCGGCGGCATTCCAGGAAAGGCCACCGCTTCTTTATGCTTTGGAAAGGAGTAACTCCTCAATCCATTCAGCCTGAGTGGTTCACCTAGCCGGACACTGGCGAAACCGCGATCGCCCCAGCAATACCTGAGGATGGAGCAGGAGCACCACGCAACATCCCTTCCGTACTCAAATCTTCGTCGATGTCATCCCAGTGAATCCCATAACCACCACCGCAAACTTCCCAATTTGAACGTTGATCGGGTGTGGCATTAAGCAGCTTTGGGTACCAAGCTAGAGGGACAGTGATTATCCGTCCATCCATTAAATCAACGCTAACGGTTTCTTCAGTACAGTAGACATTCTTCACTCTTTCATCAGCCCGAATTGCCAAAATACCCATACCAAGCCTCCAATAGATTTTTCTGATTTTCTTGGGCTATCGATTGCAATGTCCGAAGTTCTTTAGCACTAAAACCAATGTTGCTAGCGAGGCTCACTGGTTCCAGCCAAAATTTAGCCGATGAATCATCGCGGTCAATATGTATATGCGGTGGCTCATTCGGCTCATGGCTGTAAAAATAAAAGCGGTAGGGGCCGATCCGTAAAATTGTTGTAACTCTAATCATACGTTGGTTGCCATGTCTAACCCAGGCGTGCAACGGCACGGAGCGATACGCTAGGCTGCTTCAAAGTTCAATTCTGTCCGCTGAAGCCTGAGCCGTTAGATCGCTATTACTTCATTTCTATCGCTTCATTGCGGAAAAGCGGCGGCATTCCATTTCAGGAAAGGCCACCGCTTCTTTATGCTTTGGAAGGGAGTAACCCCTCAATCCGTTCAGCCTGAGTGGCTCGCCTAGCCGGACACTGGCGAAACCGCGATCGCCCCAGCAATACCTGAGGATGGAGCAGGAGCACCACGCAACATCCCTTCCGTACTCAAATCTTCGTCGATGTCATCCCAGTGAATCCCATAACCACCACCGCAAACTTCCCAATTTGAACGTTGATCGGGTGTGGCATTAAGCAGCTTTGGGTACCAAGCTAGAGGGACAGTGATTATCCGTCCATCCATTAAATCAACGCTAACGGTTTCTTCAGTACAGTAGACATTCTTCACTCTTTCATCAGCCCGAATTGCCAAAATACCCATACCAAGCCTCCAATAGATTTTTCTGATTTTCTTGGGCTATCGATTGCAATGTCCGAAGTTCTTTAGCACTAAAACCAATGTTGCTAGCGAGGCTCACTGGTTCCAGCCAAAATTTAGCCGATGAATCATCGCGGTCAATATGTATATGCGGTGGCTCATTCGGCTCATGGCTGTAAAAATAAAAGCGGTAGGGGCCGATCCGTAAAATTGTTGTAACTCTAATCATACGTTGGTTGCCATGTCTAACCCAGGCGTGCAACGGCACGGAGCGATACGCTAGGCTGCTTCAAAGTTCAATTCTGTCCGCTGAAGCCTGAGCCGTTAGATCACTATTGCTTCATTTCTATCACTTCATTGCGGAAAAGCGGCGGCATTCCATTCCAGGAAAGGCCACCGCTTCTTTATGCTTTGGAAGGGAATAACCCCTCAATCCGTTCAGCCTGAATGGCTCGCCTAGCCGGACACTGGCGAAACCGCGATCGCCCCAGCAAGTCCCGCCGCAATACCAGAGCTGAGTGCAGTGGCAAAGAGCCACCAAGCCGCCGTGGCCGCCGCCTTACGGGTTACTTCAGCCTGTTCTTGCGCCTGCCGCTTGATGTCGTCTAGACGCGACTGGATTTGATGCTGAATGCGCTCAGCCCGTTGCAGGACATTGGTGCGCACCTGATCCACCTGGTCGATGACCCGGTTGGCGTCCGCTTCAGAAATATCGTCCCGTGAACTGATGACCGCCACTAAGGTATCTCGGTCAAACTGCGACAGGCGATCGCGCAGGGCCTCAAAGCCCGCATTGGGGTCATCAAAGAGGGTGCGCACATCCTGCTTAATGCCGTCATAGTTGAGTTCAGGGCGCTCTAGACCGTTGAGATAGTCGCGAATTTTCCCTAAAATCCCCTCAATGACAGACTCAATCTTGGCCTTAATAGCCTCGATTTGAGCCATCAGCCGATCACGCACCGCCAGCACCCGATCCACAATTTCTTCGGCTTCCGCTTCCGAAATGTCTTCCCGCTGGGACAGGAGCGCCACAACGGTAGAGCGGTCAACTTGGGACAGGCGATCGCCAAGCTGATTTACCCCCAAGCGCGGGTCTTGGAACAGTAGACCCAAGTCGCGCTTAATGCCGTCGGGGTTTAGCTCGGCTTTATCGGTATTGCGCAGATAGTCTTCTAGGGCAGTTTGGAAATTCTGCACCTTTTCTTGGGCGCGAAGGGCCAGTCGCCGAGGGGTACGCAGCACTTGACGAATGGTATCCTGCACTTGGTCGATGGTGGCGTTGACCTCTTCTTCCGTCAGGTCATCCCGCTGACTGAGCAACTGCACCAGGGTATCGCGATCCACTTGGGCGAGGCGATCGCGGATGAGGCTTAGCCCCGTCTTGGGATCTTCCAGGAGCGTGCTGAGGTCGCGTTTAATGCCTTCAGGATTTAGCTCGGATTTACCCGTGTCCCGCAGGTAGGCTGCGATCGCGGCGGTGGTGTCTTCGTACTTCACCTTGGCTTGATGGGCCAGGTCTTCTGGGGCATGGATCACCTGCTTCCAGCTCGATTCCACCTGATCCAGGACGCTCTTCACCTGATCTTCGCTGAGATTTTCCTGCTGGCTCAAAAGCTGCACCAGGGTATCGCGGTCAAAGCGACTGGCTCGCAGCTTGAGGTCATAAAAGCCCACCTGCGGGTCGTCTAGGAGCGTTTTTAAGTCGTGCTTGATACCCTCTGGATCTAGCTCAGATTTGCCCGTACTGCGCAAGTAGTCCTGCACCTTTTGCCATTGAAGATCAACCCTAGCCTGAGCGCCTTCCTTCAGCCCCTTGCTATCGGCGATCGCGACGGTCAAAACCTGCGTAAAGGCGTCAGAGAGATGCGTCTTTTCGACGCTATTGAGATCCGTCCGCTGCTGAAGATCGCTCAAGACATTCTTCTGCTGAAGCTGCACGAGGCGATCGTGGAGCTCCTGGGGGTCGGCCTCAGGGTCAGTTAGCAATGCCTTAAAAGATTGGCTCGCTTCTACTGAGAGAAACTCCTCTTTTGGCGTTGTATGAAGATAGTGGCTCACGGCCTGCCGCGTATCTTCCAGCGCTTCTGCCGCCTCTGCCTCCCGCACCTCTGCCAAGACCTGCTGCCGCACCTGCTCTAGTTTGTCGGTGAGATCGGCAATCTTAGCCTGAGTAAACACGCCACGGGACTGAAGAATGAAAGTAAAGTCAGAGTCCTTCAGGGACTCAATGCCTTGGCGAATCGTCCGCGCATCCGCATTGGGGTCATAAAGCAGCGCTCTAAAGTCCGTCTCAACCTGAGATAGCTGCCAAGCATAGGTGTGGCGCAGGTAGTCTTCCACGTCCGAGCGAATTACCGCCGCCCCTGGAGAGAGGGTCGAGCTGGCCACCTGTTCTGAAACAGCGCTCACCCGATCTTGCACCTGGGCTTGAGCACTCTTAAGCTGACCCTTAATTTTGCCAACATCCAGATCGGATAAATCCACCCGACCCACGATCGCCCCCAGGAGCGCACTAATGCCCTGCTCTAGCTGGCTCGGATTTTGCTGGGCACGGGCGTCTTTCACAAACTGACCGAGCTGCTTCGCAAATTCTTGCGAGAGGAGTTCTCTCGGCTTTGCCGATTTGGCAAACTTCAGCAGATCGCTGAGTCCACCACCGGATTTGAGACTCTTGAGCGCACCCTGCCAGGACTGATCTAACTCATTCACAATCTTCTTGACATCCCGTGGAGAGAGGTCAGTACGCTCTTTGAGTAAATTCTCGAAGGTTTCCCGACTGACCGTCGGCAGATTTTCTCCAGACACTAGGCCCTTGAGGTCAGCGTCAGACTCCTTTAGAATTTTTTCAAACTGCTCCCGAATCCCCTGGAGATTTAGCTCCGGCGATCGCACCGTGCTGATGAGTTTTCCAAAGGACTCCTGAACGTCCTGGGGGTCAACATAGGCCGTCATTTCCCGACGCACTGCCGCCGCCGCCGCCTCTGCAGAAGACACCAACTCAGAGCCAGCAGCCTTTACGCCCAGCGCTGCGGTCGCCGTCCCAAATACCGTCTGAAACCCTTTGGTGGCCGTACTCACCACAGAGCCCACCAATGAGCCTACAGTCGTAGAGCTAATCCAGACCAAAATTGAAAAATAAGACGCCCAAATGACCAGCCCCACCGTCACGCCCATTATGGTGGTGGTTACAAAGCTGAGCTTGACCGCCAGCAAGGACGCCACAAATAGCGCAATACTAACCGTCACTAACGTCCACAGCCCCACCGCCTTGCCAATGGTGCCCATGCTGCTGCCGCCACCGGAGGACTCGTGATCATTGGGGGCAAGACTAAAGACTGAAATTCCAGCAGCTACTGAGAAGTTGGTGAGTAGCATCTGAAACCCAAAGGTCAAAAACAGCCCCGCCACCAGTGCCGTAAAGAACTGCGGCCCTGAAAACGCTAAGGTTGTCTCACGGGCGGTATCGATGAGCTGAGGATCGGACTGCACGCCTACTTGGGCGAGGACAGTTGCCACAGCTCCCTGAAAAACTGTTTCATTTGCCAACATTTCTTCTTCCTACCTAAAAATGGCCAATTGTATTCCGAGATAACTTAATTCCGAGATCTTGAACCAGATTTCGGTTGAACGCTTGAGTTCAATCAGGCTTTTGTAGAGCTGCACAAAAAACTGCGATCGCCCTGCCCATTTTCTCTAACAGCTTTGAAAAAAGTATCAAACAGCGCTGTCTAAAAAGATTTGGGTATAGGAAGCAAACGTAGAATTTATAAAATTTTCAAGCCAGCTCTCACACCAGCCCCATAGATTTACTCTCATTTATTTCAAGAATTTTTAAAGACCGAACACTATTTATTAGAATCAATCTTCAAAATATCTACTTTGAAATCATTAGAACCTAGCTTGAAGATTCAACAAACGTCCTCAAGAAAGAGAGACTGAATTTAAAAATCTATCCGATGACAGATATTTACAAAATCTCAGATTTTACGAAGTTAAACTTTTTCCAGAAGCACAGCAAAACTGCATAAAGTTCAACAAAAATATCAATAAATGAGAGACTTTAAGATTTTTAAGACAAAATCAATTATCTAACTGAAAATGCTTCTGCTACAGCAGTTTCAGCGCTTATCTTAGATATTATTCACAGCAATATCTCCATAAAATTAACCATAATCTCTCTTTAGGAAGAGTCCATCCAAGTCATCCTAAAACTAGGATATAAACGTTAACTCAGCTTAGCTTTTAAGAACCTGACCCTAATTGCAGCTTCTTTTAAGCAAACTAGAGTAAACGCTTAAACTTCGACTAACTTCATTAACAAAGGACTTAAGGTTATGGGTCTCGACGATAAAATTAAAGCTGCTGCCAAAAACGTTGAAGGCAAGGCTCAAGAAACGTTAGGCAATATCACTGGCGATCCAGAAGACCAAGCCGCAGGCAAAGCAAAGCAAGCTGAAGCAAGTGTTCGCAATGCCGTTGAAGACGGAAAAGATGCTGTCAAAAAGGCAGTTGACTAGGACGCTACAATCCTTTCAGCCTTTTAGGGAATCGTCCCTAGACTAAGTAGTCTACGCTCTAAGCAGCTAAAAGCACCAAGGCCATAATGGTCTTGGTGCTTTTGTGTTTTGTCTCTTGATGCTTGGTTATGGGTCAAGGTTATGGGTCAAGTCTGGCAAAAGGCTAACTCGCATAAAATGGTTGAATCCAGCAAGGGCATCAGTTTTCCAGATGCCTTTCAAAAAGCGTTCGGAGTATTGACGAAATGAGCTTTCAGCAAGACTTTGACCTTTGTCTGCGGGCGCGCTATCCGCTGATTTATATTCCGACCCAAGAGGAAGAGCGCGTAGAGGGAGCGATCGCAGCGGCGGCCAGCAGTCAGGGTAATCGTGCGATCTATATCTGGGATTTTGTGGATGGCTATCAGGGCAACCCTAGCGATACAGGCTTTGCCCAGCGCAATCCGCTCCAGGCGCTGGATCTGGTCGAGAAGATTCCGCCTACTGCGCCTGCCGTATTTATTCTGCGAGATTTCCATCGCTTTTTAGAAGATGTGGCGGTTTCACGCAAGCTGCGCAACTTGGCGCGGAGCCTCAAGTCTCAGCCCAAAAATGTGGTGATGTTAGCGGCTGGACTCACCATCCCTAATGACCTGAGTGAAGTCTTGACCGTCCTGGATTTTCCACTGCCCACCCTTCTTGAAATCCGTACTGAAATTGAGCGGATGCATAGTGCAACGGGGCGATCACTCTCTCCTAAAACCCTAGAAGAAATCGTGCGCTGCTGTCAGGGCTTATCAATGGAGCGGATTCGGCGAGTGCTGTCCAAGGCGATCGCGACCCACGGCTCCCTAGAGCTGAATGACCTAGACCTGATTTTGGCCGAGAAGCGTCAGATTATTCGCCAAACTCAAATTCTAGATTTTGTGCCCGCCAATGAAGCCATTACCGATATTGGTGGCCTAGACAACCTCAAAGACTGGCTACTGCGCCGAGGCGGATCGTTCTCCGAGCAGGCGCGAGAATACGGCATTCCCCATCCCCGTGGGCTGCTCTTGGCCGGCATTCAGGGCACCGGAAAGTCCCTGACTGCAAAGGCGATCGCCCATCACTGGCACCTACCGCTGCTGCGGCTGGACGTGGGCCGGCTTTTTGCCGGACTCGTGGGCGAATCGGAATCGCGGACAAGGCAAATGATTCAGCTTGCTGAAGCCCTTGCGCCCTGTATTCTGTGGATCGATGAAATTGATAAAGCCTTTGCTGGGGCAGACGGTCGGGGAGACTCCGGCACCACCAGCCGCGTCTTTGGCACCTTTATTACCTGGCTGGCCGAAAAAACATCCCCGGTCTTTGTGGTCGCCACCGCCAACAATATTCAGACCCTACCGCCAGAGCTATTGCGGAAAGGCCGCTTTGACGAAATCTTTTTTGTGGGGCTTCCCAACACGGAAGAGCGCAAGGCCATTTTTGAAGTCCATCTGGGCCACCTGCGGCCTCACAATATTGCCGCCTACGACCTAGATCGCCTAGCTTACGAAACCCCTGACTTTTCCGGCGCTGAAATCGAGCAGAGCCTGATTGAAGCCATGCACCTAGGGTTCAGTCAAAACCGCGACTTCACCACCGACGATATTTTAGAGTCCGCCAGCCAAATTGTCCCCCTGGCCCGCACCGCTCAAGATCAGGTGGATTTGCTGCAGGCCTGGGCTGCTGCGGGTAAAGCTCGCTTAGCGTCTCGGCATAGTACACTAAGTTTGCGGATTCAGCGCCAGGTTGAGCAGTCCGACTGATCTTCAGTTTCTTGTTCCCTTTCTCTCCTTGTTTCTAAACCATGCGCATTGTCCAAACCGCTTTGGGTATTTTGCTGGGCCTGTTGACCCTGGGCGTCATTGTCGGAGGCGTGAGCTATCTCTTTTTACAGAACTTATCCCGTAGCCCCGCCAAGCCTTCTTTTGCAGCGGTCAATCCAGAGAAAAAAGATAAATCCCAAGCCCTACAGTTGAGTGACGATGGCAGCTACCCTGCCCTTGTGGTGTATCAGGGAGAGCTGGTGGTACGCGATAGCCCCGCATCCTCTGGGAAAGTGGTAGATAAGCTGGTGCTTGACGAGACAGTGGTGGTGGAAGGCACCTCGGAGGACGGTCGGTGGCAGCAGGTACGCGTTCCGGCTAAGGGGGTTGAAGGCTGGGTCGGCAATGGCAATCTAAAGCGCGCCCAGTAAGTACGTCCAGCAAGTACGTCCAGTAAGCTTGCCCAGTAGAGTTATCAAAATAGGGTAATCAAGGATAAATGTCAGTTTCAGGAGATCAGGTTTGACCGGAGTTGCTGGCGTGGATGATGCCCAAGCCCCAGAGATCCGCCAAGTGGGGGTCATTGGGGGCGGTCAACTGGCCTGGATGATGTTGGGTGCAGCCCAAAAGCTTGGGCTAGAGCTGGTGCTCCAGACCCCCCTTGCCACAGATCCAGCGATCGCCAATAGTCTTCAGGCTGGACTCAATGAGGCGGTCAATGCGGTGCTTGCTCCCATCGCCGATGCGGAGGCCACCGCACGCTTAGCGCAGCAGTGCCAGGTCATTACTTTTGAAAATGAGTTTGTCGATCTGCCTGCCCTGCGTCAGCTAGAGGTCCAGGGCGTTTGCTTTCGCCCTAGATTATCGGTGCTGGCGTCACTGCTCGATAAGCACGAGCAGCGTCAGTTTTTGCAGTCTTTAGATCTTCCCGTCCCGCCCTTTGCGGCGATTACGCCCCAGGATGATCCGCGATCGCTGGGGTTTGAGTTTCCGATGGTCGTGAAGGCGCGACGCCATGGCTACGACGGCCAAGGGACGTTTATTCTCAAAGATGCCGTTGAGCTTGAGCAGTTTTGGCAGCAGTTTCAACAGCAAGAGCTTCAAGCGCAAAACCTTCAGGAACAAAACCTTCAAGCGCCAGAGCTTCAAGCGCAAGAGCCGAATCTCAACCATCGATTTATGGTGGAGGCCTTTGTGCCCTTTGAGCGGGAATTAGCCATCATGGCGGCGCGTGCTGAGACGGGGGAAGTAGCACTCTATCCGGTGATTGAAACCCAGCAAAAAAAGCAGGTCTGTCGCTGGGCGATCGCGCCTGCCCCCATTTCGCCAGCCATCCAAACCCAGGTAGAAGCGATCGCCACCACGCTCTTAGCATCCCTAGAAGCCGTCGGCATTTTTGGAATTGAGCTATTTTTGACCGCAGCGGGGGAGGTATTGGTCAATGAAATTGCGCCCCGCACCCATAATTCAGGACACCTCACCATTGAAGCCTGCTCCACCTCTCAGTTTGAGCAGCAGCTACGCGCCGTGGCTGGCTTGCCGCTGGGCGATACTGCGCTGCAGACGCCTGCGGCTGTTATGGTGAACTTGCTGGGCTTTGAAACCGCCCATGCCAACTATCAAGATCAACGCGATCGCCTTGGAGAAATTCCAGGGGCGACCGTCCACTGGTACGGCAAGGCAGAATCCAAGCTGGGGCGTAAGCTTGGTCACGTGACGGTGCTGCTGGATCACCCCAACCACGCGGCAGCGGTGGCGATCGCTCAGCAAGTTGAGGCACTCTGGTATCCAAGCCTCTAAAAAATAAACTGTAGAGCGATCGTCCAGTTTGGGTCGGTGCGCTGAGCGTCAGTGCGCTGAATGTCATTTCGCTGGATTTCGATGGCGCGCAGAAATTCCCGAAAGTAAAACCTGCGCTCCGTTTCGGAAAGATCCATCCAGAACTGGGTAATGGAGACGGTTTGTACGGTTTCGAGAAGGTTCACGGGCGGCAGTTGGGAGAGCCTGTTTTGAATCTCGGCAATTTCTGTTTTGAGGGTGTAGGCTCTGAGGTCTGCGGTTGGCTCGTCTAAAATTTGCTGGCTGACCAGCAGGGGAAGCTGCCCTAGGGCGAATTGCTTTTGCTCAATGGTGCTGGCTAGGGTGGTTTTAATTTGGTCGAGGGGCGGCAGTGGTAGACCCGCGATCGCCTTGGGTAAGTCTTCACAGATGCGCTGGATGGTTTTTTCTAAGACGGCCTCGTAGGGTAGCGCCTTACATTTGGGCTGCTGGGGGCAAGCCGTTGGGCGCAGATAAAGGTACTCAGCGGTTTGGCGGCGAGCGGTCACCCGCGAGATTGTCATTGGCGACTGACAGTGCTGGCAGACCACCAGTCCAGAAAGCGATCGCGGGGCGCTGGCAGCACGGGGCGCTAAACTACGGTTGCGTCGTAGGAGGCGATCCACTTGGGCCGCTTCGTCGCGGGAAATGAGGGGCGTGTGGGTATCCAGCAGGATGGACTGATCTTGATAACTCAAGTCTCCTCGGTAGGCTGGATTGGTCAGCCAGTGCTGCCCCGTGGAGACTGAAATTTTTTTGCTGTACTTCTTTTCAATCTGCCGCACGGCACCGCGCAGCGAGCCATAAAGCAAAAAATGATCAAAAAACTCGCGCACGACCACCGCTACGGTTTTGTCAATGATGTAGCGATCGCGGCCTCGACGGTAGCCATAGGGCGCTTTGCCGGGGGGCGGTAGCCCCTTGAGGCGCTTCTGAGCGTGCCCGTGACGGATTTTGCGGCTGCGCTGCTGCTGCTGAATCTCTTCCGTGAGCGCTAGCAGGGCAGCATCGGGCGCGGCGGTATCCGAGCGGTAGGCTTGCTCCAGCGCCACCACACAAACCCCAAGCTGCTCTAGCGCTGCCAAACAGCCCGTAACGCTCTTGAGAGAATCGCCCAGATCATCGAGGCGGCGCACCACCAAATAGCGGGGGGGCGACTGCACGGCCTCTTGGCGCAAGCGCTTAAGCTGCGATCGCTGGGCATCTAGATCTTCATACACCTTGCTAAAGCTCCAGCCCCAAGTTGCAGGATCGGGTCTGGATTCCCAACTGGGGTCGTAGTACAGGTAGGCAATGCTGGACATGAGACGCTAGAGAATGGGGCGCTAGGGAATGGGGCGCTAGGGAATATCCTGGTCATTTCGGCTGTGCTGCCGCCATGCTGCCAAGACCTGCTGCTGAATCTCCTGAAGCGGAACCTGATGCTGTCGGGCAAGCTGGGTACAGTCTTCATATTCAGGCTGAACGTTAACCACATGACCGCCAGCATAGGCTACCTTCACCCGTACCGTACCGAGGGCCGTGGAGACAGTCTCAAAACTCCGAGCGAGGGCCGTGCGCTGCTGTACCGTGCGCCGAATGCCCAGGGTCGTGGTTTCCCGAAACAGGAGCGCTTCACAGATACTGACCCGATCCGGCCAGCACAGCACGCTCAGCAAAATGCCGGGACGAGACTTTTTCATACCGATCGCCTGGGTAAACACATCCAGCGCCCCGACGGCAAACAGCTCATCGTATAGATAGCCCACCACTTGCGGACTTAGATCATCGATCTGGGTTTCCAGCAGCACCACGGTTTCAGTGGGAGATGACACCTCTAATGCCTCCCCAATCCAGAGCCGCAAGAGATTGGGTAAGGGAAAATCCTTACTGCCAGCCCCTAGTCCCGTCTGCTGAAGCGTCATGGCAGGGGGGGCACCAAATCGCTCCGCCAGGGTCACTGCGATCGCCGCTCCGGTGGGGGTCACCAGTTCCGCCGCGATGCCGTTATCGTAAATCGGGACTTGACGCTTGCTGAACATCTGCAACACTGCCGGGGCAGGCACCGGCAAGAGTCCGTGGGCTGCCCGCACCGTACCGCCGCCTTTTGGCAATGCAGAACAATACACCCGCTCAATGTCCAGCCAATCTAGCCCAATACAGGTGCCCACAATATCGATCAGGGCATCCGTTGCGCCCACCTCATGGAAATGCACCGTCTCTGGTGGAATGCCATGAACCGCACCCTCAGCGATCGCCAACGTGCGAAAAATCTCTAAACTCCAAGTCTTTACCCGTAGAGGCAAATCTGCTGCCTGAATTAAGGCCTCAATGTCTGGCAGGTGTCGATGAGCGACATGGCCAGAGTGGGAGACATGACCAGCCCCCGACTCAAGGGGTTCATGATGGTGTTCATCATGGGATTCAGGGTGGGATTCATCATGGGATTCAGGGTGGGGTGCTAGATCAATCTCAACATGAGTGGCCTGCTGACTCTGCCGCAGCACCTTCTCCACCCGAAACGCATAGGCTTCTGGCAAAGAAAGCTGCAGGAGCAGTTGTTTCAGATGGGCCAGCGGAACCCCCGCGTCCAGCAGCGCCCCCAGACACATATTTCCGGCAATTCCGGTGGGACAGTCAAAATAGGCAATCTTCGCCATGTTTGTAACAGATAATACTGTTGAATGCGTTCAGCCACAGCCGACTTCTATGATGGGTGGAGGAGGCTGATGTCTTAGCTCATGTCTTAACAGCTTTTGAAAATCAGTTTGCTGACAATCAGGCCCCTGGCATTCAACCTTTATAACCACAATGGCTCAAGTCTACACTGTCCATCCAGACTCGCCCCAGAGCCGCACCATTGATCAAATCCGCGACGCGCTCCGATCTGGTGCAGTGATGCTGTACCCCACGGATACTGTGTATGCCATTGGCTGCGATCTCTATTCTAAGTCAGCCGTTCAGCGGGTGCGGCAGATTAAGCAGCATGCCAACGATAAGCCCCTCACTTTTTTGTGTCCGTCACTCTCAGACATTGCGAAATACGCCTACGTCAGTGATGACGCCTATCGACTCATGCGGCGGCTCATTCCAGGCCCACTGACCTTTATTTTGCCCGCCACCAAGCTTGTCCCCAAACTGGTTTTAAGCCCTAAGCGAAAAACGACGGGGATTCGGGTGCCAGATCATACCGTGGCACAGGCGCTCTTAAAGGCGTTAGATAACCCTGTGATTTCAACTTCTGCGGCAATATTTGGCTCTCAAGAGAATCAATCTCAGCGTAAAAAAAACCAGAGTAAGGAAAATAGAATTAAAGTACCAATCACAGTTGCTGAGCTTTTTGACGCCTTTGAGAAGGTTGTAGACATTATGGTTGACAATGGCCAGCCCCCCAGCGAGCGGGTTTCGACAGTTCTCGACCTCTGTGGCGAACCAGTGCAGGTACTTCGCCAAGGATTAGGATGGGAAACGGTCGCCCCTCTGCTGGACTAAATCAGGGTGCTTAAGGCAGGCTAGTACCGTAATTGATACCCAAAGTACGGGTAAACCCTTTATTTTCTCTTCTGGGAAGCTATATTCCCGTGACCGCCGCCGACCTTGGGACAGTATTTTCTAGGGGTAAGGGATTTAAAAACTCTAGATTGGCATTCAGGGTAGAAAGCTGGGGCAAAATTTCGGCAATGAAAATTTCCGAAGCTTTGGAGCGGTAGCGGTTGGGGTTTAGCACCAGGGAGAGGGTGCGCTTGACGACCACATTTTCGACGGTGACTCGCTTTAGGGCACCCAGCTTCAGCTCTTTTTCGATCGCAGATACAGAAATAAAAGCCGCGCCTAATCCAGACTGCACTGCATTTTTAATGGCTTCAATGGAGTTCAGCTCCATTTCCACCTTGAGTAAACGCGGGTCAATGTTGCCGCGCACCAAGATCTGATCGATGACTTTGCGAATGGTGGATTGGGCATCTAGGGCGATAAAGCCCAGCTTATAAAGATCTTCACGCTGCACCACATCCTTTTTTGCCAGCGGATGAAAAATGGGTAGCACTAAAGCCAGCTCGTCTTCGGCGTAGGGCTCAATTTCTAGGGACGCCTGAAGCTCTAAAGGAATTTCGCCGCCAATGATGGCAAGGTCAACTTGGCCATTCATCACGCTCCAGCAGGTGCGCCGAGTGGAGTGGACATGCAGCTGCACGGCCACATCTGGATAGGTCTGCCGAAAAATGCCGATAAGTTTGGGCATGAGGTAGGTGCCAGTGGTCTGGCTCGCCCCAATAATCAGGGTGCCGCCCTGAAGATTTTGCAAATCTTCGATCGCACGACAGGTCTCTTGGCAAAGCGCCAAAATGCGATCGCCATAGCTCAGTAAAAGATGTCCGGCTTCGGTAAGCTGCGCCCGCCGTCCACCCCGATCAAACAGCGGTACATCGAGCTGACGCTCTAGATTTTGCACCTGAAGGCTGACCGCCGGTTGGGATACGTACAAACTATCTGCCGCGCGCTTAAAACTTCCCTCAGCAGCGATCGCCTTTAAGATTCTGAGCTGATCTAGGGTAAAGGGAAGGTCAGACATAAGCGTTTAGACCTGAGAAGAATGTAGAGGTTTAAGGTTAGGCGTATTGAGTCTGGGAGTATTAATCTGGGCGTATTGAAAGTTGGACTACCGGATCTTGGCCGGATCTTGGCCGGATCCTGGCGTATTAGATGCTAGACGTATTGAATCATGATGAAGCGAAAGGGCGTGAATGCGAGCAGAACAGTATTGGTAAACTTTTCTAGCGCCGCTGCCAGAGATAAACCGCCAGAAACAAAGAAAACTTGCTCAAAAGGCCGTTGATGGACTTTGATTTCAGGCTGCACTGACAGTTTACCTTGAAGGATGCAGCCTCTCTCACATTGGCTGAAAGAAACAATTCAGGGGGTTTAGTTGGGGATTAAATGCCGTGCAGCAAAGGCATTTAGTCCTCACTTGAAGGGCACTGCCGTGGGGAACCCAACAGGGCGCTGCTGAAAGGATGATTTGGGCAATTATGATTTGGGCAATTACGATTTGGGCAAAAACCGTAGGCTAAAGTCTAGCCAAGGCGCTTGGGTAATGGTTGCGCTTGTTGAAATGTAGTCCACCCCTGTCTCAGCCACAGCCCGTAGGGTTTCTAGCGTAATGTTGCCGGAGGCCTCAATTTTGGTGCGGCTGCTTTTTTGCCGAATTAGCGTCACCGCCTGCCGCATCTGCGCTAGAGACATATTGTCGAGCATAATAATATCGACCTGATGGGCGATCGCCTCTTCCACCTGCGCCAAGGATTCTGTTTCAACCTCAATGGCGAGGGGAAAGGGTACAGACTCGCGCACCCGCTCCACCGCAGCGCCCAATCCCCCCGCTGCCACAATGTGATTTTCCTTAATCATGGCCGCATCGTCTAGGCCAAACCGATGATTTTGGGCACCCCCCACCCGCACGGCATATTTCTCCAAAAGCCTTAGACCGGGCGTTGTTTTACGGGTGTCCACAAGCTGGGTGGGTAAGTCACCGATCTGCTGGACATAGCGCTGGGTGAGCGTCGCAACCCCGCTCAGCCCCATGATCAGATTGAGCATCACCCGCTCCCCCGTCAGCAGCGCGCTTAAGGGGCCAGCAATATAGGCCACTGAGGTGCCGCTGGGTAAATCTGCCCCTTCCTGTACCTCATACTGAACCGTGACGCCCCCATCCACCGCCCGAAAAACACGCTCGATCAGCGGTAGCCCCGCCACCCGCCCCGCCTGTTTCAAGCGCAGTTCTGCACGCCCTGGCCTCAAGTCATTGCCCAGAATTGCCTCCGTCGTGCGATCGCCCCGCCCCACATCTTCTGCCAGCCATTGCTGAATCAACGGATCAAGCAAAATTGAGGATGGCAGAACTGGCAAGAAACCCACGGAAAACTGTTTACCCTAAACCGCTAATCAAAAACGCTGCACCTAAGGGTACTGCCATTAAGAACACTGCACTGATCAAACCTAGGCAGCTAAACTGGATGTTTAAGCAGGATAGCCCTAAGTTATCTAGCCCTAAGTTATCTGGATCTAAACTATCTAGCTCTAAAACGGAGAGGGAGGGATTCGAACCCTCGTTAAAGTTACCCCTAAACAGCATTTCCAGTGCTGCGCCTTCAACCACTCGGCCA
>JAKRSB010000123.1 GCA_022402525.1 Thermosynechococcaceae cyanobacterium MS004
CCGGAGGGGCATCAGAGACATCAGCAAGCACCGGAATGACTGCCGGATTTACTTGGGGGAAGACATTGAGGGCAGTAGCATTGCTTAAAAAGTGGGGGAGAATGCCGGAAATTCTGGCAGTGGTTCATTGGCATGGGCAAAAGTAGAGAGCGATCGCCCTTCTTCCGCTTGTCGTCTCATACGCTGGCTAGGCGTGATTCCAGAACGGACTCATTGAAGAACCGCTCCTCATCCAACTCATTCGAGACTTGGGCCACTTGATAGAACCACTCTTGAGCGCTGAGACGAAAAGTAGCCTCCACGATCCTGCTTGGGTACTCAAAACCGTTCCAGTGGAGCGTGACAAACTCATAGAGTTCAAACCGTGGGGCTGGAATTTGGGTTGTCTCGCTCATTGAAGTACTCCAACGACGACACTTTCAACATCATAAAACCCACCGCGCTGCCGTAGCGCAAGCCCACCCAGGAGCCCCGCCAGCCAAAGCCGGACAAGCGATTGGCCTATGCCTCACCGAAGCTGAATGATCGCAAAAGACGGCCTCCGCCTCAACAGCGTCAAGTTTCAGCCAGCGATCGCTCAACACAAAAATTTCGTGTCACTGTCTAAGTCTCTACTCACTCTTATTTCATAAGATGTATTGGACAACAACATCCCCTTACCAGCTTCACAACTTAAGAATCGTGACTAAATAACTTGAGCTTAACCTTGTGAATTCACAATTATTGGGATCAATTATGGAAACTACATGCTAAGTCCATCCAGAACCGTTGAAATTTTTCAACTAGAGCCAGGTCCTCAGTTGTTTTCTGAAGGAGAAACGATATTTGCTGAGGGCGAGAAAGGTGAAGTGATGTACGGCATTTTGGAAGGTGAGGTCAACCTGATTGTCAATCATCACGTTGTAGAGACGATTTTGACGGGGGATGTTTTTGGTGAAGGGGCGCTCGTTGATCTAGAGCATTTACGAGCCTCTACAGCGATCGCCAAAACAGATTGTAAACTTGTTGTCTTAAATCAAGAGCGGTTTCTTTTTGTTATTGAGCAAACCCCTGAGTTTGCAGTAAACGTCATGCGTAGCATGTCGAATCGTCTTCGCCATTTTAAGCATCTAAGCGATTAATGCTATAGGCTTGATTTTTCACGATGAAGGTTACTGTAGGACGTCTAACTCTGGGAATTTTCGTCAGGAGATAAAGGCTAATCTGAAGATTCAAGCGGGTTCAGCAGGATGAGTGAAGGGCTGAGCCAACCAACCTTTAGTTACTTCTTGGACTCTTTCGCAAATTTTTAGTTTAAGTGCCCAAGCTAAGGTGTCAAGAGTGCCCTGCTGAAGCTGGCGGATCGCCGCCGCCTCAAGCCCCTGCCGCTTTAGCCACCCTCACAGCCTCAGCCCAGGCTGCGATGTCTTCGTCGTACTCCAGTGCCTCAATCTCATCCTCTGCGCTTTGATAGACAAAGGTTTCTAGCTCAGCCAGCACTTCCGCCTTCTCTCGATACTCAACGACCGATTCAGCCTCCTCATGAGACTTTTCGGAAACAGAGCGCACATAAAGCTCAGGCACCCCCACCAGGTCGCTCAAATCCAGTGACAAGGACTGCCGGACAAACTCAGTGAATAAATCGTCATCCAGTACAGGGCCATCACCAGGTAAACGATACCAATCCTCTGCCCAAGCGATCGCACGAGCGGCCAACAGCTCAGCCATCTGTTCAATAACATCCGCCGCCGTCGCTAACCTCAACCCTACCGGAGTCTTATCAATGGCCTCATCAAAAGCAAGACAAAGCTGATGCCAGTCGGTCGCCTGCGGTTGAGCCTGCGCCTGCTCAAGCTGCTGCCATAGCTCTAGCTGGAGCTGAACAGTGGTCATGGAAATTCGCCGTCAAAAGCTGAAATCAGTCGCCTAAGATTTTTTTGAGCAAGGTATAAACGTCTTTCTTATCGCCCTCCTTGCGGCGTCCAACGCCCACCACAATCACTAAAACCTGGTCAGCCTTAACCTGAAAAACAATACGGAATCGTTGTCCTACAGCCCGAACACTATAAAAGCCTTTAAGATCGCCCGTAAGTGGCTTGCCTTGCTGTAAGGGTTCGAGCTTGAGCTTCTGGAGCCGCTCAATGATGCCTTGCTTTTCACGCTTATCTTGAATAGCTGCAATCATTTCAAGAGCAAGCGGTGTTAACTCAATTCGATATTCCATGCCGAAAAGCTAAAAACCCAAACGAAGAATTGCATCATCTAGAGAGATTGTTTCACCGCTTTCAGCTTGGGCAATACTTTGGCGGAGTGTAGCCATTAAGTCAGGGTCAGAAAGAACAGCCAAAGTTTCCATTAAGCTCTCAAACTGTTCATAACCTAGAGCAACCATCGTAGGTTTACCGTGTTTTGTGATGACGATAGGCTCATCTGTGAGCTGATCAGGCAAATCCAGCAACTGTCTTCGCGTTTCGGTGATAGTCAGAAATTTGGTCATTTCCAAACGCTCATTAAAGTGTACACTATAGTGTACTGTTTCCATCATGTAATAGGCAAGGCTGGATCGGACAAAGCCCAGGCGATCGCTCTTGCTGCACATCGAACTTGTTAAGGCTTTCCCCCGCCTGTTCTGAGAACGTCTTCAGCACCTCCCTCAAAAACTCTTTGACCTGAGCTGCCGATAAATCCTGAGCATGGACAGGCTCAATCTTAGCCACCACCAGATCACCCTTCCTTAACTCTGCACCAATGGCATGAAGGGGCGCATCCACCCTAGTTCGATATAGATGCAGCTCAGCGGAAGCCACAGCCGGAGGAGCGATCGCCAAGACCACAGGCTCATGCCCCGCCTTCACGCGATACTGCTGGCGCTTACGGCTGTTGTGGCGATCGCGGTTTCTGTAATAGCTGCGGCGCTTATGGCAGGGTTCACCCACCCAGCAGCCCGTTCCCGCTGGCCCGTGGAGAGCGATCGCTTCTTCAGCAGAGAGCTTGGCACAGAGACGGCATTTTTCAGATTAGGGTTTCGGCATGAGATGAGCATCCGCAGGGAATGTTCAGATCCCCCCAACGCTTGCAGTGAGGGCAAATTAGGGATGTCTTAAGGATGGCACTCTCATGTTCGCTAGAGTTTCGCTAGAGTCAATATAATGACGCTTATTTGTAGTAGAGAGCGAGGCGCAAAGACTGAAATGACCAAAATTCGTACTTTTGGCTTTTGAAGGGTGAGAGTCAGGGCAACGATTCGTGCTTTTAGGTATTACGCAGCTTGAAACTCATGCTTGAGAAGGGTTTCAGAGCTTTTGATAGACTAAAGTCTGAATATTTGTAGGCTGAAAGCTGTCTCTAGAAAGGGTTATAGGCTTGCAGTTGTTTTCTGTTCTGTTGCTTAGGCTCAGTTGATCAACATCGGTGCTGTAGGCCAGCTAAAGACTTTTGGGCTTTAGATATCAGATAATGATATCATTTTGGTAGAGCTCTTGATTCTCAATTCATTAAGGGATGAGCCGAGATATGTGTAATAGAGTGCAAGATGCCTCTGAAAGCTTTTTGCCGTATGACATTCAGGAATTTTACATTGATGGGTCAGAGACTTGAAGGCTGCTGTTTATTGGGCTTGAGCTTTTCATGAACAGTAAGCAAGCAAAGACTTTGAAGGCAATCTTTACTGATCCAGTCCCCTCAGATATTGCCTGGAAAGACATTGTGAAGCTCTTTGAGGCATTGGGAGCAGCGGTCAGCCAAGGCAAGGGGAGTCGGGTGAGGGTATTGCTCAATGACCAACGCGCTGTTTTCCATGAGCCTCATCCTGAGCGAGTGACGGATAAAGGGGCAGTCAAGTCTGTTAGAGAGTTTTTAGTCAATGCAGGAATTACCGCAGATTAAGGAGAGGTCGATCAATGCTGCACTATAAGGGTTATGCAGGAGCGCTTGAGATTGATGCAGAGTCCGGTATTCTATTCGGGCATGTGCTGGACATTCGGGACGTGGTGACGTTTAAGGGTGAAACGGTTGCCGAAGCGAAACAGGCTTTTGAGGATTCCGTGGATGACTATCTAGAATTTTGTGAGTCCTTGGGTCAAGAACCCAATAAGCCATTTTCTGGAAAGCTGCCGTTTAGAACAACGCCATCTCATCATCACAAGATTTTTTTGGCGGCTACAAAGGCGAACAAGAGTATCAATGCTTGGATGGATGAAATCTTGGTTAAAGCTGCCGAAGAAGCTATCAATGCAGGTTAGAGCGGCATCATTGTCGTGAGCCTCATTTCTCTAGGCAGCAGTGCAATGATCAGTGAATGTGATGAGCCAGAAAGTTAACGTTGACATGGAATGTGGCTATGGGCCTCAGCCTATCTGGGTGACGAAAGTCGGGGAGAATCTTTATCGGATTGAAGACCCTAATTTACTTTGGGCCTATGAAGATGCAATGTACCATGATGTCGTTGAAGCATGGCCGCAAATCGATGATACGCTACTGTTTCAGCGTGTCGTTGAGAAATCAAGCTGGCGATGTATTTTTCCTACTTTAGGGCCAGTATTCTGGCAATCAGAGGCGTTTGAACTATATCTAAGGCATATAGAAGCAGTCGGAGGACTCTGGCATATTGATATGGAAGGGGTAATTTTTATTTATATGCCGCCTGAAGTTGACTTTGACCCTCACCATGAAGCGCACAAAATCTGGAATCGTTTGTATCCCAATTCGCCGCTATAGATATCTCACACGACTTGGAAGGTAGTTTTGAAATCGTTACCAAATGAGGCTTCCAGCCATTGGAGATTTTGAGTTTGACAGCGAGGATGCTAGGTGCAGCTCTTTTTTAAGTGCTAACCTTCCAAGTCGTGTATCTCGACTCCTACAGAAATTTCTGAGCAAGGGTGAGAGTCTTGCGAGACATATTGGGATTGTGTTGCTGGCTCTAGCGGCGTGGTGTCAGAGATTGTGAAGGGGAAGCGCTCGATTAGTAAAGCCCAGGCAAAGGTGCTTGAAGAATACTTTAAGGTGTTGCCCAGTCTTTTTATTTGAGTGTTTGTCTATGACTGTCCCTGCTGTCAAACTCATTCCTGTCACTATCCCAGCGATCACCCCGCCAAAACAAGAACGAATATCCCCGTCCCAGACAACCTTGGCCGATCTGCGCTGGTCGCGGGTGGAAGAAATTCTTGCGGAGCCGGGATCTGCGGCCTAACACGCGCAAAGCTTACGAGCGAGAGTTTAGTGCATTTCTGGACTGGACAGAAAGGGGATGGCAGGACATCACTGCACGAGACATTGACCGTTACAAAAATCACATCAAGGGTCTGCCATCGAAGCGGGGGGAGCGCGCAAGTCTGCGACAATCAACCTATCTCTTTCGGCACTCCAGAGCATTTTTAAGTGGCTGTGTGTGCGGGATTATATCGGCAAAGACCCCATGCTGCTGATTGAGAAGCCCAAGGCAGACCCCATCGTGCCAAAGGAATGGTCGCCGGATGAAGTGAAGGCATTGTTTGATGCCACGACGCAGCGGGTAGAGACGGAGCCACGCGATCGCGCTTTACTGTGGGTGCTGCTGCATGGCTTAAGAGCGCGGGAGGTGGA
>JAKRSB010000124.1 GCA_022402525.1 Thermosynechococcaceae cyanobacterium MS004
GGAATTGTAGAGATGCCCTACGGAAAGTTTATGTTTTATAACGTTTTGGGGGCGGTAGTCTGGGCCTCTGTGATGGTCAGTGGCGCTTATTTTGCGGGGCAGCTCTTTGATTTGACTCAGCTGATGCGCTGGGCGAGCCAGTTTAGCTTCGTAATTTTTGGTGCGATCGCTGCTTTTTTCGCGGTTCCCGCGCTCTACAAGGCGTTGCGTAAGGTTTGGGTTAAGCCTGTGAGCGAGTCTGAAGTTCCCTAGGCGGGTTTTCGAAGCTTTTTGATGCTGATAGGTGTGGCGTGATGGGTGAGTCGCTTTCCTGGGAAGAGCGCGTTGAGTCTTTGAAGGCAGGTTTGATTGCGGGTAGTTTAGCTGCGATCGCGGAAGCTTCGTTTCAGACGTTTCAGGTGTTTGTTTGGCCAAAGGCGGGACTGCCTGATTTGCCGAGCTTTTTAATGTTGCCTGCGTTTTGGGAAGATTTGACGATCGCGGGTTTCTCCGGCTTTTTGTTTGGCGTGACCTGTCGATACGCAATTCGTCAAGATCAGAACCCGCACCTCTCGTCTGGAGTTGTGTTGGCGTTTGGTTTAGTGCGGGGTCTGGCTCAGATTCGGCTAGAGGAGGTGGGGGTTCAGGACGCTTCGCTAGTCTTGTTTGCCATTGTGGAAAGCGTTGCCCTGTTTGCGATCGCCTACTTAGGGCTGTCGATTTCCTTGGAGCGGGGCTGGGTTAGGTACTGTCCGTAGGCGGCATTGACTTTGTGCATTTACTTTGTATTTTGTATGGATTGGGCATTCCGTACTAGAGAAAGTGCCCTGAACTAGGGAAAGTGCCCTGAATCTTTTCTCATGTAGGGGATCGGTGCTCTAAAGATCGATGCTCTAAATCTGAATGGCTATAGGCTTTCTGTATCAAGAGGTTTAGGCCATTTATTTCAGCAGTGGCTGGAGGACAGCAATGGGCGGCTAGCGCTGGCTTTGGGCGCAGTGATGTCAGGGATTAGATTTGTTGCTGGTTGCAAAGCAGCCATTCTTAAGGATAATGGCAACAGTTTAAGCCGATCCTTTTCAGCAGTCTCAACCCTTCACAATGAGCCTAGTTTTACAAAAGCTAACCCTAGTTAGAATTTCTGCGGCGGAGTGGATTCGCTATAGCTTGCTTTGGCGATGCTTGAGTCCGCTGCGGTCTTGGCGGCAGCATAGCGCCATTTTACAGTGGGGCACGGAGCTGTCGGTCTGTGTGCTTTCGATTCTGTTTGAGATCGCGCCCTTTGTGGCGACCAACTATATTGGTCTGGTGCAGATCGGCGGTGCGGGCCTTTGGCTGCTGCTCACCCTCTCAGAAGATGCTCCGCAGCCCTATCGAATTTCGCCAGTGCATGCACTATTGGGGCTGTACTGGCTCTTTGCGGCCCTCTCAACGGTGCTTTCTCCTGTGAGGCGTGAGGCGCTGAGCGGACTGATTGAGCTGACGCTTTATCTCATTACCTTTGCGCTCCTTGAGCGAACAGTGCGCTCAGAACGCTGGCGAAGCTGGCTGATTACGGTGTATTTATTTGCGGCCTTTGTGGTGACGCTTTACGGGATTCGACAGTGGTTTTTTGGAGCGGAGGCGCTGGCTACTTGGGTTGACCCCGACTCCTCGATGGCCAATACCACGCGGGTCTATAGCTACTTGGGCAACCCAAATTTGCTCGCGTCCTATTTGCTCCCAGCGGTTCCCTTTAGTCTATCCGCAGTATTTGCTTGGCGAAACTGGGGGGCAAAGCTGCTGGCGGCGGTGATGTTTTTGGCCAACGCGATTTGTATTGTGCTCACCTTTAGTCGAGGGGGCTTGATGGCGTTAGTGATGGCGCTGGCGCTTTCTGGGGCGCTCTTGCTCTACTGGATTTTGCCGCGACTGCCAAAATTCTGGCAGGTCTGGGCGTTTCCGGTGTTGATTGGGGGCGGGACTGTGCTTCTTGCGATCGCCATTCTTGCCGTTGCGCCACTCAGAGAGCGGGTATTGAGCATCTTCATCAGCCGAAAGGACAGCAGCAATAATTTTCGGATTAATGTTTGGGATGCGGTCAAAGAAATGATCCGCGATCGTCCATTGACAGGCATTGGCCCTGGCCATGATGCGTTTAACAAAATTTATCCGCTCTATCAGCGCCCTAAATTTAGTGCCTTGAGCGCCTATTCTATTTACCTAGAGCACCTTGTAGAGTACGGTGTTTTTGGCTTCACCTGCTTTATTGCCCTACTGGTGACCTTATTTCAGCAAGGCTGGGTCAGAATTCAGGCCCTACGCCAAACTTCATCCCCATCGGGCCTTTGGCTCATTGCGTCGCTTGCCGGAATGGCGGGACTGCTGGCGCAAGGAATTTTTGATACGGTTTGGTATCGCCCCCAGGTGTTTACCCTCTGGTGGCTGATGGCGGCGATCGTGACGAGCTACTTTGTACCCAGGCTGGAAGAAAGCCGCGTAGAGGGGTAAGTTAGACGGCAGGTTGGACGGCAAGCTGGGTGGCAAGCTGAGCCGTAAAGGGATGAGCAGTAAAGATTTCTCTGTCTCAACGGAATCTTGCCCTAGACGGGAACAGACTTCTTTCAGCCCTCGGCTTGAAGTACCATGGAAGAGGTATTCCAGTCCGCAATGGAGCTGCCTATTTATTTAATGCTGCGATTCAGCATTGCGGTCATTTTTTAGCGTTAGGAAAATTTAGAATATGATGCATCCGAGCTTGCAGTCAGCCTTTGCAAATCGCCATGCGCTCAAGATTATTAGCGGATTAAATAACTTTGATGCGGCGCAAGTCTCTGCCGTGGTTCGTGCGGCAGATCAGGGTGGCGCAACGTTTGTCGATATTGCCGCTGACCCTGAGTTGGTCGCGATCGCCAGACTTAATACCGCTCTGCCCATCTGCGTGTCTGCTGTGGAGCCAGAAAAGCTTGCTGCAGCGGTTGATGCGGGAGCTGACCTAGTGGAAATTGGCAACTTTGATAGCTTCTATCTTCAAGGCCGCACCTTTAGCGCCCAGGACGTTCTTAACCTAACCCTTCAGACGCGGCAGCTCCTGCCCTTTACCACCCTCTCCGTGACGGTGCCCCATACCCTAGAGCTTGATCAGCAGGTACAGCTTGCGCTGGATTTGGCTAGAGCGGGTGCTGATGTGATTCAAACGGAAGGCGGTACCAGCAGCCAGCCGACTCATTCCGGCACCATCGGGCTGATGCAAAAAGCAGCGCCAACCCTAGCCGCAGCCTATGAAATTGCGCGTGCGGTGTCGATTCCGGTCATGTGCGCCTCAGGGCTGTCCAGCGTTACGGTACCCTTAGCGATCGCAGCGGGGGCCAGCGGTATTGGCGTAGGCTCAGCGGTCAATCAACTCAATAGCGAAATCGCCATGATTGCAGCGGTGCGCAGCTTGGCAGAAGCCATCCACCAGCCTATCTGGTCTGGGCTGCGTCGCTGATTTTTCGCTGCAAGATTCACTGTGGGGGCGCTCCCGTTCGTCGGGGATTCAACTGAGCAACCCCGTAGCCCCATTTATCTGCATCGAGCATCCCCTGGATAAAAACGCTAGTCTTAAAAAAGGATTGGCGTTTTTATCGTATTTAGCCAGATTTCTTGATCCAGTTTTTTTGAGCCAGATGTCTGCTGTGCAATCTTCTGGAAATGTCCAGAGAGGGACTGTATCTATAGGCAATCTATAGGCAACGCCTGAATTCCTGAAGGGCGATCGCGTCTGATCAGACAGCAGACTCAATCCGACAGAAGATCGGCAAAAGACAGCTCAAAAAAAAAGACAGTTCAAAAAGATAGTTCAAAACTTAATCAGAGTCCAAGACGGGCCTGTACTTAGGAGGATCGCATGAGAGCAGTACTCATGGCTGGTGGGGAAGGCACTCGACTCAGACCGCTCACCTACGATTTACCTAAGCCAATGGTGCCGATCCTCAATCGACCCATTGCGGAGCATATTCTCAATTTGCTCAAGCGCCATCACATTACAGAGGTCATCGCAACGCTGTTTTATCTCCCAGACGTCATGCGGGACTATTTCCGCGATGGCTCTGAGTTTGGCGTGCAGCTTTCCTATGCCGTTGAAGAAGATCACCCTCTAGGGACGGCTGGCTGCGTTAAAAATATTGCGGCGCTGCTGCCTAGCACCTTTCTGGTGATCAGTGGAGATAGCCTGACTGACTTCGACCTGTCCGCTGCGATCGCCTACCATCAGAAGATGCAGTCCAAGGCCACCCTTGTCCTGACCCGTGTTTCAAACCCGATGGAGTTTGGTGTGGTCATCACCGAAGACTCTGGACGGATTCTAAGCTTTTTAGAAAAGCCTTCTTCTAGCGAGATTTTCTCTGACACCATTAATACCGGAATTTATATCCTGGAGCCAGAAATTCTAGAAAGTCTGCCCCATCACGGCGCGGCTGATTTTTCTAACGACCTGTTTCCCCGGCTGCTGGCTCAGGGAGTGCCCATGTATGGCTATGTCGCAGAAGGGTACTGGTGCGATATTGGTAGCCTAGACGCCTATCGCACCGCCCAGTATGATGCACTTCGCGGCAAGGTGAAGGTGGATTTTGCTTACCCGCAGCAGGCCCCGGAAGTTTGGGCAGGGGCCAATACTGTTGTAGATGCCCAGGCTAGGATTCATCCGCCCGTCCTCATCGGTGAGAACTGTCGCATTGGCCCTAGGGCAGTTTTAGATCCGGGCACGGTGCTGGGGGATAACGTGACCGTCGGCTGTGATGCGCACCTTATTCGCCCGATTATCTGGAATGGGGTCATTCTGGGGGATGAAACCCGCCTGAGAGCCTGTATCATTGCGCGCGGTGCGCGGGTAGATCGGCGGGCGCATGTTTTAGAAGGGGCTGTGGTCGGGGCGCTGTCGGTGGTGGGAGAGGAAGCCCAGGTCAGACAGGGCGTTAAAATTTGGCCCAATAAAAAGGTCGAGTCAGGAGCTACCCTAAGCATTAACTTGATTTGGGGCAATATCGCGCCGCGTCATCTTTTTGGGCAGCGGGGGGTATCGGGGCTGGCCAATGTGGACATTACGGCAGAGTTTGCGGTCAAGTTAGGTGCAGCCTATGCTTCTACTCTCAAGCCTGGATCTCAGGTGATGGTTTCCCGCGACCAGCGCAGCGTCTCCCGCATGATTTCGCGATCGCTTATTTCTGGCCTGATGTCGGTTGGGGTTCATATTCAAAACTTAGAAGCCACAGCCCTACCCCTATCTCGCTACGTTTCTCAGACCCTTGGCGTTGTGGGCGGCATCCATGTGCGGATTCATCTAGAGCGCTCTGACTTCGTGCTGACTGAATTTTTTGATGCTCAAGGCATTAATATTCCCAAGGCCAAGGAAAAAAAAAT
>JAKRSB010000125.1 GCA_022402525.1 Thermosynechococcaceae cyanobacterium MS004
TCCGGCATCGGGATATCGAGGTCACGATTGACAATATCCATAACAAGCTTGAAGACTAGCTCAAACTCAACTCGCTTTTCAAGGTCAAGCATTTGAAAATGAGTTTTATATGGTGGTGATGGTCTAGCATTTTGAAAGCGCTGTAACTCGGCAAATGTAGCAGGCGTGTGGATGCTACCCATTTGGACATCTCGTATCAGCATGAAGGTGGTTTGTGGGTGTCTTATAACGAGCTGGTTCAAATTGCCTAGCCGTGCCCTGATGGACTGAGGCGAGCTAACATTCAAAAAGCCAATGCATCGAGTACCGCGTTGGTCTTGAAGCAAAATATGAACAGGCAGTATTCGTCCGCCAAGCCGTAGTTCACCTGCTTCTAAAGATTTAACGCAGCGGAAGGCTTGGCAAATTTGGCGCAATTTCCCAATGTCGCTATCGTCGGTAATGATCTGCTTCTGCCGAAATCGATGACGTAGGGCATCAGCTTCAGATTCAAGAAAAGCTCGAAGCTTTTCCTGATATCCACGGTTGCTCAATGAAGGTAAATTCTCAGAGTTCTCAAGTTTAGCGATCGCTTGGGCTGCTGGAGCATCAGCACTGCTGATTTGCCCCTGAATCAAGGTTTTCACGAGGTCATAAAGTACATCAAGTTTTTGCTCCATGCGATCAACTCTTTGGGAGAGAACATCTTGGGAGCGTTCAGGATAGGTAGCTTCTGCCTCGACCCAGCTTGGTAAGGGCACATCCTTAATCCGATGGGCATAGAAGTCATTGGCTCGATTTAGGGCATTGCGGATCGATGGCTGTTTAGTGATGATTTCTAGGTCATCGTTGGTAAAAACCTCAGAAACTACCGTATCTAGGTTCTCAAGCCTCAAATTGAGGATATCCGTCAATTGTTCGGGAAGGGGACGCTTGAGCTGAAGGATATATTGGGAGACACGCTCAGTGATCGAGCTGTCAAAGTCATTTTTGAAATGATTCCAACGATCTGGGAATAGGGTCAGGATGATGAGGCTATTTGGAACATGGGTGAAGATTTCCTTCAGCACCTCGCCAAAACGAAGCAGGATGGGTCGGTTTCCCTCAAGCCAAAGCCCCTCAAGCTGATCGAAGACGAGAATCAGGGGCTGATCCAGCCGAGATAGTTCACCAAATACCTGGGTGGCCTGGAGTGAGAACTCTTCACGGTTGTCGTTGTCGTCCCAAGCAGAAAGTCCAAAGGTTTTACTTTCGTCATCAGTCAATTCACCAGTGGAGAGCCAGTGACGAAAAATCTCTCGTCGTTTAGGGTCTGTGTAGCGACAAAAGCGCAAAATGCCGTGGAGGATCTGCTGACGATAGCCAGCGGTTGAGTGATGTTGTGCCCACCATTCGAGGACTCGCTTTTCGATATGATCCCATCTAGAGCGTTTTACCTCCGTTGTTTCACCACCAAGCTTTTCTAGAGACTCAGCCTCCAGAGCGGTCAGAATGTCCTTGTCTTTACCAATTTGGTCTGTTTCTGGAATGCGTCGGAGAATCTGTCGGATGCTTCGTATCAACAATAAATCGAGCTGGGTATGCCCTTGGTCATCTGCGGTTTGAATGAGTGATTCGAGGATGCGCGAGTAGATATGGTACTGGACAGACCCTGCATTCGTCGGTTGGCGGACGAATAGTACGCGGTTTGTACTCAGAACATCTTGGGCGAGTCGCATCATCAAATGGGTTTTGCCCGTTCCGGCCTCTCCAATGACAACTACACCCTTACTTTGTGCATTGGGATCCTGCTGAATCTCTATGAGGATAGATTTGAGTCGAATGTACTCAGCCGCATAGATATTGTGAGCATCGGTGAAGCTTTGGAATGGGGAATCGACTCGTGTGCTGCTGAAGGGGTTGGGTTGCTGCTTTAGTCGGAGTCGGTTTTGTTCTAATTGGAGTCTGCGGTAGAGGTAGTAGGTATACTTTGCATCGTATGCCGCTGAATGCGCCTCGTACTCTGAAAACCGTTCTGTCCCAATCTCCAGTTTTTTTGCAAGATACTCAAGGCCGTAGCTTTCCATCCCTGGGAAAAGCGTTCGAGCAGACTGATAGGTGCAGACGAATTTCCAGTCAGGGGGATTGAGTCCGACTGAAGCGTAGCTGTACCGCAAAACATCACGGTCATGGTCAGCATTATGGGCAATGAGGAGCTGTTCGCGGCTTAGAGCGCTTAGCTCATGCAGAATCGTTGATAGAGGCTTAACGTAATCTGGATTCGTATTGCCTGCTTTTGATGGGGTGAATGCCTCATAGATAAGACGGCCTGTATGATCGACGACGGCGATTTGGTGAAGAAGCGGTCGGCCTTCTGTATCGATAACGAGAAAAGCTTCATTAAGCATGGCCAGGACGATGTACCAGTTTGCAGAACAGATTAACCAGCTCGATTTCGGGGACAGACTTACAGTAGGTCGAGGCCAGAGTGGGGCTACCGACAACAACCGAGAGGCATTGAGCGCGAGACACTGCCACATTCAACCGATTGCGGTTGAGCAGAAAATCCAGCCCTCTAGGGACAAATTCGCTACTGCTGGCACACATGGACAGAATCAGCACGGGGGCTTCTTGCCCTTGGAACTTATCAACGGTGCCAATCCGAGCGCGATCGCCCAGTCTTTCCTTGAGGTAGCCCACCTGAAGGTTATAGGGGGCTATCACCAGAATGTCTTGCGGTTCTATGGTGCCCTGGCATTGCCCACGCTGTGCCACGTAGGGCAGTCCGGTCAGTTGCTGGACTAACTGATCAATGGCGTGGATTTCTTCAGGGCTGTGTTGTGAATTGCCTTCGTGGGGGACAGGGATAAAGCAAATGCCGCTGTTTTGCCCTACCGAGCAGCCCTGCGTCACTTCAAGGGTATGGACATGGGTTTGACCATGATGCTGAAGCCGATTCTCGTAAACGGCTTCGGAGATGAAGCGACAGATCGAGGGATGCATCCGGTAGCTGGTGTCGAGGAAAATCCCTAAGTCTGGGGGAATGGTTGCCTTGCCATCCAGGTAATAGGCCAGCGCCGATTGACCGCTTTCGCCGGGATGAGTTGCTTGGATGGGCTGCTCAAGCTGCATCTGGTCGCCCATCAAGACAATGTTAGAGGCACACCGAGCGATCGCCACCAGATTGGCCAGGGACATCTGCCCCGCCTCATCCACGAATAGGTAATCCCATTGCCCTACAACGTCTGGCTTGCAGAGCTGAAAAGAGGTAGCACCAAAGAGGGCATAGTCCGAGAGGTTACCCCCTTTCAGATCCTTCTTCCAGGCCAGTCCGGCCTGAGTAATCCGCTCATCCTCCTCGCCGCCACATTTAAGGGCTTTGAGAGAGATTGATTTCTCAGCGCAGGTTTCAGCGACCTTGACCATGAGGTTGATGATCGCCTGGTGGCTATTGGCAGAGACAGCGACGGATTTACCCTGTGCGACCAGGTGGGCAATGACCTGGGCAGCAGTGTAGGTTTTACCGCTCCCTGGTGGGCCTTGAATGCAGAGTAGGCTGCTGTCGAGCTGGGCGATCGCCTGGATGGTTCCAGAGAGTAAGTCCATGCCATCGGGAATGATGGTGTGGCCTGAGTGGTTGAGGATGCGTGGGGGAAGACGGTAGAGTAAATCCCGCAGGGCAGGCTGAAGGGAGCCAGTGTCTTGCCAGAGTTGGACGGTTTCAAGGATAGATTGGGCTAAAGCATTGCTGTTGACGAAGTTCGCGTCAATGAGACTGGTGCGTTGTGGGGGTTCCCAGTCGGGGTGGGTTTGTTGAATCTCATTGAGTCGCTTGTCGGAGATAGAGATCGAGAGAGTCCCCGTTTGGGTATCCAGTGCAGTGAGAGAGCAGGATTTTTGAGGTTCTTCTGGAGCAAACCAGCATTCACGGCCTGGGCTTAATCGTAAATCTTGGCCAGGATTGAACTGATAATCATACGTCCAAGACTTACTTTTAGGCTTAAGGCGATAGGGCGGTGTCTCTGTGCGCTGAACTCCAGAAATGCAGTCCGGTTCGTCGAATAGCTCGGCCTCATCCATCTGGAGCCAAGCAAAGCGCTGCCACCAGAAAGGCTTGCTCTCCCTCCTGTGAAACTCAAGCAGATGCGCCAGCAATTCCTGCACTTTGGCATCTTCTGGACTGGCGATCGCCGGAACTTGAGCCAAAAGTGTTTCAGCGTACTGAGCGACTGGATCTTCAGTATCGGTATCAAGCTCTGTTTGGGTATCGCCTTCAGTCTTGGGTAGATAGGAGATTCCAGCTTCCTGCTGACGGAGACGGAGCCAGTCGGTCAGCTCCTGGGTTGATTCGCAATCGACCTGGTTGTAGTCACGAATCGCACGGAGGATGGCTGAGTCTTCGGGGGATGTCCCATCCTGCACCTGGAGCCAGTGGAAATACTGCACCACAGAATCAGCCGCAGTTTTGACCGATTCATCGCGGACACGACCGTAGAGAGGCTCAAGGTACTTGATGGAGTAGCTGGTGGTGCCGACCAGTAGACTTTGGCGAACGATCTGGTAGAGGTCAATAAAGACTCCAGCCCTGAGAAGATTATCCACTTGGGCTTCACGGGTGGCATAGCGCTGCATCAGCCGTTTGATTGCAGTGGTTTCATAGGGGGCATAGTGGTAAACGTGCATCGAAGGATCATCACTCCAGCGCTGATACACCCAATCGATGAATCCCTCAAACGCAGCCTTCTCCATGACCGAATCGTGCGCCCACCAATCCTTGAACTGGTAAGCGCCATCAACCTCAAAGACTGCCCCAAAAAGATACTCCAGACCGCCCTTGACCAGTGGATAGCCCTCCATGTCGAAGTACACATCCAGGGGACTGGCTAGGGGCAGCAGCGCTAGACCTTTGCGGGGGTTAGTCGGGTCGGTCGGCACCAGCCGAAAAGGCACCTGACCGGATGCCCCACCATCTTTCTGAAGTTGGGCTTGGCAGACCAGACGTTGAAAGACCGTAGAATCCAGCTTTGGGATATGCCTATTCGGCTCAGCCTCAGCGAGCTGCTGCATGGTCGTAATCCCAGCCGCTGCCAAGCGCCGGATCTGATTCTGGGTGATGTTAGCCACCTGACACAGATGGTCAGTCTCCAGGAGGTGCTGATCCGCGATCGCCTGCCATCGTCCGTGGTCGCCTTGCCCTGGCAGCGGTCTACAGTCTGGGTCAAAGTCCGCCATCCTGCGTAAGAAGTCTTGGCGCACCTGATAGAAATAATAGATGTATTGCTCGGAGGGGAAAGACTGTTGAGTGCCATCGCCTAGCAAAAGCCGGAACTCTTGAGGGCGATCGCCTTGGATCTGCTCCAGTAAATCCAGGTAGCAGCAGGATTGCA